>JAGAKD010000108.1 GCA_017625815.1 Lachnospiraceae bacterium | reverse complement strand
TGAGACTGTATTTTATATCAAATTTGTTCGTAGGATTTAATATAATACTTGCTACTTATTTTTCGTCTGTGGAAAAGAATTTACCAGCTCATATACTTACTTTGCTTCGAGGCTTTGTAATTATTATTCCAATATCATTTATTATGGCACGCTTATTTAACATGACAGGGGTGTGGCTTGCCTGTCCTATAACTGAACTAATAACGGCAATAATTGGATTTGTATTGTATAAAATATATGGTAAAATAGGTTAGTAGAAAGGGTTTTGCTATGCAGTATTTTATATCATTTTTAGAAGGAATTATTACATTTATATCTCCCTGTCTTTTGCCTATGCTACCTATATATGTTTCCTATTTTGCTGGTGGCGGTGAAAGAAAACTCAGTAAAACACTAAGATGTGCCCTGGGTTTTGTCCTTGGTTTTACCCTGATATTTGTTGCCATGGGTGCCCTGGCTGGAACTCTTGGCGGCTTTTTGAAGGAGCACCAGACGGCGGTTAATATTGTTTCTGGAATTGTGGTTGTTGTTTTTGGATTAAACTTTCTAGGCGTGTTCAAGTTTAATTTATTTAAGGGTAGTAATAAAAGCATGGATACCAGTAATCTGGGATTTTTCTCCTCAGCTATTTTTGGGGTGATATTCTCTGTGGGATGGACTCCATGTGTAGGTGCATTTCTTGGTTCTGCATTAATGCTTGCATCTCAACAGGGACAGGCAATGACAGGAATGCTGATGTTGCTTTCCTATTCCATAGGTTTAGGAATACCATTTATAATAAGTGCTTTGCTAATAGATAAGTTAAAAGGGACATTTGATTTTGTTAAGAAGAATTATAAGATAATTAATCTTGTGTGTGGTTGCTTACTGATTATCATTGGCGTAATGATGGCAACAGGAACTATGGGTAAGTTGCTTGCTGTGCTTAGTTAGGAGGAAATATGAAAAAGAATATAGGACTTATAGTACTAGCTGTAGGACTTGTAGTACTAATTGCTGGTGCCACATTATTATACAATAATCTTAGCAAGGAAGAGTCACCAGATAAGCTGGTTGTGCAGGAAGGTGGACACGATGGTGAATCGGATATAGACAATTCTAGTAAATCAGACGAGAACAATACCGAGAATATTACAGGTGAAGAGTTAACAGAAGCTGATACAAAAGAAATGGTGGAGTATACTCAAGCCCCAGATTTTACGGTTTTAGATAGAGAAGGTAACCAGGTTAAGCTTTCTGATTTTAAGGGTAAACCAGTTGTGCTTAATTTTTGGGCTAGCTGGTGTGGACCATGCAAAATGGAAATGCCAGATTTTGATGAGGTTTATAAGGAATATGGTGAGGATATACATTTTGTCATGGTTAACCTTACAGATGGAATGAGAGAGACAAAAGAAGGAGCAGAAAGCTTTATTGATGGTGAGGGATATACTTTCCCAATATACTTCGATACAGAAAGCGAAGCTGCCATGGCTTATGGTGCATATTCCATTCCAGTAACATACTTTATTGATGCAGAAGGGAACCTTGTTGCTCAGGGAATGGGTGCCCTTGACAGGGCAACTCTTCAACAGGGAATTGATATGATTTTTGCTGAATAAAAAACAAGATACGCGGCGGAGATATGGCTATTTTTCTAAGGAAACGCCTTGCATATTAGATTGGAAAATAATTCAAAATAAGTGCATTTAAAGTTGCCTAAAGGGTTGTTTTTTGTAAAAAATAAGAGTAGAATGTAACATATGCAAATACGTATGTATGGTATGTGTGAGAAACACCTTTTGCATGTGACAGTTTTATAATAATACGGGAGATGGTGAAATGCGTATGAGAGCAGATTTAAAAGAAGATTTAATAGCGCTTAGAACAACAACGGGGATGAACAGAAGAGAGTTTGCAGAGTATTTTGGTATTCCATATCGTACTATGCAGGATTGGGAACTTGGTAACAGAAAGATGCCAGAATATCTTTTTAGACTTATGGCATATAAGGTTGAGATGGAAAAGCTCACTAAAAAAACTAAAAAATCATAGTGTAATATATAAAAGAAAGCTGTTTTTATGGCTTTCTTTTTTTAGAAATTTTTGTTGTACTTGTAATGGAATAATATTATAATTATAGCTGAGTTATTCAAATGACTTAAATTTTGAAAAAGGAGAATTGAAATGGCAAAGAAATATTATCAGCCAGAGATAGAGACTATGCCTGTTGACCAGCTTAAAGCTCTCCAGAGCGAGCGACTTGTTAAGCAGGTAAAGCACGTATGGGATAATGTTCCATATTATCGTGCTAAGATGGAAGAAAAAGGTGTTACTCCTGATGACATTAAAGGTATAGAGGATTTACATAAGCTTCCTTTTGTTACCAAAGATGATCTTAGAGAGGCTTATCCATATGGACTTTTAGCCGCACCTCTTAAGGATTGTGTACGTATTCATTCAACTAGTGGTACAACTGGAAAGCGTGTTGTGGCATTTTATACTCAGAATGACATAGACCTTTGGGATGATTGCTGTGCTAGAGCACTTACTGCTGTTGGAGCAGATGAGGAGGATGTAGTTCATGTATCTTACGGATACGGACTTTTTACAGGTGGTTTAGGACTTCATGGTGGTGCCCACAAGGCGGGTTGTCTTACAATTCCTGTATCATCAGGTAATACAGATAGACAGATTCAGTTTATGACTGACCTTGGCTCTACAATTCTTTGTTGTACACCTTCATATGCTGCATATCTTGCAGAGTCTATCGAGGAGAGAGGGGTTAAGGACGAGATTAAGCTTAAGGCTGGTATCTTTGGTGCTGAGGCATGGACTGAGGAGATGCGTCGTGATATCGAAGCTAAGCTTGGCATTAAGGCTTATGATATATATGGCTTGACTGAGTTGTCAGGTCCTGGTGTGTCCTTTGAATGTGAAGAGCAGACAGGCATGCATATCAATGAGGACCACTTTATTGCAGAAATTATTAATCCAGAGACTGGTGAGGTTCTTCCTGAAGGAGAAAAGGGTGAGCTTGTATTTACAAGTATCACAAAGGAAGCTTTCCCACTTCTTAGATATAGGACTAAGGACCTTTGTATCCTTTCTAGAAAGCCATGTTCATGTGGCAGAACTCATATCAAGATGCGTAAGCCTATGGGACGTAGCGATGATATGCTCATTATCCGTGGTGTAAATGTATTCCCATCACAGATTGAGACAGTTCTTCTTAATGAGGGTATGACTCCTAATTATCAGATTATCGTAGACAGAAAGAACAACACAGATACATTCGATATCAATGTTGAGATGAGCCAGGAGATGTTCTCTGATAATCTTGCAGAGGTTACTGCCAAGGAGAAGCAGCTTGTTGCATCTCTTAAGGCTATGCTTGGTATTCAGGCTAAGGTACACCTTGTTGCACCGAAGTCTATCACAAGAAGTGAAGGTAAGGCAGTAAGAGTTATCGACAAGAGAAAGCTTTATGACTAATTTAAGAGGGAGGTAATTATTATGGCAGTTAAGCAGATTTCAGTATTCGTTGAAAATAAAAGTGGTGGACTTGCAGATATTTCAAAGGCTATTTCAGATGCTAATGTGAATATCAGAGCACTTTCACTTTCAGAAGCTGCAGATTTTGGTGTGCTTAGACTTATCGTAGATGATGTATTTGCTGCTGGAAATGCACTTAGAGAAAGCGGACATATTTACAACATTACAGAAGTTTTAGCAGTTGCAGGTGAAGATAAGCCGGGTAGCATAACTAAGATATATACCGTACTTGCAGAGGCTGGAATAAGTCTTGAATATGCATATGCCTTCTTTGCAAAGAGCCAGGAAAGAGCGATTATGATTATCAAGGTTGCAGATAGACTTGCAGCTAAGAAGGTACTTAAGGATGCAGGTATTCCTTTAGTTAAGGAAGAAGAGATAGTTAAATTATAAAATATAAATATTTTTTACATTGAAGGGAGAATATTATGGATAATAATCAGAATATGGGTCAGCCTATTAATCCACAGGTTGATTACACTCAACAGCCACAGATGGATTACACACAGCAGTCACAGATGGACTACACACAGCAACCACAAATGCAGCAGGGTTATGCACAGCCACAGATGCAGTATCAGAATATGCAGCAGGGCTATACACAGCAGCCACAAATGCAGTATGGCTATGGTCAGCCTATGAACAAGGGACCTAAAAAACCAGTTAATAAGAAGGCTCTCGCTATTGTAGCAGCTATAGCAGTTGTTGCATTACTTATCATCTTCATACCAAAGATATTTAAGCCAGATACTCCATTTGACAAGGTTAAGCTTGGTATGACAACGAAGAAGGTTATGGAGATTTACGACCTCACTGAGGACGATTATGGTATGTGTGGGGATACTCTTTACGCAGATGAGAAAGGCTTTGGTGTAGAGGGTAGATTGCAGCTTTGTCTTGATTTTTCAGAGGTTAAGCTTGATCATGTTAACTGGTATGTTGATAGAGATGATTGCAAGAGCGATGAGGCATACGAGGAAGCTATCAAGGACATCAAGAAGTACTATACAAGAATTTGTGGAAAGCCTGACAAAGACGGAGATGAGCTTGTTTGGGAAGATGACGATCTTCGCTATGAGCTTGATTTAGGAGATGACGATGAGTTCATCTTAAGAATGAAAGAAAATTAATAACAAGAAAGTTTAATACCGCTTGCTTCGGCAGGCGGTATAATTTTTTGTTGACATATATACTCCCTAAGGAGTATAGTTTTATTAGAAGGATGTGATAATTATGATTAAACTATATCATGGCTCAGTTAATATTATAGAACAACCTGTATTTGGGCAAGGTAAGATATATAACGACTATGGTCTGGGATTTTATTGTACAGAAGATATTGATATGGCCAAGGAATGGGCTGTTAATGAGACACAGGATGGATATGCTAACTGTTATGAATTAGAATTGAAGGATTTATCCATATTAGATCTGAACGAGGATAGTTATACTATACTACATTGGCTTTCTGTGTTACTGGCCAATAGAAGATTTGACGCTCCTTCGGCGCTGGCTTTGGAAGCAAAGGAATATTTGTTTGAACATTTTTCTGTTAATTATGAAGCTTACGACCTTATTAAGGGATATAGGGCTGATGATAGTTATTTTTCCTTTGCACAGGATTTTGTAAATGGCACCATATCTTATAGACAGCTGGGGAATGCTATGAGATTAGGGCGGTTAGGACAACAGGTCGTTTTAAAGAGTGAGAAGGCTTTTGAGAGCATAAGTCATACGGGATATGAAGTTGCCACAAAAGAAGAATGGTATATTCGAAAAGTGAACAGAGATAAGAAGGCAAGGCGAGAATATTTTGACAATGAAAAAAATAAGCGTATGAAAGGGGATATATATATAACCCATATTTTAGATGAGGAGATGATGGCTGATGATCCACGCTTACGATGAGATGTATTTAGAAAAGGCAAGAACAGCCCTAGGCAGGATGCTGGATTTTGCTGTATATGATGCTGGGTATGATATATCAGTTTTTTTTGATTTATTTATAAGTAGTGGTATGGCTAGAAGGTTTGAACGAGGAGATGTATCTGTTGTTGTTGGTAGGTCCGGAGTTGAGCTTGCCTATGATATTATGTATAGTGTCAATGGATTGGATATACTTATTGAACCTCAGTACACCTACAATCGTAGTCCTGAGTATTGGTTAGGCTGGGCACTTGCTTATTACCAGTGGAAGAGTGGGCTTAAGTTTTCAGATATAGTCAGAAGTATACCTATCAAGACTATTTTGGGCTTATATGATATTTATCATGAGATGGATATTAGACAGTTCGAGGATAAGATGAATGAGCTATATAGATTGGCTAATTCAGATACCAAGCTTAAGCAGCTTCGCAAAAAGGCAGGACTTAGCCAAAGCAAGCTTGCTGAAGCTTCTCATATTCCAGTCAGAACTATTCAACAGTACGAACAACGCCAAAAGAATATTAACAAAGCAAGTGTAGAATACCTTGTTAATTTATCCAGAACGCTACATTGTAGTATAGAGGATTTACTAGAATATGAAGAGACCACCAGTTAGTTGCTGGTGGTCTCTTCTTTAATTTAAAACAAAAATCAGGTTAAAATTAGGATAGAAACATCCGATATAAACTGTGAATTATATATTTGAGGTAATAATAATGGGACATATATATAAGTACAATTGTATATGTGGATATGAGACGGAGGCACACATTGGTGCAGGACTTCAAGGTGTTAATCTTGATTTGATTGGCAGATATTTTCCGAAGGACAGAGAGATCATAGTATCCAATAGACAGGATATTAAAAAGTTTATTCTGAAAAATGCCCTAGTTAAGTGTGACAAATGCAAAAAAATATTTGTTTTGCCTTGTTTAGAATACGAATATAACAGTGAAGAAATAATTAAAAAAGGTGAATGTCCTACCTGCAAAGGTATTGTGGATATTTGCCATGATATAGATGATGTAACTTGTCCAAAGTGCAACCAGTTTATGATAAGGGAGCTTATAGGACATTGGGATTAGAAGGAGAGGCTAGATATGGTTATACAACATAATATGGGTGCGATGAACACCTCCCGAATGTTAAAAATTAATAATAAAAACCTATCAAAGCGAATGGAAAAGTTATCCTCAGGTTATAGCGTTAATCGTGCGGCTGATGATGCGGCAGGACTTTCTATAAGTGAAAAGATGCGTAATTTGATTCGTAATCTCAATATGGCTTCACAGAATGCTGAGGATGGTATATCTCTTCTTCAGACAGCGGATGGAGCTTTAAGTGAGGTTCACAGTATATTGCACAGAATAGAAGAACTTTCTACAAAGGCTGCAAATGATGTTAATTGTACAGAGGATAGACAAGCATCTCAGGATGAGATCAATAGCCTTGTGGGAGAGATAGATAGGATAGCTGATACCACAGCATTTAATGGGCTTAAGCTTATAGATGGCTCTTTTGATCATAGTGCAACCTTTAGTAAGGGAGCAGGAGATGTAAAAGCTATTACAGAGGTTACAGCTAGTGATGGTTTACAGAGTGTAAATAAAGTCACAGTTAAGAACCCTGTTATTGACACATCTGCAACAGCTAATATAGGTTCAACTAAAGCTAACAACCTTCAAAATGAGCTGGTTGATAGTATTGTCCCACAAGCAGTTAATGCATTTCTTGATACATTTACAGCATTTAAGACAGCGGCAGATAACAATCAGGTCAGTGATGAGATAGGATTGAAATTATATAGTGATAATTCTACAACATTAGCCTTTGTATCTATTAAGTACGGATATTTTAGCGATGGTACTTTGGCATCAGATGCAATTGCTCTTAACCTATCAGTTAACACAAACACACTTACCTTTGATGGGGATGAATTATCTGCAGACTCAAGACTTGCTTTAGAGAACACCATTGTTCATGAGATGATGCATGCATTTATGGACGATACACTTATCAATGGTATGATAGGTGCAGTAGACGGCAAATTAGATTCTTCAAATGAATTCCCATCTTGGTTTACAGAGGGTATGGCTCAGTCAGCAGTAGGTGGTTGCGCCAACACTAATGATTGGGTAAATTCATCTCTGGGTTTGACTGAAAATAGTACAGAAGCAGAGATAAGTGATGTTGTAAAAAACAATGCTAATAGCTTATCATCAGGTTCAACATCATCAGAATATGGTACTGGTTATCTTGCTTGTATGTATCTTGGTTATATGGCAGCAGGCTCGCCGGCAACTATCACTGATGGGGATATGGATTCGGGACTTAATACAATATTGGAAAAGCTAATGTCAGGAACATCTCTTGATGATGTTATAAATGAAATATCCGGTGGCTTATACACCGATACTACAGATTTTGAGAACAAATTTGGTGATGCCCAGTCAACAGCGTTTACATCAAACCTTCTTACCTTGGTTGGCTCAACAGGTAACGGAGGTGTAGTAGGCAATCTTGCAGATTCTGACCTATTACCTGATCAAGATGCAACCTCAACAGTCTATCAAGCCAACACAAGTAGTGACTATATTGTTTCAAGTGTTGGTGATGACAGAAATTGGACTAGTGGTGGACGTGGACAGGCTGGTGGCACAACAGGCAATACTCCTAGACCAGGTGGAAGTGGTGGAGGTATTATTTTTGGTAAAGCATTCTACCTACAGGTAGGTGGAGAAGCTGGCCAGGATATGAGCCTCAATTTAAAGGATATGCATGCAAGAGTGCTTGGTGTAGATAACCTATCAGTGATGAGTCATGAGAGTGCTAGTGACGCTATGACAGCTTGCTATAACGCAGTAAAAAAGGTGTCTGAATCAAGGTCACAGATTGGTGCTTATATAAATAGATTAGAGTACACTATTGCCAATTTGGACAATTATTCTGAGAATCTTCAAAATGCAGAAAGCAGAATAAGAGATACGGATATGGCGGATGAAATGACAGAATATTCTTTACAATCCATATTATCTCAGGCTGCACAGGCTATGCTTTCACAAGCTACTCAGAACCCAGAGAGTGTATTAGCTTTGTTGTAATTTAATCAAATAATTTTAATAATATTTAAAATAATTACTGCTTAGGTATAAAATCCCTTGATTTACAGATACTAGTTTTACGAAAACTAGAATGTGTGGATGGAGGGATTTTTTATATGAAAGCAACAGGTGCTCAAGTTATACTAATGTTAGGTTAGAAGAAAGCCAGTATTTAAGCGGGTTTCAGCTAATTTAGTCCTATAAAAAAATCGCATTTTTCAAGTGCGAAAAGGGTTAGGACGGCGCCG
>JAGAKD010000008.1 GCA_017625815.1 Lachnospiraceae bacterium | reverse complement strand
TCCAGTATTTCTATAAATGAATCTTCCCACGGGATTGCCACCACCATTACGTGCTGAGGTTTCCCCGTTAGCTTGTACTCTAAGCACAAACCCCCAAGGCAATTGGGTAAAAGTGTGTTAAGGCAATTTTATTTACCTCTTCCATTAGTCCACCGTGTCTACGCCCACCTCTGGCAGAGTTTCTGGCCGCAACAACGTCTAGTCTTGAGCCATTTTTAAATTCTACTTTAACGTAGTCTTTAGAGAATATTGTCTTACCTGGCTTCCAGTTTATTTCTCTTTTGAAAGCTGGAATAAGTTCGCAAATTTCTTCTATCTTCTCTTTGGCGATAGAAGCGGCCTGTTCTTTACCTCCGGAACAAACGAAGAGTTTAGCACCAGGGTATAATATACATCTTATCATAAGAACCATTATTGATAAGAAAGATTTTGAGTAAGCACGAGGAAATGTTGCATATGCATATTTATGACGCATTACTGCTCTTAAAAATACTCTTTGATAGAAGAATAGTTTAAACTTAGAATTAGGCCCAGCTAAGAACTCTATGAACATATCTGGATATTCACGCCAGAATGACACATATTGAGTCATTTGAGGAAGGATTGCTCTAACCCTTTCCTCTGATAACCCTTGTTTCTTAGTCTTGCTTTGAGATAATGCTAAAATTCCAGCTAAAGCCATTATTTAGCATCTCCATTCATATTTTGTTCATCTTGTTGCTGTTGAGCCTCTAGTTCTTCATAGTAATCCTCATAGTCCGCATCCTCTAGAACTGGTGCTAACTCTGGATTTAAGAATTCATCACTTTCATCTAAGTCGCCTTCTTCTTTTTCTTCTTCTCTTTGCATTTGTTGTAATGCAGCCTCTATCATATTTCCTAATCCCATTTCCTCTGTTACAAGTCTATAAGCATATCCTTGCATATCCTTTAAGGTAATATCAACTATATCGTTTGGTTCATCTGTATGGAAACGAGGTATAAACCCTTGTTCCTCACATAAGTAAACAAGTTCACCAACTGAGTCAACGAACTCTCCACTTTCTGCTTTATTTTGTGCCGCAGTAAACTTAGCAGATTTCATTAGGGAGTCATAAGCCTTTTGTAATTTGGCAAAACCTTCTATATCTCCACAGTCTATTGCTTGGTTCATTTTAAGTGAAGTTTTACATATCATTTTTAAGTAGTCAAAGTGAGCCGCAGTCTGAATATCGAATGAGCCAGTCATTTGCTCATAGAATTGTTCAAGGGCTATCCATTCCTCTGGTCTATATAATTTTCCCCATTTTAAAGATAAGTATTTTTTATCTTCTTGTGTTAATTCATCTTCTAGTGAAGTCGGCATTTGCTCTGGTGCTGGGAATAGTTCTTGTATTTGCTCTTCTGTTAAATTTTCTATATCTACACCTTCTAAGCCCTCTAAAGCTTCGCCACTTTGCAGAGCTGCCGCATATCTATTACGCTGTGCTTCTTCCTGTTGGCGTATAATTAATTGCTTCTTTTTATCGTCCTCCATTAGTCTTTCCGTGTCTGACCAATTTAGGTGAGCGAATTGTTTTAATTTCATTTTAGATAAATATCTTCCTAGTATTGTAACACCAGTTACTTTCTTAGGGTCTTTTCCATACCTCTCTAATAGAGCTTCCCACTCTTGAGGTATATATGGTATATCTATCTCTTGTAGTATGTGCATGTAAGTAGTTGGCTCCCAGTTATTAACGTGCATTGTTAAGCACTTCTTACAAACATTTAATCTTCCGTCTGGTGGATACTTCTCAGTATTCTTTGAAATGTAGAAGTTACTCACATCCATTGTCTTTCGACACTTCTCGCACAGTATTGTTGCTTTGTCTGACATATTCTCTCTCCTCTCTATCTATTAAATCTTTCTTTATATATCCTTTATAAAAAAATAGCATCAATTCATCTATCGGAACTGAAAGTTTCTTCGCAATTTGTTCCATTATTAGTCGATGGTGCATATAATCTTCAAAAAGTATCTTGTCATATTTTTCGACATTTGGATACTCTTTCATCATTCTTTCTTTAAGTTTTTTCATTCTATAATAATCCTCCTCAATAATAAATAAGGCTTGAGCCGAAGCACAAGCCTTTAGGTTACATTCTTTCTGCTCTATCGGCTATCTTTGAACGATATATGATTGGTAGATTTATATGACTAAATCCTTCATATCCTTCAAATACCTCAATTGCTCTGACAAGACCATTGCCATCTCCCTCGAAGCTCCAATGGTCAACCTGTGTTGTAGGGTCTCCTTCTAAGATTATTTTAGACCCTTCCGCACATCTTTGAATGGCTAACTTAATTAGGTCTACATTTAAGTTTTGTGCCTCTGTGATGTACATGATATCATCTGGCCCAACCTCGAACCCTCTGATATCTGATAGTGGAAGTATTTCCAATCTATTCTCTGACATTAGTTGATAGATAGGTTCAACTCCTCCTAATTTTGACTTTAATATAGCACCTACTGAGTTTGACATAAGTTTTTCTGTTCTATCTCCTGGATAGTATCCTAATTCTTCTGCTCCTCTTGTCTTAACAGGGTTGGCAAATATTATTAATTTTCCTCTATTCCCACTTTGTATTTCCCTTAAAGCATAAGTTAAAGATAATAATGTTTTACCAGACCCTGCCGCACCTGTGATGATAGTGAAATCATCGTTGACTAAAGAGTCAATAGCACACACTTGAAATTCATCTCTTGGGCTAACGACTCCTGTCATAAAGTTTCCTATATTTTGAGGGATAACTTCAATATAAAGTCCATCACCATAGCTTTTGTGTATATTGTAGTCTTCGGCAGTGTATTCTATTAGATACATGCCGCAATGCGTTTTGGGGAACTCTTCCCCTTCTTGAATTGATGTGTAGCCACTGCTGATTGTTCTCTTTTGTTGATTGTACTGTTCTACGTGTAAGTCTAGTAGATGTTCTCCTTTAAGTTGAACATTTGCGTCATTTGTTAAAATTGTGAAGTCGTTATTACAAGAAATTTCTAATAGAAGATTATCTACTTTGTTGATATCTAAACCACCAGCAATGAAAGTGAATTTATCCGCATACTTGCGTAATGCTTTAATTGCTCTTCTTGCTTGGTATCCAGGCGCACCCTCTCTAATTTTAATGTTATCTAATTCTTCTATAACCGCAGGATGAATTATTAACTCACAACCTTCGAAATCTTTGAACATTTTCTCATAATTTTCTGTACTCATTAGAATATTGGTATCTAATAAATATTTCTTCATTTTTTAACTTTCCTCCCTAGGATTATTTAGAATTACGACAAACCTTACATATGCTGTAAAAACCAGATTTAGCAGTTTTATTTTTGCTGAAGTATATATTGTGTGCTAACTTAGTTTCGCCGCACTTAGAACAAGTTTTCCAAGTTCCTTTTTCAATGTTTGTGAAGTACCAGTTTAACCAGTCTTCTTTTGCATATTCTGCAATTAATTTTGGTATCTTATTTCTATATAAAGAAGATAGGTATTCAAGCGAATGTGAGATGCCGTAGTCTTCTTCAAGCTTTTCACGAATTTCCGCATTCGTTATTCCATCTATCTTATATCTAACTAGGTCGTAGTATAGAGGATATTCGTCTCTAAGACACTTCTCTATTATATTATCTAAATCTTCCATTAGCCATCTTATATCGCTATTTAGGTCTTCGTATGAGTTTTGTTTCAATGCTGAATAGTTACAAAGTAAAGCTGAAATGTGGTTAGGGTCATATAGAGTAACTCTACCTTCATGTCTTATTGTCCCTTCTTCGTCTAGCCATATTTTTTCTGACCAGTCTGGACTAGGACTACCTTTTAAAACTCTTACAAAGTTTATTGTTTTCTTGTATGCGGCCTTGATGATGTATTGGTCTTGGCGCATTTCTATAAGCATCTTCTTGGCTAAGAAAGCTTTCTTTCCTGTAAATTGTTGTTTAGCTAACTTATCTATCTCTGTGCGTAATTGCGCAAGCATTGGGATAGTAGCTATATCTTCCTTTGTTATTGAAACCGAAGGCGAGAATATAATGTTTTTGTCATTTGCTATAAGACTGTAAAGACCATCTTCGCCATTTTCTAGTTTTGAAGTTAGTCCTTCTAGAGATGTCTCTCTTTTGTTTACCGTTGTCATTCTGTTGTCGGTTAAGATTTGTTTTTCTTTCTTTTCTTCCTTCTCCATACAGAACACAAGGTAGTCTGCCATAATCTCTAGAGCTTTCTCATTAAATTGGTCTGGCTCGTTAGAATT
>JAGAKD010000107.1 GCA_017625815.1 Lachnospiraceae bacterium | reverse complement strand
TCTTATTGTTTACCATATTCTCTATTTTATATATTCCTATCATTGTTTTATCCTCCTCAATTTTAATTGAAGAAGGTTTGTAGTTTAACTTCCCACGAGACCATCTTCATTCTAATATAAGGATTAGGAGAAATGAAATTTCTCACTTCGTCCAACCTTTTAGAATGGTCAGATTACCCTCGTTAGCCGCAATTGCGACCCCTCTGATTAGAGGAAAAGTGGATAAGGGCTAGGTTATCACTTACCCTTTGAACCTTGATACTGTTAAAGCCGCACCAGGATATTTAGCTTTGTATTGAGCAAGAGCATTATCATCAAGAAGATAAGTATTATCTTTTCCCTTTGTTATCTTATATAGAGGAGGCATAGCACAATATACATATCCTTTAGTTATAAGGTCTCTCGCAAACTTCCATAAGAATGTTAATAGAAGTATTCTTATATGACTACCATCTACATCCCCATCCGTCATTATGATTATCTTCTTATATCTTAATTTATCTTCATCAACTATTATTTGATTTCCATTAACTTGTAGTCCAAAAGCAGTTATCATAGACTTTATTTCAGCATTAGCCATAGCTTTACTTAATTCTGCTTTCTCAACGTTTAATATCTTACCTCTTAAAGGTAGTATTGCCTGTGTTCTTCTACATCTTGCTGTCTTAGCAGTACCAGCAGCTGAATCACCCTCAACTAAATATATTTCACATTCAGATGGGTCGTTAGATTGACAGTCAGCTAACTTCCCTGGAAGTGGTGAACTTAATACAGAACCAGATTTCTTTCTAGCTGCTTCTCTTGCTTTCTTTGCTGCTTCTCTTGCTTTTCTCGACAATAATGCTTTTTGAATTATTGTCTTAGCATCATTAGGATTGTTTTCTAACCATACTCTTAATTCTTTTGCCGCAAGCTGCTCAGTTAATGTTCTACCTTCTGTTGAGTTTAATTTTTCTTTATGCTGTCCTTCGAATACAGGTTTTAACATCTTTAAATTGATTATTAATGTTTGACCTTCTTTTAAATCCTCTCCAGATAAGTTTTCATCTTTTTCTTTTAAGATTTTCTTATCTCTTGCGTATTGATTTATAGTTCTTGTTAAAGCACTTCTAAACCCTGTTAAATGAGTACCTTCTGTATTTGGTATCATATTTGTGAATAACTTTACTGTATCTCCATAGCTTGTGTTATATTGTAAAGCTATATCTACACCAGATTTATCCATTTCTGAATTTATCATCATTACAGATGTTATAGTTTGCTTACCCTTGTTTAAGTCTTTGATATAATCTGCTAATCCATTTGCTGAGAAGAATTCTTCTTCCTTAACTTTATCTGTTCTTTCATCTCTTAATTTAAGAGTAAGTCCAGTACATAGATACGCAAATTCTTTTAATAGACTTGCTATTCTCTTAAAATCAAATTCTACAGTTTCAAATATAGTTGCGTCTGGCTTGAATGAAACGCAAGTTCCATTCTTTGTATTCACTTTCTCTTGTTTTTCAGAAACAAATTGTCCTCTTTTAAATGAAACTGTTTGTTTGATACCTTCTCTTGTCGTAGAAGCTATTAAATAGTCTGATAAAGCATTTGTTGCTTTAGCACCAACACCATGTTGTCCACCAGAAGTGTTATATCCATTTTCTCCATCTTTTGTATATTTACCACCAGTATTAACAATTCCAAATACTGCTTGGAGAACTGAGCAACCACTACTATGAATTCCTATTGGAATACCTCTTGCGTTATCTTTAACACTTACCCAACCATCTTTCTTTAGAACAACTTCTATTGTATCCCCAGAACCATTGATATATTCATCAATAGAGTTTGAAATTATTTCCTTTAAAATATGATGAAGTCCATCTGTTGTTACAGAACCAACGTACATCCCAGGCATCTGTCTGATAGCTTCTAATCCTTCTAAAGTTTTAATTTGGTCTGCTGTATAGTTCATTGTCTTACTCATTTCATTACCTCCGCAGTTAAATTTATTTACTTTATACATATATTATATTATAATTTTTAATAAATGTCAAATTTAAAAGAAACAAGGCTTATTCAGCACTTGTTTCATCAGTAAATAGGATTTTTGGTTTGTACTCTTCACCAGCTCTTCTTTTTCTTAGTTTTACATATAAGGCGTCTCTTGCCGCAATATCATTTTGAAGGTATTTTGGTATGTTCTTTATACCCTCTCTACAGTCTTGTAGTTCTAATCTAGTTTCGCATATAGCCCATTGTAGCTTTCTACCATACTTGGAAGTCATATCAAAAGATTTTGATGTTAGCATATTTTGAACCATTCCTTCAAGAGTTTGAAGTCTAATCTCTAATTCACTTCTCTTGACTTTTAAGAATTGATAAAACGCTCTTGTTTCTGCTAGTTTCAATCCAACTAATTCAGAACACATATCCATATCATCTTCATGACATTGAGCCTCTCCAACAAATGTGTGTTGTTTATATTGATAAATATAAATAGATTTACCTGTCTCCCTATCAAAATGTGCTACTTTAGTTTTTAACTTACTCATTAATCATCACTCCTAAATATTTATATTAATATTATACTATATTTTTTATTATTTGTCAACAGAGAACGTATAACTTTTTAGAGCCTATCATAGTTCTCTGCTAGCCTACATTTCTAACATAGCACAACTCCGCTACTATATCTGGTATTATCTTTGTGAACAAAATGCCTACAACTTACCTCAATTTTAAATACGTCAATTATTTCAAGTTCATCAATTTTACTCTCAATCTCCAATAAATCTTTTGAGTATTTACATATGTCTTTATTTTTACAGTAATCACATTTAGATTTTTTCTCGTTCTGTTTTATCAATTCTTTTGGAAATGTTATACCCGCCATAATGTTCCTCCTTAATATGCTGATTTGCTTTTTAATATATTTTTTATTTCATACATTCTAGCCTCAAGTATGTCAACTTCGTGGAATATTCTTTCTTTTTCTGAAATGTTCATAGCTTTTCTTGCTTTTATCATGGCTCTATCAATATCAGCCATAACTCCTATTAATTCTAATGTTAAATCATAACAACTTTTCATAATTTACCTCCTAAGCGGTTTCATATTGCTTTCCTTCATATACGCCATTAGCGATGTCTTCTCTTAAATCTTCTACAGTATATCCAAAATCAAAAGGTCTAATCTCCCTATGATTTGTTTCCATCTTACAGTAAATACAGTGCATCTTCTTTAAATGCCCTTCTTCTCTTTGTCTGCTCATTTTTCTTGCTACTGGTATTCCTTTATTACCACATTTAACGCAGTAAAAGTCTGAAACTGTAAAATAATCTTTAGCCATTTGTAATCAATTCCTTTCTTAATTTTCTTCGCCCTCTATTGCTTTCTCTTTTAGTGAAGCATTTACTGCTAAACAAGCAATAAAGCACATTCCAAATACTGCTAATAAACCTACCACAAATAAACTTCCTAATCCTAAAACTTTTAATAATATCATTAACATCATTCCTTTTCATTACTTACTATATTTATATTATATCATATTATTTATTAAAAATCAACTATTTCTTTAAGAATTCAGTAAGAGTTCCTATTTGCTTATTAATGAAAATTAGCTCATTAAAAGCCATTTCTTCTTCTATGCTATTTGGTTCAACAAAAGGAACAACACCCTTCTCTAATTGGTTTTTTCTGTTTACTAATTCTCTCATAATTGCTTTCATTAATAATCACTCCTCACTTCTTATTACATATATATTATATCATAAATTTTATATAAAATCAAGCAAGGTCTTTTAAGCAAAAAAATTTTTATGCGTACGGAAATTAGGCTCGTGAACGCTACCAAAAGAAAAAAGAGGTGTGTTAACACACACCTCTTAGTTATGGTCTATTGTATGAAATACTATAATTTCCAAACTGCCCGCTTGCTATAGCATCTCTACTTTGTCCACAGCAAGTATTTGACCAGTGTTTAAAACTTGATAGATTTTGGAAGTAATAAGTATTTCCATTTCCACTGGCACTTATAAACCAATTATTAGCAGTTGGAGAAAAATTGGTTTGAGTTAAAGTGTTATTGTATCTATTAAAATTATATAATGTACTCATATCAATACCCTCCTCCGCAACATCTTCTACCAGTTTCTAAAACCCTTTGTTCAAAAGGTAGAACTTGTTGAAAAACATAGTTAGACTCTTCTAGGTCCGTAATTGAATTTCCACAACAATAACACTCTTCTGATGGTCTATAGTTTTGAAGCACACAACAACTTAAAGTTTTTGGGTCTGGCGGCCAACTACTATAGCTACTGCTAGGCACACTATTTTGTTGTCTATTAAAATAGAAATAGTCATCATAGCTATAAGAATGTTGTGGTAAAGCTGGCTCAGAAAACATTGGTTTATTAAGTTCATATTCCTGTAGAGCTGTCTGTAGTTTTAGATTTGCTATTGCTACTTGGTCATAAATCATATAACTATTCCTCCTTGTATAATTTATAATCCTCTCTTTCATGTCCGCAAACTGGACACTCTGCTGGTGGCTCAAGTCCTTCCATAATATACCCACACTTCATACATATCCACTTTACGGGTTTAGTAGATTTTAAGAGAGTATTATTTTTAACTTTATTATATAGAGTCTCAAAAATCTCTTTATGATGAGTCTCTATTGTAGCTATTTCTCTAAATTTTTGAGCTATCTCTGGAAACCCTTCTTCTTCTGCTACCCTAGCAGCATCTGGGTAGTCTATGGTAGAGGTAAAACCTTCTAACGCAATAGAGTTCTTTAGATTATCTAAATCTTCCCCAAAACCACCTAGAAACTCTAAGAAAACTTCTGCGTGCTCTTGCTCGTTTTTTGCCACATGTTTAAACATTTCTTCTACATATTCATATTCAGACTTATCTGCGAATATTAGATATTTTAATATAGAAGTAGATTCAGATATAAAGGCATCTTTTAAATTTTGTTCAGTTGTAGTTCCAACTATGTCTTTCATTTAATCATCATTCCTTTCAATAATTTTAGTATAAAAAACTAGGAGGTGAAAAATCTCACCTCCTAGAGTCGTCTAAGTAGACGCCGCAATATATGTTGTGTGAGTCGCAACGCACACATCTATAATAATAACATTCAAGCCAGAAGAGTGCCTGATGTATATGTTGGTTACGGGTAGTAGAGTCGAACTACTATTCTATCAGTCAAAGTGATATGTCCTACCATTGAACGAACCCGCATTGATTTATCTTACATATTTATTATATCATATTTTTCTCAGTTTGTCAAGGGTTTCTGGAAATTTTTATTTATATTTC
Organism: Lachnospiraceae bacterium; assembly: GCA_017625815.1. Lineage (GTDB taxonomy): Bacteria > Bacillota > Clostridia > Lachnospirales > Lachnospiraceae > Coprococcus_C. The sequence continues at coordinate 24,699 of JAGAKD010000107.1, read as the reverse complement.
CACTTGTATCCAAGAGCAGTTTTTCTTTTTCCATTACAAACCCTACCAATATTAGCGTTGTAGTTATAATTTCCGAAAGCTCTCGCTGCTTCTCCAATTGAATTAAACTCTGCTATAATTTCATCGGTATTTTTATCTAGTTGTAGAACTGGTCTGCCAAATAGCAAAGTATTATTTCTTAGAGGAATATTGTTCCTTTCTAATATATTGGAAACACTATCTACACATATATCTAACCTCTTGGCTACTTCTCTCATGCTTAATCCAAGTTGATAGGTTTCTATTACCAAGCCTTCATCTATATAGCTAGCTCCATCTCCTCCGAGAGTAGCATTATAACCAGTTGAGCCATAAGTTCCATACTCTTTAATTAATTCTTTCTCTCTTTCAGATGGATTATCTGTTTCTTCTAAAACCTCAAATAAAAAGTTGTCAACTCCATATTTTCTAAATGCTCGATACAAAGGTCTATCTTTACATCTTTCTTTATTGCTATCATTTATATGTTGTCTAAATCTTTCATTTGGATTTGCTTGTTCTGTCTTTCCAATATAAGACTTTCCATTAATTTTATTAGTTATTTTGTAAATGTATGCCATATCTAAATAGCTCCTTATTACTTATTTTATTGGCACACAGGCTTAGAGTCGAACTAATTACCACGAGTTTTGGAGACTCGCCCCACTCCCTGCAGGATTAAGGTTGCCCATGTATGACTTGCGAGTAATTAAACTCGCAAGGACTATTCCTCTATGGTATTTTATTGTTTTACTTGATTGCTCCATAGCCACCAAATCATCAATTGGCAAAGCTCATAGACACCAACTAATGGAGTTTTATATACAAAATGGAAAGAGGGTATTTTGTTAGCATACGCAATCTTTATTTTGTTGGTGTCTATATACTTATTATATCACATATTTTCTAATTTGTCAAGCCTTTTTTCAATATTTTTTAATTTTTCTAAGATAGTTTGTTGATTATCTACAATAGCCTCTAAGTAGTTTAAGTTTTGATAGTCAAGAGCATCTATAATATCCTCATTCTGAATCTGCTCCATATTCATTAAGAAACTACCTATTGAAAGAACATTCGCTATTCTACTAAGTCCAGCATCATTGTAGAAACCACTACTTTCTTCATTCATTCTTATTCTCCAGTTGAGAAATTAGATAATCTAATTTTTTCTCTATTTTATCTAATCTTTCATTTCTCGTTTTTTCTATTTTCTTTTGATTTACTAATTCAGAATAATTTAAAACAGTGTCAACAAAATAGGATAACTCCTCTATACCTATAAGTAGACTATTCCCATATAGCTCCATACTCTTCTTGACACCTTTGGCATCTTCCAACTCCATCACAAGCATCTAGCTCTTCTTTTGTCCATATAGGAGCATCACAAGAGTCGCAATGGTAAATTGGCTCGAATTTTTTCTTATCTATTCTTCCAAGCTGAGCCTCTGTTATCATATCTTTTTTCTTTTGAGGAGTTTCGCAATTACAACAAACATAAAGGTATTTTCCTTCTACTCTATCTCTTTTTAAATCTATTTGATTTCCACATCTACGACAATAAAATTTCATATAAACATCTCTCCTTTAATTAAACTTTTTAGTTTTATACATAGCTACAATATCTGGACAATCTGGGAACATAATATTTAAGAACTCAGCTTGTCTCTCTTGGGGAACTTTATGACATTCTAAGAAGTGATATACACTCTCGTCCATCATAGTCATTATTGTACTTTTATACTCTTTTCCAATGTCTGACATCAATATCTTGTGTAAGTCTGTTATTATCTTAATGTAGTTATAGTATTGAGTCATTGAGATGCCTCCTTTCAATAATTAAATCATATAGTTTTTTTCTCTTGCTATCTTATTTAGATAGTTTTTAAATCTCCTAGCATCTGCCAGGTTAGACCAAGAGTAGCCTATGAAATTTATCTTACCATCTTTTCTATATGGAGTAATATGAGCATTGTATTCTGTTTTTAATTTTATAATCAGCTCAGTTGGTTGAATGCCAAGCACCCTCGCTGGCTCTATCCAGTTTCTACCTGTTCCAACTAAATCATCACATTGAATGTGAATATCACCACTTACTGATTTGAATTCTGATGCTACATATAATTTACTCATTAATAAACACTTCCTTTTCTTATCTTATATACTAATTAATATTCTTCGCTTGTTATATCTTGTTGCTCTAACAAGTTGGCTATATCAGTTAAATACATACCTCTTGCGTTATATAAATCTTCATAATCTTTATTTTCAAGTCCCAAGTTTTCTAAAAACTTTCTAAATGAACAAGGATTATCCATTAATTCAGCAATAACATTTACAGTTTTTAAAATAATTTCTTTTTCTGTTTTCATAATTACTTCACTCCATTTAAAATATATTCTTTTAACTTGGTTCAATATAACTACTCCTAAATATCAAGTTAGGGAATTAAATCCCTAACTCAGCCATTAATGCGTCCAGCTTTAATTGTTCATCAGCAGAAACAGTTTTTGGAGCTGGAGCAGGTTCGTCAAAGTTAAACTCTAGTGGAGTTATAACTGCTGGAGCAGAACTCTCCTTTTTAGGAGCAGCCTTTGTTTTAGGCTCTTTCTTCTTTTTAGGTTTCTTTACTTCATTCTTTCTTAATGACGCTTGATACTCGGCAATTCTTGTATCTGTGTCAACATAAGCATCACACTCACTATCATCAATTAAAGTTTTATGAACTGTTGGAGCAATAGAGAATTGAATAACTTCTCCAGTTTCTTCATCAATGATTTCAATTCTTAATTTTCCTTCGTAGAAACCTAATACAGAACTACCATAAACTCCTGCGATAGTATCAAATATTCTACCTCTTATAATATCGTTTTTGTTTAATCTTCTTGCCATTTAAACAACACTCCTTTTATAATTGTTTTCCTTCTATATTTATATTATATCATTTTTTTTAAAAATTGTCAAACTAAATCTTTTATCTAGTTCTAGTATATTTTGATTGATATGACGGAGTTTTAATAGATTCTTCTTCTGAACTCATTGGGGTTTCACTACTTACAATTTCAGCTCTTCTAATATAATCTAAGTTTCCGCCTCTAAGTGGAATGTCATATACGCATCCATCTTCTCCATCTATGACCAAGTATTCAGTTCCTCTTGAGTATCTCTTTTCTCTAACGAAGCCTCTTATTATTCTTGTTTCTCCTAAAAGTCCAGTTTCAGAAACTTCAACCCCTTCTCCTTTGTAAAAAGTGCCAAACCAAGTTTCAATATTCATTATAAATTCCTCCTTTTATAATAGGGACGCTCCCTTTTAAGTCTTTCTTTATATTATACTTATTGGGCTATAATGATTAACTTTATTTGGCAACTCTGCTGGAAACCTACTTTTTCTTATTTATTAATTTCCAAAATAGATATTCTTTAAATTTTTCATCTTTATCTTTGTCTGACATATTGTCCCCTCCTTCCTTATATTAATATTATATCAAATTTTTTATTAAAAATCAAAGAAGAGCTTATAGCTCTCCTTCATAAGTTTCTTCTTTTTCTCTTCTTCTTTCTTCTAATAATATTTCATAACAATCTGAGCAATAGTAGCAATCACTCTCCTCATCCCATGTCATATCTGTTTCATAGTGATTATAACTTTCATTACAATTCTCACAGAATATAGCTAATTCATCCCAACAGCATTCACATACACACATATCTTCTAAATAATACATTTCATCTTCATAACCTGGTTCTCCACAGTTATCGCAATAGTGATAGCCCGCGCATTCATCACAACTCATAGAAGAGGAATATGAAATCATATTACAACCACATTCTAAACACTCTACCCCATCTCCTATTAACATTTTCATAGGGTTATTTCTTTCGTATAGAGAGTCTTCTATTGCTTTGTCATAAATAGCAAGAGGTTTGTAGCTAGGTGAGTTTAGACAATCGTTATATTGAAGAGAACCTATTTCGTCCTTCATTATTTGTCTTATGTTATTCTCTACACTAGTCCAATCTGTAAAGTTAGTTAAATCAAAATATTTTGCTAGAAACTCATTAGTTATAATATTAACAGCAGTGTCATTACTAAATGGATATTGTCTACCTCTAACTATAACTTTTCCATCTTCTCTTACATATAATAACATTCTCCATTTCTTACTGTTCCACTCAAATGGGAAGTTAGGAAGTTTATAGTCTTTATCTGCTTTAAGATAAACCATGAATGTATGCTTGTCAATCATATAGGATAAATTGCCAGCTCTATGCTCTCCATCTAAAGCGTGGCAAGAGTGCCAATTATGGGCTGTTTCTGATGAAGATAGAAAATCTAATGGGTGGACTGACATAACCATCTTACCAGTTATTTTACAATCTTGAATTAATCTTGACATTCTTGTTTGAAACTTGTCTAACATCTTTTCATCTTCAAAGAAGAACTTTAGACTTTTAGATAATTTCATTCCCGCAGGTATCTTTATTCCATCTTCATCAAAAGCTCCAACAACTTTATTTTGATAGAAGCCTTCCTCAGTTTGAGAATTGAAGAAGTGTCTTAGTTCCTTTTGCTTATCTGAATAGAATACAGCATCACTTACATAATCTTGATATAATATTCTTTTATCTTCTTCTGGTCTATCTAATACAATTTCTTCAGGGAGTTCAACAGTTAGACCTCCCCACTTATCTATGAAGTGGGCTTTATTAGCAGCCCATTGTTTGAATAATCCATCTGACTTTGCCTCACATATTCCTTGAGAATGTTCTATTACTTCGTTGAATTTCTTTTGTATATCTGCGTATCTTTCCATAATTAGTTCTCTCCTCTACACTTTTCACATTTTAAATGTACTTTATGTTCATCTTTAAAATCATCTCCACAAGTTAAACAAGTGCTAAACTTTTGGTTATAACAGTCTATACAGTATCTTCCTTCCCCATCCATTAGAGTTATTATCATGTCTTTGTCAAAACTTCCTAAGCATCCCCAGCAAAGCTCTCTTTCATCATCTCTGCTCCAATGTTGAAAAGATGGGTCATAATCATAGCCAATGTCGTAGCGTTGAAAGGCGTTCTTTGCGGGAATATACTCAAATACATCTTCTTCGTGAACATTTTCTAAGATATTACAAACCTTATCTATTGTATTGAACATCCAGCTAACATTCAATATCTCAGATATTGAATGTTCGTGTTCATATCCTATTGACAGATTAACAGCAGCCACACCCCATTTAGGTGCTATATAAGATATATCAGAGAAACTTCCCCAATTAGTTATAAAACCAAAATCTTCTATATAATCTTCAAAGAATGGATTATCACAATCATAGAATACGCAATCTTCTGAACCTCTTCTATCTAATTCTATTAAGAAGTTTAATTTACAAGGTGCCTCTGGAATATCTTCTACTAATTTTGAAGCTCCTACTCCACCAATTTCTTCATCAGTTGTCAATATTATTGTTGGTCTTAACCCTCTTTTTAGAATTTCAACAATCGCAAAGACACCTGCTCTATCATCTGCTCCTATTCCTTGGGGCGACCACATAACATTTTGTTCTTTATCATAGAACAAGTCTTTTACAGGCGTAGTGTGAACAGTATCTAAATGAGCTACCAATCCTACAGGAATATCTCCAAAAGCTATTAAGTATTCTGGTGCTGATACTACTCTATCTTTATACACAGTAGATAAAAACGTTTCCATAGATTGCTTTAATCCTTCTTGTGTAGACCCTAATATTTTCTTTATTAATTCAAACTCTTCTCTATTTAAAACTCTATTTAACATAAGCATATTCCTCCTAATTTTACCATTCATCTTCTTCATCGCAGTCATAACAGTCGCAATCTTCACAATATAGGGAATCTGAATCATAGATACCTTCACCACAATTTAAACAGTATACTTCTTCACCTTTTATTGGAAGAGGTAGTGTTTCTAACACGCTTACGTTTTGACCTTCTCTTAGAACCACATTTCCTTGAGAGAACATTTCATTTGATATATCATTGTAATAGTATCTATATTCATCATTTTCACTAGCGTAGTCTATATGTAAGTCATTTAAAGTATCTGTACTATGACTTTCAACTTTGAACTTTTCATTGTGGTATTGTTCAAACAACTCTTTGAAGGCTTTTGCGACTTCATTTGCGTTAATAGTATTTTCATTTGGATACTGTCTTTCTTGTATTGAGAAATCTAAGTTGGGACTTACCATAGCAATTTGTCTCCAAGTTTTATTAGAGTGTGTATACTCTTTACTTGCTACTGTTATTTCACAAGGTTTGCTGCTTTCCATATAACATATAATAGTTGAGCTATCTCTTAAATAGGCTAATGGACCTGTTCTATACTCTCCACCATTTAATCTATGACAACTTCTCCAACCAGAGTTGTTTGATGACATTGTTATATAGTCGCAAGGGTCAATAGACAGTACTAACTTACCTTTTGTTGTCATTTGCTGAACAGCCATTGAATGTTTTGTTGTTATATCATGTGCGTATTCTGGTAAGCAAAGTTTAGTTAATGCTTTACTTACTTTCATTCCCTTTGGAATTACTGTGTTAAATATTTTGATATCTTTTGCTACTACATTAGTTGAAAACTCTTCAATAGAAATACTTGATAAGAAACTTCTTACAAAGAATAACTTCTTTTCTTTTGGAATTTGATTTTGAAGATTGCGAAGAATGTCAAATGCTGTGTTTCTATCAACAGTAGTTTCTATTTCTTTTTCTATTTTTAATTTTCCTCCGAATAGCTTGAATATGTGAGCCTTACGTGTTACATGGGCATCTAACATTTCAGAAACTACTGAAGGAGATAGGCTACCATCTTGGTAGTCTGCTCCATAGTGTTTTAATATCGCAGTGAACGCTCTTTCATTTATTAAATCTTTCATATTATCTACTTCCTTTCTATTATCTCTTACCTTATATTAATATTATATCATAATTTTATAATAAAGTCAAAATCTTTTCTAAAGACAAGTTATACTTATCATTCAGATAGCACACATTTATAACTTTATCCTCTGGTATATAATTTAAAAGTTTTACCATATCCTCTTCAGTAGCTCCGTCTCTATAGCACTCAAAAACGTCTATAACTATTCTGCGAATACTACCTTCCTCAAGTTTGTCTTCAAACGTTTCTAAAACTTGAATAATTTCTCGAACTGTATATTTGCCATTTAAAACAGAATGAGTTATTGCTCCCTCTGTGGCTTTGTGTCCATGTTTTAATAAGAAGTTAACAGGTATCACTCCATTATAGAAGTAAGTTCTAAGCTCTCTCCAATTTATATAATTATTTAATTTATTCATATCTTCATCTGAGAACGTTTCTAATTTAATATTATTATACACAAAAGGATTGTTAGAAAAGCCTCCAATGTAATCTTTGTGTGGGAAGTGTAACTTCTTTATTCTTATAAGGTCGTCCGCAGTTTCTATTCTCTTATCTAAAACTAATTCATCAAAGTCTCTTGCTAGTAGCTTAGTCAACATCACGCAGTAAGGAGTTAGATTCGCAGACTTATATTCTTCAGCCACTCTTAGTCGTTGGATAAGTCTTTCAAATCCAATTGTCTTAATTCCTAACTCGAATAACATGTTCTTTTTATCATCATTCTTTTCATAAGAAATCATGAAAGATATACCTTGATATATTTTAGATATAAAATCTCTATCTAAACTATCAAGTTCTTTCCCGATATTAGAACCAATGAAAGTGTCATATAAATTTTGAGCTGCTGTCCACATATCATTTTGTTGTCTACAATGATGGTTCCAGTCTGTAAAGTCTAATTGGTCAATTATTGCTCCATAGTTTGGCTCTATGCGTTGCTCTTGTAAGAAAGAGAAAGTTTGTATCATCTCTAAGGCACAAGCTGGAGTTCGATGATAAGCGTATCTGAAGCTTTGTCTTTCTTTTATTAGGTGAATAAAACTTTCTATTCCTAAAAGGTCGATAATTTTATCCATATTTCTTTTATCTATGAAAGAAGCCCACTTAATCACATAAGCATATAAGTCTTGTAGAGAGTCGCAGTTTGGATTATTCTCTTTTGTTATAGCTACAATAGCATCAAAGCAAGCGACATAATTTTCAATTAATCTTGGTTGAATAAGCATTGCTCTTTTTCTATACATAAGAGTTTTATATATTATACATTGAACTTCCCTTGAAGAAGACTTATATAAACTCATTAGTTCATCAGAGTTCTTTGGAAGGTCTCCTATATAATCTAAGTATTCTCCACTTTCGCCGTGGCTATATAAGAACTTGGCGAAGCCAGAGTTTACATAATCAGCAAAGTCTTTATAAAGATTTTCAAATTTATAAATATCTGAGCCATTACTGATTGTTTCTTTAATCGCTCCAAAAGAATTGTAGCAATTTCTAAAATTATCTAAAATATATCTTGTTGCTTCTGGAAGAAGTCTTTCCTCAGCTATCATAGAGAACACCTTGTTTTCATTATTACTTTCAACTAATTTTTCAGCAACTTTAATTCCTAATAACTTTTTATTCATATTATCAACTTCCTTTCATTACTTACCTTACATATATATTATATCATAATTTTTAATAAATATCAACTAAATTCTTTTTAGTCAGAACTAAAGTTAAATCTATTAACTTACTTCATATATATATTATAACATATTTTTAATTAAAAAGCAAAAGAGAGTGATTATTCACTCTCAGTTTCCTCAATGTTTAGGTTATTATCTTTTACTAAGAAAGCAAGATGCTTGTATTTATAACAAGAGTGGCATAAATCTAGTAAACATTTCTTGCCGCAATCTATTCTTCTTAATGTAAAGTTGGAAGGTAATCCCTTATTCGGAACTTCTTCAAGTCCTGCGATAATAGTTCCTAAGTTTCCACTCCAACTTTTGTCTTGGAAATATATTTCATAAAATATGTTTTGCTTTTCATCTGAACAGATGAACTCAACTACATCAATAAGTTCTTTATAAAGTTCTAAGTCTTCTGGTCTAATCCAAAAAGCAGTTATGTTCCCATCCTTTTGTGTACATCCAATTCCGAAGTCTGCTACTTGTGCTACATTTGGAATAACTCTGACTTTAACATTAAATTTCTCAACAATAGTTCTAACATCAAGTAGAGAGAATCCAAGCTGACCAGATATATAAACATCTGACACTCCTCTCTCACACAAAGCTCTTAGCTTATCTAGTGAGTCTGCGTCATAAAAGCCAGGTTGATAAAAACAAGGAAGACCTTCTATTAATTCATAGCTAACCATAAATCTAATGTTGTCTCTTGCTGCCTTTAACATAAATGCTAACTCTATATCATCTTCTGTCGGATGGTCTGGCATCTTTATAACCACATTCTCTTTGTCTTTTGTTTCTAATAATAGTTTTTCAATATTACTATTAAGGTCGAATATAAACTCTTTAATATGAGATTTATCTCCATTAAAATTAAAGTCATTATAGTTTCTTATACAACAATACATTTTATACATCACTCCTTTATATATATATTATATCATAATTTAAAACTCATGTCAAGATTTTCAAGAAAAAATAGGTTTTTGCCGCAGAAAAGTTTGACAAAATATAATTTATATGATATAATATATGTATAAGGTTGATACATAATATTATAAAATGAATTAAGAGATGTTTCTATCAGGTACATATTTTACTTTATGAAGAAACATAATTATAGATACTAAAATTTATATAGGTAAAAATAATTATGTAAGGAGAAATGACAAATGAAAAATTTAGGACAAAACTTTGAGTGCTATTCAAAAAAATTATATGGGTTTTTAGTTATGAAAGGATTCAGATACGAAAAGAGTTTTAAACATAACGAAACTGGACGTTTATGTTGGGTATATAAAATGACACCAGAGCTAAGCCAAGCTCTAATAGAGTGGAAAATGTCAAGACCAACTAAATAAAAAAAGAGTAGGGTTATCCTACTCTTTTTTTTTGTGTCTAGATTTAGAGGGTTTCACACCAATATTATTTTCAATATATTCAGGTTTTTCTAAGGCGTCATCAACAACCTCCGTTGGCACTATTGCTAAAGCTAAGATGTCGTCAGCACTATCTCTAGTTTCCTCATCAACTGCATCCTTAACAAAAGCAGTTGTAGCTACCGTCATGTTGCTCCTTAGCACAAGTCTTTTTGGAGCTTCTTTTTTAAATGGTAAATAGCCAGCCATTCTATAATCACACCTCCATCTATAAAAATATATGTGGCTCATTGTATATTAATCTCTTCATAGGTTTGAGATATTGACTTGTCCGATATTCCACCGAGCAGAGTTTCAGAAATAAAAAAAAGAGTGATAAATTACATATAATTTATCACTCTTTTTATATACAATTTTTCTGAATTATGAATTAAATTAATTCAACAAACGCAACATAAACTAATTAATCTCTTATTAATGTTTGTGAATTTTTGATTTTATACTTGCCTTTAATCCATTTAACCTCTTTTTTATAATTAAATAATTCATCCCTGTATTCACAGGAATAATGTTTTGGTCTAAAATCAGAAGTTATAGTTGCAACACTTCTTTTAAAATACTTGCATTTGTAATTTTGCTTAAACCTTTCAGTTAATCCACAATGTAACCCTTTATTATTTGTATTATACTTACATACGTACAAATCACTCTCCGTAAAATCACCATTCCAACGCCTACAATCATCACAAATATTAGTCATTTTTTCTAATCTTAAAAATTCTGTTTCTTTTACTCTTTTCATAATTACCTCTTAAAATCCAATTCTTTTGAAATTGTTCATTACTGAATTATACAGATGCTGCACCTACAAAAAGCACAATCACCTTCAAAACCACAATCCTCACATTCTTTAGCATCTTCTAATTGACCTACTGTCAACTTTTTAACCACATATCCATTTTCTCTTAGTAAGTTTATTGCTGTTTCTATTTCCTCTTTTTTATATGAATTACTCACTTTGTTTCCTCCAATAATTTCAAAGTATTGAATTGTGAATTATTCCTCTATGATTTTAATTCCATAAGTTCTAGCAACTTCATGCTCTATTTTACATCCTCTCGCATTTCTCCAGTTACCACCAAAGTATGCAATATCAGCTTGAGAAAGAAGTTGTATTGATTTTCCCAAATACCAAACTGGTATAGACTTATTGATTTCCCCAGGGTAATCTTTAATAAAAGAATCTATTAATTCTATTGGTTCTCCTATAGCATGTTCTGCTCTAGCTCTAATTTCTTCTCTAGCTTTTAAAATTTCTTCATCTGTTAAACCTCTCATTGGTTGACTTATAAATAACTTTTTCATAATACCTCTCCTTTTTTTCACAATATTTTTGAATTGTTCGTTAGTCTATATAATCAACAATAACTAACATATCTCTTGGAATAAATATTTCACTTATCCTCTTATTATTTTCATCATTTAATATTACAAGGCTATCTCTCCTTAATACTGATGTATCAATGTTCCAAACCTTTTTATCGTTGTATATTGTTATTCTTTCTGTGATTTCATATTGAAAATTACCGTTAACAAATTTTACTTTTTTCATAAAATTCTCCTTTCGCCTTTTTTAAATTGCGAATTACTATTTTTTAATAAAATGATTGTACTTTGGTATATTGTTAAACTTACAATCCTTACAAAGGTTTATAAATTCATTATTATAATTTTTACATTCGTTCTTTTTGTCGCACCAAACCATAAAATTACTCCTTCACAATATAATCAAATTACTCACAATATTTTTGAATTACGAATTAATCTTCTGACATTTGCACAAAATCTATTCCATGAATATTTAAAGTGTTTATATCTAATAACTCATATTTATTTATTGTTATAACTTTTGAAAACAGTAAAGGTAAATTTCTATTACATTCTTTAATATTAATTAATTCATCATATAAAACCCTTAAATTATATCTAACATTACTATCTAAAAATAAATCTTTACCACCATGAGTTATATATATATCTTCCCAATCTTTAGGATATAAACTTCTATATTTTTCAATCATTTCTAATGCTGAATAATATGTCATTAACTCATACATTTTACACCCTCCTTATTCGCAATATAATCATAACGCGAATCTTATGTTTGAATTACGATTTAATTTTATTTAAGCCAATAAATTCATCATAACCACATTTACCACAATCATTGCAGATGAATAAAACTTTACACGATTTATAATTATAATCTTCCCCTTGAATGTTTTTGTTTTTTTCACCGAATTTTGAAGATACTACTCCTACATTTTCGCTATAACATTCATTACATTTGTATATTATTTGCATTTTATAACCCCCTTTGTTTGAATGACGAATATAGGTCATGGTGCAAGGTACATTCTGCCTATATTCCTTGCGTGATGTACTACGCAATTAAATTTTACCTTTATCTATTTACTTCTTTATAGCAACCATTTATGCTAATTTATATCCCATTAGTTTTCTGTTTTCAATTTTGATTTCTTCTTTAATAGCAAGACCTTCTTTAACTAGAGAAGATAATCTAGCACTAACCTTCGCCGCAGTTATATCAGCATTATCAAAGTCTGATACTATATCGTGGATAGTTCTGAACTCTAAAACATCTAACTTAGTGTAAATTTGTTCTTTAAGAACATCCGCAGTTTTCTTTCTCTTGTAAGTCTTAGCTTTTGCTGCTTTGTTATCTATCATCTCGATTTCATGAGCAACAAAGTTTTTTAACTCATCTCTTTCTGCTACTTCAGCAGTTTCAAGTAATCCTAATAATAATCCAAACATTTCTTTCTTTGTCATTTTCTTTTCCATTTAACAACACTCCTTAAAACTTAATTTGCTTTACATATATTATATCAAATTATTTTATATTTGTCAATAGTTTACTAAAACTCTGGATATTCATCACTCATTAGAGAGATTATCGCATATAGTTCTGCTAACTCTTCAAGTCTTTTTATCTCAGCTTCTTTCTCTTCTTCTACAGCTTTAACTGCCAAGTCCATTAGACAGTCTTCGCATAAGCCTTGAGTTAAATCTTCTGGAAAGTGTATTTCGCCGCACTTATCGCATCTCTCTCCTCTTGCAAGAAGTTCTTCCATACGACACATTTCATTAAACATTTCCATAGCAATGTCTGGTGGCATACAAGAGTAAATATTAGTTTCAAACTCTGGTTTTGTAAATCCTACTGGTACTTCAACTATCTCAACAACTATATTCTTTTTCATATAAACATCTCTCCTTATTATCTTTATCTTACATATATATTATATCATATTTTTTATAAATTATCAAATATTTTCTTATTGCTTAATATCATCATTATCAATATTGCCTAGCATCATCATCATCATCATTGCTATAAATCGTTTCATAATAATTTACTCCTTCCTTATATAATTATTATATCATATTTTTTATAAATTATCAAGGAAGAACTTTATTCTTCCCTTGATAATTCTTCATATCTTAAATCAGGGTTATTTATAGGTACTAAATATCCACCTTCACAATTATTAATACAATCCATGACAATTACACCTAGCTTTTCCATTTCTTCATTCTTAGTATACTTCATTTCTTCTCCACATCTAGGACATTTCATTTTATACATTACAAAACCTCCAATTCTATTGACAATCTCTACAACGCCCCTCTTCATCTATAGAATCTACTGGGGCTACTGTACCGCAGTCTTCACATACTATATGAGTTCCTCTATCAATCATACTGTCTACGCAACCTTCACAGAACCATTCTTTATAATAATTAGGAATAGTTCCAAACCAACTTTTCTTTCCAGCATCTGGTCTAGTTTCTGTGAATACTTCCACCATATCATCATTAGGATGGTATTCATCACAACGTTCACACCAAGTGTAATTGTTGTCTACACAACATTCACATACTCTGACACCCGTGCTTTCTACCCAAAAGCTGTTATCATCATTTATGGCACAGCCGCAATCATCACACTTTTCTCCTCTGTAGCAGTTATTACAAGTTATAGAGAATTCAGTATCATCATAGTAGTCTCCGCAAATAGGACAAATAGAACCTATATTAGATATTTGAATAACTTCATCTTCGTGTTCCCAGTCTTTTGTTATGAACGTAGTTAAGTCTCCGCTGCAACTAGCATCATTATACATATTTTCTGGAGTTTCTACGATAACTCTACCAGATTCACATTCTCCATTACTATACTTTCTACCAGTTAATTCTCCAGCCATTATAACCGTTTCAGCTAGCAAAGCCTCAGAAGAGTATGGATATTGTCTTCCGCAGTGAACCAGTTCATTATTGTGATTTAATGAAACATACATTCTCCATCTCTTGTTATTCCATTCTATTCCATTGTAATCAGCATCTTTATCTGCTTTTAAATATGCCACCATAGTATTAGGTGAAGATATTAATGATAAAGTTGACGCACACCAAGCCCCAGCATCTAATGTGTTGTAGCAAGAAGACCAGTTGCTCTTGTTAACAGATACAGTTAAGTAGTCAAGAGGGTGAATAGATAAGCATAACACGCCCTTGATAGTTTTAGTGTTCATTACTCTTGAGTAGGCAGTTTGAATTTCATCTAAAGCCTTAGCGTCAGATATAAAGTTCTTTAGCACTCTCATAGGCTTAGAACCTTTTTGGATTTTGATTTTCTTTCCAGTTGTAGGGTGGTACGCAATATAATCTCTTTGGATTTCACCGTGAGATAAAGAGTCTGCTTGGAATGCGTATCTTAGCGTTTGCCAAGTTTCGCTTTTTCTAGCCATCTCAACGTCATCAGAGTCTGCTCTCCAAAAAACTGGATAATAGCCGTCAGCAATCTTTTTCCACTCTGGGTCAAGAGCTTTAAGGATTTTGGCAGTAATGTCTACCTCTTCTTCTAATTCTCTGCGAATATCTCTTAACTCTTTTTTAATTACAACTTCTTTTTCGATTATTAACTTATCTCCAAATAATTCAGCTAATTTTTCAGATTTAGCAGTTTCAAATGCTTTCCATAAATTTTCGTGAGCCTTAAAATTATCTAATCCGTAAACCATTCCTAAGTATTCGTTTGTAATATTTATAACTTCTTTATTTAACATATAAACAACACCTCTTATTTTTTTTTATTTATTTACCTTACATATATATTATATCATATTTTTTAAAAAATATCAATTAAAATCTTTACTCCTTGTTCAACTATCACTTTCCGTAATAAGATTTACGGTAGTTTCTTAATTATCGTTTCCTTATTAAGTCCTCCTATCTTATATATATATTATATCAAAATTTTTATAAAAAATCAAAAAAGATTATTTTCTTGCCCCGTAGTGTCCTTAAAAATAGTACATATAGACGTTTTTTCGAGTTTTTTTGAATTCCCGCGAATACGCTAGAACGGAATAGACGGTTAAATTTGACTTGACGAAAAAATTGTGGTATAATATAGGTATAGTGTCAATTGTGAATAAACAAGTTTGACTAGATTATAAAATATAAGAGTAGTTTAAAACTACTCAAGGAGCAAAAGGAGAAATTATGATATGAAGGAGATAAAAGCATGTCGACTACAAAAACACAATTATTATATGCTAATCTACAAGACGATGAAGCAGGGTTTGAGAAGGAGTGGTTAAAATTGGAAAAATACAACTTCAAATTATTGACATTAGTTGCCGTATTGGCTCAAAATCATTTGGCGTACAGAGGTACTGTCGCGGAAATGTGTGATTATTTAGGTATAGATAACCAAACCAAGAACAGAAGGGCAATCACAACTGCTATTGCTCAATTAGAGGAGAAGGGTATGGTTAAAACTATATTAGACAATAATAAGGTTTATACTATTACTTTAAGCGTGAAGGCAGAAAAGAAAAAAGATGTAATAGTTATACAGAAAAAATGGATAGAAATGGTACAAGGATTGAAAAGTAGGGGAGTTAGTTGGGATAATGTGCTGAGAGTTTGGTTGTATCTTATAGCCAATGAAGAAGAAATAATAACAAGTAAGAAAATAGCCGCGGACTTGGGAATAAGTGAAAGAAAGGTTGCTAGAATTAAAGATGTTTTAGTTAATGATTTAAAGGCTATAAAGTGCCAAGATAGATATAAAAAGACATCAGGAGCAAACTTTACGAAGTTAGGACAAACAATAGACACATTTGCTTGGATTGATTAAACCAAAAAATAAAAATCGTTACAAAACGGTAAGTATATATATTATTATATTATTGCCAAAAAGTAACGATTTTTATGAATTGTTACAAAATGGCAAATATAATATATTATTACATTATTGCCAAAAAGTAACGATTTTAGTTTGACTATTTTTTCTCCTTTGGCTTCGCCAAAGAAGAAAAAGGGGACGCGACATACACATGAAAAGAAAGGTGTAAAAAAAGTATACAAGAGAGAGAATACGATAGAGGGAGAAGTGTAAAAAAAGGTATACAGTAATGTGTAAAAAAATAGGGCTTTAATAAGCCCTATAATCTACCTCAATAGTTTTACCTTAGTTGCTCTGAGTAGAAAACAACAAAATGGTAGGTGTGCTCTGGGCTGCGCCCGCACCCACCACCAACCAATTTTTATCGAAATCGTCATCATTATCCTAAGACAACTCTAGCTCTCTTCTTAGTTATCTTATAAGAATACTCAGCCGCAACCCCATTTTCATTTTTGATTTCGAATCTGATTCCAGAAGATTTGGCTTCAAGTAGGGTAACTGACTTTCCATTTCCAATTTTTGATTTTGAAAATTCATTTTCAATTTCTGCCACTAGAACCTTAGCTATTGCTGGGGCATGGTTTACAGCTTTACCTCTTGTAAGGTAGTTCTTCTCAGCCACAAATCCCTCTTCTCTATCTGCGAATTCTGGCTTAGCATGTCCAGCACATTTTACAGCATAATCAGCATCTGCCATACGAACTATCACACCTTCCACAGAGTTTCTTCCAACCTTGCCTTCGAAAGCCGCAACTCTATTTAGTATCACTTCAGCAGCGTCTAATAGGTCTTTTCTTTGTGAGTCTTTTGCGTTTAACACTCTCTTAGCACCTTTTTTATATCCAGTTGTAGTCTTCTTGCCGTTCTTTGCGATTACATGCCCATATCCATCATATACAGTTTCCTCTTTGCTTGAAGAGGGTGCGATTGGTTCTTGTTTAAACCCAGCCTCTGCTAAGATGTTCATGATAGCTTCCATGCCTTGTTCCATTGTTAATACTTGTTTATTATTCATACACAACACGTCCTTTTTAAATCAATTTTTATTTACCTTATATATATATTATATCATATTTTAAAAATAAAGTCAACTTAAATCTTAAATGCTGAAGACTCTCTTCCAGATGAAGAGGCAAGAGCCTCTTCTTTTTAGAAGAAAGAGTCCTTAAAGCAGTCATCTAAAGTCTTTTTACTAGACTTCTTACTCTTAATATCCCCAATAGAATCATCTAAGAATTCCGCAAACTCTTCTGGAGTCATTAAAAGTGGTTTTAAATATGACGTATACTTTGGCTTTTTACCTGCGTCTTTTGCCTTTTCTGTGTCAACTTCTATTTTCTTCTTAGCGATTCTACTAGAGTCATTTAGTCTAGCTTCTAAGATTATTAAGTCGTCTATTGAGTAGTTGTCATTGGCTACATTTGCTTTAGCCATCTTATATCTCTCTTGCTCTACTTCTTTAGCAGCTTTATCAGCAACTGCCTTATCTACTTCCTTCTCAAGCATAGTCATAATGTCTGCCTTGTCCATTGTCTTTAATAATGAGTTAAAATCGAATTGTACCATGTAAAATACCTCCAAAATGAATGTTTTTTTGGTAATTTCCTTACCTTATATATATATTATATCATAAAATTTTAAAAAAATCAAATATTTTCGGTGTGAAGAGGCCCAAGAACATCAATATTAGTGAAAAATTCTGCGGTTCGGCGATGTTCCGGTCGGAGAATAACCTTTTTTTAAATATTATATCATATTTTTTGGCGTTTGTCAAGTATTTTCTTTCTATCTAGGTTGTGTTCTCGGGCCCTTGTGCTTAGGGTCGAATTTCGGGAAAAATATGGTGGGAGGAGAGGGTCACTGAATCCACGAAAAAATCGCATATGGGGAGTTTTCCTGGGTTAAACGGTCGCGCGCGACCGGACCAATTATAGCACATCTTGCCGCATTTGTCAACCCTATTTTTAAAAAAATTTTTTGACATAAATTTACAGGAAATTATTTCCTTGGAATCTTTTTCCATTTCCAATTTATTCCATGTCAAAAAATGTAAAAAAAAGAGCTGGGATTAATTCCCAGTTCTTCCATTAAATTACAACTACACAATCCTTAGCAACTTTTCCATTTTTTCTCAATTCTTTTACAATTTCTACAAAATCTTCATAAGTCGCACAATTTCCGCAATTAATTACATTTCTTCCATTATCTACCACAATTACAAATTCTGACAAATCAATTTTAGTTACCATATTTTAACATCTCCTTTAATTTACATTTTTGGGATTAGTAGGGATTTTCCAATCCCTACCATTTTAAGCCTTTGGCTTACGTTTTTGCTTTAAATCTATTTCAAATGTATTGCCGTCTAACTCGAATAATATCGTCTTTTCTTTGTTAGGATTTTCGGCATTTTCTACACCGTCCAACTCTTGAATTGCTTTGAACAGTTGTTCAATTATTCTTGCCTTAGTTGGGTTTTCTTTTTTCTTTCTTGTTTGAGTTGTTACCCCTGCCATTTTTGTCCCTGCGGGTCTACCTCTTTTCGTTCCCTTGTCAGCTTTCTTTGCCTTTTCAGTCATTTTATTAACTTCTTCAAGTTCAAATTCTTCATTATCAAAAGCAACTAATTCCTCTGCCTCTTCTCTGCTTATATCTAGGGCTTTCATCATATCAATTATTTGTTGTTCTTTCTTATTCATACTAAACACCTCATTTAAAATTTTATTTGGTGGAGGAGGTTTCCCCTCACTCCATAATCTAATTATACACTATTTACTATTGATTGTCAACTACTTTTTTAAATTTAGCAACTCTTTTTTCTTCTACTCTTTCAACTTTATTTTCACCGACTAACTGCTTTAATAATGCTGATAATTTTTGATTAGTGTATTCTGCTAGACTTTCATTTTCTGCTTGAAGTTCTTTTATTGCTTTTGGTTCGCTTGTCATAACTTCTAATATTTGAGCCTTGATTTCTTCATTTTCTATTTGAGTTTTAGTAAGTTTTTTTGAGCCTGTACTAGAGTTATTTTTTTTCTCGAATTGTTCTTTCATCTTTGTTAATTTTTCTACTAACTCTTGATTTGATTTAACCTCTTCCATTGCTAATACCATTTCTAATGCTAATACGTTTGTTAATTTTTTATTATTCATACACAACACCTCATTAATTAATTTTTTATTTTTTATTTATCTTACAATATTATTATATAATATTTTTTATTTTTTGTCAATAATAATCTTTCGACACCATTCGACATTTCCATAAGTTTCCAGAAACTACACTACCCTTTTTATAGTTGGTTGTTCAACTCGTTTCCCTCACCTTATGTATTAATTATATCATAATTAATTTTAAAATACAATAGTTTTTTATACGAATTATAAAAAATTTTTTATAAAGAATGTTCGTATACTATGTTAAGTGGTATTCAATACCTCTTTACCAATTTCAGGAAAATTTACAATTTTCACCAAATCTGACAAAATCTGTAAAAAATTTGTCGAACGATTTTTCTTGACATTTTCCGACCGCCAGCTAATGCGCTGGCGCGCGGCTGATGTCAAGCATTATTTTTATTGCCAAAAATCGACAAAAACTGGAAACTGTTTCCAGTCCCAGTTTTCGACACTATTTCCATTTTCTTCCTTATTCGACAAGAGAATACATATCGCAGTCGCCTAGGTAAATTATGTCATCTATTGTATTTTCATCCTTGGAAATTATTGTATATTCTTGGTCGCCTGTCTTATTTACAATTAATCCCATTTTAACAAAGATATTAGTTAATCTACTTTCACATTCAGCAGTATAACCTCTAAAGCTAACTTTTACACAATACATTTCTTTCATCATAACAACTCCTCTTTACTTATTGGGAGGAGTACCTCCTCCCTATACTTATATTATACTATACTTACTTTTGATTGTCAACTATTTAATTTTGAATTTAGCAACTTTTTTATCTTCTACTCTTTCAACCTTTTCAGCAGTTACAAGCTGTTTAAGTAAAGCAGATAATTTTTGATTTGAATACTCTGAAAATTCTTCCATTCTCATTAGGTCTTTAATTTGTTGCGGTTCTTCGCATCTTGCCAATACTTCGATTAATTGCTCTTTAATTCCTTCATTCTTCTTTTGTTCAGCAGTTAAAATTTTAGTTCCATCAGCTCTCACACCTGATTTATTTTTCTTTTCAAATTGAGATTTCATTAATTCAAGTTTAGCAACTAATTCTTGATTAGCTTGAACTTCCTCCATAGCTAAAACCATTTCTAAAGCAACTACGTTTGTTAATTTTTTATTCATATACAACACCTCATTAAAATTATTTTAGTTGGGAGTTTTTAGGTACTCCCTTACCTTACATACTTATTATATCATTATTTTTTTTAAATGTCAATACTTTTTTTTAATCTATTTTTGCTAATTTAAAAGGTTGAGCAATTATCCCTTTATCGTGCTTTTTATGTTGTGCGTAGCACTTCGCCATAATATCAACTTCTATCTCAACATCTTTTAGACCTTGATGAGCTTCCTCAAAATCCCAATCTTGAGTAATGTATTTATAAACCGTTTCTGCTGAGGTTGACATAAATTTCTTACTAGCAGTTAAAAGACCTCTTTCCATTATTTGTCTTTTGAATGTTTTTTGTTGGCAAATAGTTTGTACTGATAAGCCCCAAATACATTGCTTTATTAAGTTGTCAAACATCTTAAATTCTCTACCTCTTAAAGCATTATTTGTATATTGTAAAGCTGATAAGTCAAACTGTAGATTATAAGCCATAACTGTAGTTATTTTATATTCTTTTATTAGGTTATACATATCCATTAAAATCACTTCCCATTTTTCAAGAGTGTGAACACCTGCGGCTAACTCCTTAACATAAGTTGGATATTTTTTGAAATAGTAAGCCTTGCTCATAGCCGCCATATCTGTAAATACTTCCTCTACTAAATATGAACGTCTTTCATACTTATTACCTTTTTTGTCAGCTACTATAAAGCCAATATCAAATACTAACTTTTCATCTACTCCTATTGTTTCAACATCTAATACTAATAAATAATTTCTTCTTAAATCGATTTTTTTCATTAAAACCATCTCCTATCTTACATATTTATTATATCATCTTTAGTTGCTATTGTCAACAACTTTTTTTTGGTAGTTTTTGGAATTTTCACAACTTCTCAAGGGAAGAAACTTTTTACGCTAACTCCTTACTACATTATTAATTATACAGGATTTTAATTAAAAGGTCAATACTTTTTTATACGAATTATAAAAAATATTTTCAGCAGAACGTTCGTGTTTACATAATATGGAAAATGTCAAGAATTGTCAAAAATAGTAGAAATTGGAAAATGTCAGATACTGTCAATTTTGGGAAAAATTGGTAATTGTCAAATGCTGTCGAATTTTGGAAAAAATTGGCGAGAGGTTGGTTATTTGACAAATTCCGAGCGTCAGCTAATGCGCCAACGCTCGGTCGATTATACCACAAAACTGCTGCTTTGTCAAGAAAAAATTTTCGACAAAAAAAGGAAACTGTTTCCAGTTTCCATTTCCAAATTATGACATTCTAATTTCTTCCACTTGTTTCCTAAAATATTCCTTTGCCGCCTCGTATGTCTTGAACCCTCCGCGACTCTCATAGCTACCATATGTTTCTGTTACTACACAATAGTAAGTCTTACCTTTCTCAATTGCTACTGTCCAACCTTTTAACATCATTCCGTATACTACCATTTAATACACAACCTTTCTTTCACCTTATACTTATATTATACAGGAGGTTTGTCCTCCTGTCAACACTTTTTTTACATTATTACAATAAATCTTTGTTCTTTTGGGGCTTTTGCCTTTTGTTCTCCGAACTCCTTAACAATTCTAATCATTTTATCTTGAGATAAATATCCTCTGTTTACCAACTTTTGTAAGTTCTCTCTTATTTCTATTACTGAATGACTTGTTTTGAATTGATACATTAAACAACACTACCTTTCATTGATTATATATTAATTATAACATAGTTAGGGGAGGGTGTCAACCCTTATTCCCTAATTATTCTATCTATTTTACAACCTTTTACTATTAACTTTTCTAAAGTTTCTTTTGTTGGGTCAACTAAATAACTAATATCACAATGTTTAAAAATTCCATAATCGCTAGCAGTATCTCCAAGACCTATTACAGTCGAATACTCTGACAAATCAAAGTTATTTCTAATAACTTCATCTTTTTGGAAATCTGCGAACATTCCAGTTATTTCACCCGTTAATATTCCATTTTCTGTATGATACTTAGTAGCAAACCATTTAAAATTTAATCGCTCTGCTAATTCTTTTACTAAGAAATCACTTGACCCGGTTATTAAGCAAACATCATCACCAAAATTTCTAGCAACAATTAACATTTCTAAGGTATTATACCAATTGTTTTCATTTCCTAAAAACTCCTCTATAAATTCATCTACCATTAAATCCTCAATTCTTTTATCTTTTAATTGTCTTTGATAGTCTTGAGCAAGAGCCACAATTAATTTTTCATTCTTCATATCTTCTCTCCAAGCCCCATAAATTCCAGTATCTTCAATTATTCCTTTCTTAATTAAAAATCCTGCGTGTCCTAATACTAGGCTCTTTCTTGTTAATGTTCCATCCATGTCTGACAGATATAAACATCTTGTCATTTCTTTTGTAGTTGTTATTGTATTTTTCATATTTACCACACTCCTAGTTTTTTTATTTGAGGGAGTTGTTTGCCTCCCTCTCTTTACTTATATAATATCATTTTTTTTAATTAAAGTCAACACTTTTTTTTATTTTCTTTTATTAATTTTTCCTTCTTTTATTAATCGGTAGAAGTGAGTTTTTGATATTCCATGTTTAGCGAATATGTCAACTATCTTCATTCCGTTTTGGTAATCATTGTCAATTGCCGCAAGGTCAAAGTCTTTAAAGTTTGGATTCTTATCTCCTTTAGCATCTCTAAACCTATTTCTTTCTAACATATCTTGGACATTATCCTTTTGAGTTCCTAGTATTAAATGGTCGGGATTGATACAAGCTGGATTGTCGCAAGTGTGTCGAATTACTAAGTCTTCTGGAATGTTGCCTTTGAATAAAGTATAACTGTATCTATGCCCTTTCCAAAACGTACCATTCCTGCTTATCATTGGGTATCCAGATGAATCTTTTGAGTGGCTAACACACTCCCAACAACCACTCTCAG
This sequence comes from Lachnospiraceae bacterium, assembly GCA_017625815.1. Taxonomy (GTDB): domain Bacteria; phylum Bacillota; class Clostridia; order Lachnospirales; family Lachnospiraceae; genus Coprococcus_C. The sequence goes on along the minus strand of JAGAKD010000107.1, from coordinate 1,186 downwards.
TTATTTCATACTCAATTCGTTTTGTTCTATGGTGAAACTTATCCATGTTTGGTTCTATTAATATCATAATGCTACCTCCTATTATTTTGTTCCTTCTATAATAATATTATACCACAGACGGAACAAATTGTCAAGGGTTTTCTACATTTTTTTAATTAACTAGCAAATATAAACATTTCATAATCTAAACACCTCATTAATTATTATTTTATTGGAGGGAGGTTTGCTCCCTCACTACTCTTTTATTATATCATCATTTTAATATTAAGTCAATACTTTTTTTTAACATTCTTCATATTTTTCTAAATCTTCTAAGCTGTCAAATACTGTAAATCCATTATCTGGAAGAGCAACTGCCCCATCTAGTAGACTGTTATATTCTTCCAATTTCATATCGAACAGAAATTCGTATTCCTCTTGTTCTGTTATTATTTCTTCCATTGTCTTTGTCATGTTAAGCACTTCCTTTCCTTACCTTATATATATATTATAATATAATTTTTTAAAAATGTCAAAAAGTTTCGTTCGACACGATTCGACAAAAGTTCCAGTATATGGAAGAGGTTTATGTCTATTGTGTTATGTGGTATCAGATACCTTTTTGGGAAAAATTACCATGTCAAAATATGTCAGAAAAATCTGGAAAAAATTGGTGAGAGCAGAAATATTGACAAATGCCGACCGCTGTGGAATTCTACAGCGGGCGGATTTTGTCAACACTTTTTTTTCGACAAAAAAATTGGAAATTGTTTCCAATTTCCAATTTCTGACATAGATTTCCAGTTTTAGAAAGTTTTTACAACTCTTGTCGTTTTTCCATATATTTCCTTATCTCCCAAATTTCCACATTCCAAACATTCCCATTTTTCACATATCCAAAATTCTCCAGTTTTGGAACAAACGTCCACTCCTTTTACTTCGATAAAATCCATTTGATTTCCACATTTATTACATTCCATTTATTGCCATCTCCTTTTGATTTATTAGTTGGGGCTTATTCAGCCCCTCTACATTTCCAAGTAGTATATCCCATTTTTACCATTTCAGAAGGTTTCCAACCTCTTTTGATACATACTTTCTTCATTGCGTCTTTCCATTTCCCTTTGGCTATCTCTGTTCTGCTCTCTGCCTCAATGATACAAGCCACAGGTTTATATTTGTTTTCCTTGTCGAAGAATGTTACTTG
>JAGAKD010000106.1 GCA_017625815.1 Lachnospiraceae bacterium | reverse complement strand
GGTACTGATAATCATTTAATTAACTCTACTACTCTAGAATCTGTGTTATCTGATAAATTAAAAAGACCTGGTACAAATAAGACATTTGCACAAGAAGGTGAAAAATTAGCTAAAATGACTAAAGGTAGTAAAGGTAAAGATAGATTTGCCCAAGCAGCTGATAAACTAAATAAGATTCACGCTAACGCTAAGTATGAACAGTTATTAGCTGAACAAGCTGAAGTAAAAGCTAAGAAAGGTATTAAACCTAAGATGAAGGGTGTAGCTCCTGCTTATGAGGGTGGTACAGATTATGACTACATAACAGACCCACAATACGGTAAAGTTAAAGTTGATCGTGTGACCGGCTACATGTATGACGGCAATGGTAAATTTTTAGGTAAATATGATAGACCTTATGCTATCGCGGTAGCTCGCGAAGGAAATCTGGATTCTGCTTCAGTAACAAAAAAATTTCAAAACAACATTCCAAACCCAGCAGCATTAAACATCAATAATGAAAAAGTAGGTTATAATCCGGTAGATTATACTACCCAGATGAATAAAAGTAGTGATTTCATGAGATATGGGGGAATGCTACCGGAAGTAGCAGTGGTTGGTAGTAAAAACACACCGTACCCAGTTAGTAGTGCTGGGTGGGTTCAATCTCTTGTAAATTCGTTTGCAGGACAAATCCCTGTTAGACCAGAAGATTATCCGGCAGACGGTATTACTGGGGAGACCATCCTTGTTAATGATGGTGAAAACAATACTGTAACACCTTCAAACGGCATTACAACACCTATAACTGCTACAAAAACCGTAACCCCTGCAAAAGGTAACGGAAGTAAATCCGTACTAAAAGCAGCTACAGCTCCTAAGAAAGAAACTACTCCTGAAGTACGTTCTACTACTCCTCTAGAGACGTTTGGTACCAAATTAAATATACCAGAAGGTGCTAAATTGGACTTGACCGCTCCGAATAGAATACCCACTGAATTACCTACAGATACCGTAAAAGATAAAAAATCTTTTGATTTGTCTGCATTAGGTGAATTAATACCATTAGCAGCTAATATGTTTGCTAAACCAGAGTACGATAGTCAAGTATTCAATCCTTACGCTGGAGCAATTAATAGAGCTATGGCAAGACGTAGAATGAATATAGAACCCACTCTTGCAGCTAATAGAAGAAGTAGAGCAATATCTAATCGTAATTTAGCTAACATCAATCCTAATACAGGTGCTAACTTAGCTGCTAGAACTCAAGCAGCTGTAAGTGAATACGCTCAGAATGCAGATGTATATGCAACTAGAGATAATGCTAACAATCAATACTTAGCAGATGCTGCTAATATGATGAATAACTTAGGTCAACAGTTTGCACAGAACGCTGTATATACTAATGACTTGAATGCTAGAAATAGAGCTGCTGCTAGAAACTTCAGAACTAAATCTATTGAGAATTATAATAATTGGTACCAGAATAGACAGTTGATGAAGAACCAGAAAGAAAGAGATGAGGCTTTATATCCAATTCTTTCAGACTTCTTACAATACGGTATTAAGGATGAATACCTTGCTGGTCTCAATAAAAAGTGGGGGAGAAATAAATAATGGCAGTAAATAGATACGATACACCGGCACAGTTACAATTTATTAATACGTATGTGCCAATCCCATTTGAACAGTTATATACTCTAGGTAGAGAAGCTAACGCTAGAGTAGATAAAGCTCTCGAAGATTTTGGTAAATCTATGGATAAGTTTGGTGATTTCCGTAGTAGATCCAATAAAGATATGCAAACTTGGTATGATGAGACAATAGGTAAACAAATGCCTTACATCGACCAAATGGCTAAGAATCCAGACTTAATTAAGGATAGAGCGTTTAGAGCTCAAATGCAGGCAAGCATTAACAATGTAGATAGAGCTTTACTTAGTAAATTGAAACAGAATGCTGCTCAATTTGATGAGTATAAGAAGATGGAACAGCAGTTAGCTCTAGCTGGTAAAGGTAACCCTTTATGGCATAATAGAGACTTCTCTAACTATGATTCTACTATACAAGGTTTATTTGATGAAACTCCAATTCCATATTCTTCAGTAAACGACATGATTAGACCTTATGTTGATAACTTGAAAGCTAGCGACATGGGTGTTGAAGGTGGTTATTTATATTCAGGCGTTTCTCAAGAAAGAACTAGAGCTCAGGTAGATGCTAACTTATCTGAAATCTTATCTACTCCACAAGCTCAAATGCATATGCGTACTATGATTAATGCAGGCGCTACTCCCGAACAAGCTAAGACTATGTTCATTGATCAAGTGTATACTGCTGCAAATGAAGCTGCTTATAAACAAAGAACTGGTGTAGATCCATATGCAATGGCTGCATATCAGAACAAATTGAACAGTGATTTAGCTAGAGTAAAGAAAGGTGGTACAGGTAGAGATGAACGATCTATATTACCTACTGCATATGACGAAACGTACAAGTCGATTGACGTGGCGAGAGTACGTGAAGCTCTATATAATACAAACAATGCATATTTAAATGATTTTGGTAAATATGCAGAGAGTTATGTAGACGTTTTGAGTGCTTATACTGCAGCTGCCCAAGCGCATAAGTCTGGTGAGATTACTAAAGAGCAATTTGACGAAATCAAAAAGGGTTTCAACAAATACGAAAGTGATATGCACGATTTGTATAAAAGTGCGGTTCAGACCGAAATAGGAAAAGAAAGTGGGGTTGGTCTACTAACCAACGTTGATGAAGTTAACCGTAAAAAACACAATCTAGCTAAAGGATTAGAAGGTGCATTTGACAATCTTAGTGTAAATATAAATGATGGTATTTCAACAGCTTATACAGAACTAGGAGCTAGTAAATCTCAAGAAATAAAATTCAATGGTGCACCGACAATAGTTTATGCTGGCAAATTGGGTAATTATACATCGGTGTTCGATTTAATGAACAAAGAGGCTGGTGTAAAAGATTTAAATAAACATTTTGATCCAACTGTAAATAATGGTAGCGGTCACGATGTAAGAATGATTGAGACTTTACTTAAGCAAAATGGTTACATTTCTCCAACAAATAGAGGTTACACTAGTAATGTAGATGGCGTTAATACTTTGATGCTTGGTTATGATGGTTACATACCTGTCGCTGGCCTTGGTAAGATGGGTGCGAGAGTTCAGACTGCGGTCGTGAGCCACTGGGGAAGTGACTATATAGTAACAGACGAAAATGGTGATGCTTATATTCGCATTCCTTTGGTAAGAGGTATCACTAGGGACTCCAATGACGCTCAATATTTTAGTAGCGCAATTGACAAACTTAATGCGGGTACTGGTTTCGCTAAGGAACAAGTACCTACAAATGTATATACACATACTTCTAATGTTTTTAAATAATAAGGCGTAACAAAATTATGCTAGAGAACAATAATACGAACAAAGTATTACCTAGCTATAGTGCACAATCTATGGTAGGTTCACCCATTGTTTCGGGTTATGATCGTAATTTGCAAAGTGCTCCAATTGATACTTATGAGTTGGAGCACCAATTTGCATTAGAACAACCAGAAGTGGAAAGTAAATCCCACAACTGGTTTACTGATTCTTGGAATAACTTCTCTAATAAAAGAGATGAGATTCGATTAATGACCGAAAGAGGTAAATTAATCAACGAAATCAATCCAGAATTAGAAGCTATTGAGGCAAGAATGAATGAAGAAAACTTGTCTCCAGAAGAACAACAGAGACTGTTAGAACGCCATAAGCAGTTAACTGATAATAAACAATCAGTACTTGAACAAATTGCAGACATTGAAGGAGATATGTCTTCACGCTCGGGTGTATCTGCTTATACTAAAGCAAAAGAACAATTTGCACAAGATGATTCACTAGGTAGTCCCGATTACTGGAAATACTCAATTCCTGGTACATTGGGTTCATCTTTCTCAGATATGTCTGCATACCTGGCTAGAGCTGGTGCATGGGCAGTAGAATGGGGCTCTTCCGCATTAGCTGGTGCAGTTGCTGCTGGTGGTACAATTGCTTCTGCCGGTGCTGGTACAGGTTTAGCATTGGCTGCAGCAACTGGTATTAGGACTGCAGGTAAATTAGCAGCTCACGCTATCAACATTTGGGGAGTAAATGAAGCCAATAAGTCTGAAGCATTAGCAGGAACATTTGGTGCATATAAAGATAAAGCATTACAGACATTTGCCAAAGATGGTGTAAATCTATATGAATACGCTCAATCTCTAAAGCTTAGAGATAAATCATTAGCTAAGTACTCTGATGACCAAGTAATAGACAAACTGTTAACTGGTGAAATACAAACTAATGACCAGTATGTAAAAGATACTTTGAAAGCTTCTAGACAAGGTGTAGATTCTGTCTATGCTAAGAATAGAGGTTTAATTGTTTTAGATCTTGCTCAGAATGCGTTAACCTTTGGTAAGATTGGTGGTCTTGGTAAGTTAACTAAATATGTTAAAAAAGCATCTAAGTTAGATAAAGTAACAGATCCATTAGCTAAATACTACGACAATGTAGTTGATGGTCTGGTTGGTTGGCAGACTCGAATGGCAATGAAATCTCCAGTTAAAGCTGCCGCATTAAGTACTACTAAGAAATTAGCTAAATACGGTTTAGCTGCAGTATCTGAAGGTTTTGAAGAAGGTTCTCAGAATGTATTTAATCGTGACTTCTTAGCTGGTAATTATGATGCTGATTCAACTAATATGTTGAAAGCATATGCCTCAGTAATAGATGCAAATTATAGAGTAGGTAAGATACTAGCTGGTTTAGATACTGAAACAGAATTAGCTAATGACCCAGACTTCTATAATGAAGTAAAAGCTGGTGTAGCATTAGGTTTGTTAATGGGTGGTGTTGGTACTGCTCCATCAGTTACTATTGGTACAGCAAAGGAATTGGCTGCTAACAGAACTGTACGTGAACTTACTGTAGATAATATTGCTAAGAAAGATAGATTTGCTAAGATTGAAGCATATGCTAGTAGATTAGCTAGTAAGTTAGACTACAGTGATCAAATGATTGAATCGTTTGAAAACTATAAGAAACACATATTGCCAAATGAACAAGATTCTGGTATTACCGAAGAAGATATTGACAATGAAATCAAACTTGTCAAAAGCGTTAGAGATTTGGTCAACAATAAAGAATTCAACGCTATGGCAAAAGCTGCTGGATTTGCTAAAGGAAGTCAAGAATACAATGCTTTCTTGGGCTTATCAACTATGGCAGAAGATGATGTCAAAGAAGCAAGAGAAGCAATAAAAGAAAGTACTAATAAGTATAATGAAGCTGTTAACAATCTTCGTAATATAGCTCACGCTAGCGATATTACTGAGGATGAACACAACGTAGCTACTGCCTTAACGGGTTTAAATGCACAAATTAGTGTATTAGATGATGTAATCAGAATGATTGAATCTAAACCTGAAGAAGGTAAAGAGAAGTTTGGTATCCTTAATAAGGAGAATCCTCTAGCAAAACGTTTGTTATTTAACGCCAAAGTTCAACGTGAAGGGTTAGTTGAAGCTGCAGAAGAACTTGCATTTGATTCTAAGTTTGATAAGACTTACATGATACAATCAGATGAAACAAACGAGGTAGCTAAGACATTCTTTGAGAAATTTGCAAACGAGGCTGATTACGATCTATCTGTACAAAACAGTCAGGCTTACAAAGGTGAATTAGTAAATAAAGAAGGTAAGCGTACCAACTTTAGTAAGCTAGATAAGGAAACTAAAGCAGATGTAGCTAATAGCATTAAGAATAAAGTAGATACGTTCATTAAGAAACGTAATGAGACTATAGATACTATTAGGAATAATGCAACAGCCTTTAGTAACAATCAAACACAGCCAGCAGATACAGCAACTGAAGAAGTAGCTCCTATTAATCAAGAACAAAGCCCTGTTGACAATACAGTTCCTCAAGATTTCATTCCAGAACCTGTTCCATTTGAAGAAGAAACTACAGGAACACCTGTTACTCCTACTCCAGGAACTACAGACAGTGATCTTGATGAAAGTCAGACAGAAGAGTTAATGGATGAAGCTGCATCATTATTAAATGGTGTACAAGCTAATGATAAATACGAAGATCCAGATGATGTTGATGTTGAAGGAATTGATACTCCAGGAATAACTGTAGAAGATATTGATACTGAGGGAATAATTGTAGAAGAAGGGGAAGACTCCGAACGTGTGAATGTAGAAGACTTGGTAATTAAGGATGAAGTTCAACCAGTTCCAACAGACAATTCTTCTATCGATACTACTGGTATGTCTAACAGCGATGCTGCAGAAGCAGTTCGTTTATCTGAACTCAGCATCAATGACCAATTAGAAGAATTAGAAGATGTAGCGGATAAAGTATCTCAAACATTATTCTATGCTCCATATGGAGAGAAACCATTGTTACCAGGTTATAAGTCTGGTAAAGAATTATCTAATTTCCTTAATACTCCAGGTATATTAAATGAATGCGAGCTACGATTCTTTATTAATCCTGAGTATAAGACAACCTATAAGGCAGGTGATAGAAGTACTTATGACGATGCTCCTATACTATTAGAAGTAGTGCATGGTAAAGATAAGTACCTGATGGCTCTTAAAACGCCAAATGCAGCCTCTACAATGAACGTTGATGCTGAGGCAATAGAAAGGTTAAGAGTTAACAGAAATGCGATTATAGAGGCTCTAGAGAGCCTTAAACCGGGTCAGAAAGTAGTTCCCGCTGGTATTCGTGCTTCTAATGGTATTTACAACAATAATACCAAGAAACAAAGTGATGGCATCACAGTATCTGTACAAAGAACCCTTGATAAAATTACTGGTATGAACGTACCTAGTGATTATCACACCATTACTGACAATAATGTACACATCGCTATCGGTAGAGGAGTCATTGGTGACTTTGACATTATAGATAGTAATGGACAGATATTACCAGGTAAAGGTAATAGTGGTAATTTGTATTATATTGCTCAACCATCTCAAACATTCTCTGGTAACACATTACCTATTCAATTAAATGTTAGTCAGTTTAAGCACCATAACTTACTTGTAAGAACATTATTAAATCAGTTCTTTGGACATCAATATAACACCACTGAATACATGACAATAAATGGTGTAGAGACTGATATTGAATTAGAAGAAATCTTCAACTTTGTATTTAACTTTGGTGAACATACACTGTTAAAAGATCCGAATGATGTACGTTTACCATTCTTAACTAACAAACAGTTTGGTTATAACCGAGCTGGTAGATTAGTAGTTGGTGATAGATTGTATGAACCTTCTAATCTAAGTGCAGATCAGAAAGAAGAAATCATAGACCAAGTAATAGAGAATATGCACTGGTCTGTATCTCGTAAGACTTTCTGGGGTACGTTAGAAGATGCTCTACCATCTGTTGCCGAACACTTCAATAACACCACTGATGACGAAGTTACAATCGTTCCCGGCTTAAAGTTTACAAGAGCTGATTTTGAAACTCCTACTACGGTAATGGGGTGGATGATTGGTAATGGTTTAATTACTTCTGATGCTAAGAATCAACTATTTACTGATCCTTTCTACTATTACTCTGGTATTTCTGTAATTGACGGAACCACAACACAAGACACAACACCTCAATTAGCTGAAGGTATAAATGAAACAAACAAACCATTATCTACCTCTAGTGAATCACAACAATCAAAAATAGTCAATATAGAAAATACTGATGATGTAGCAGAAGCCTTAAAGCAAGCCGAAAGTGGAAAAGATCCATTATCTTTTTTAGGTGGGGTCTTTAGAACAGTAGAAGATGTACCATCAGGGGAACAACCCAAACCAGCAAACAGTCCTGTTACAGATTGGGAAAGACAGTGGATTAAGAAGAATCTTGGTTTAGATGCTGAAGTAAAACCAGAAATAGCATTCTATATAGGTAATAGTCAGTGGGCTATGGGTGTTTGTAGAACCTCTGCAATTGAACTATATCAATCAGCTGAAGCTGGTACTGGTTATCATGAAGCATTCCATAGAGTATCTTTGTTGTTATTAGATCCTAAGTCTCGTAAGGAATTATATAATATGTATCGTAATAGATACAAAATTCCAAGTAGAGATGATAACTCCATTGAAGAGTTATTAGCTGAAGACTTCAGACAATGGATGCAAGCTACTTACGATCCTGAATTGAACATAGTTCGTAGATTATTTAATAGAATTAAGTATTTTGTTAAGACTTGGTTCAATAAGAATGATAGAGCTATATACAAACTATATGAACAGATTCATTCAGGTTACTTTAAGAATGTTAAAGTAAATCGTCAATCAGAACAAGAATTCTTAGAAAGATTCAAAGGCACAAGAGGTGTAGCTCCATTTAGATACAGAGGTAATGAAATAAACAGTATTAGTAATACCCAAGTAGAAGAAACAATTAACGCATTATCTTCTGCTGCTATATTAACCAATAATGTTAAGTTTACTGGGGATTTAGTCAACCTAGATATGTCTAAGATCAAAGCTGCATTAAATCCTTCTGTTACTACAGCTTTGATTAATAATGGAACATTAACACCTTCTCAAGGCGCAGTACGTAATGAAATTTATGAAAAGTTTGACATGTTTTCAAAACTTGTTCGAGATAACTTGCGTAAATACAAAATTAATGTACAAGACGTTAAAGAGAATTTCGACAAGGAAACTGAAAACAAAGCTTCTGGAGATTACGGTGATACCGGTAATGCTCTCGCTCAGCATACAAAGTCTTCCTTAGAAATATCTTCTAAAGGTAATGCTTTAACAGAAGTAAAAGTATTTGTTGCATGTCTACCTAATCAGAAGTATGTAGATGGTGAATTAGTTACTGTAAAGAGTCCAGCAACAGGTTTATTCACTACTGTAGATTTTGACAAAGCTTGGAACACATTAGCCAATGAATTAGCAGGGTGTAATACTTTCCAAGAGATTGTTGATAAGAGTCATAAATTAGGTAATCAGTACGCTTTGTTTAAGACATTTGCTAATCAGTTAGAAGCTTTAACAAAAACTGACCCCAATGATACTGAGACTGCAAAGATTGCTAAAGAGAACTTAAAGACTCAAATACGTAATACATTCAGAAAGAACAAAGCTGACTTGATATTCGTAACAGCTAAGAATGTAGTAGATGAAAACAATAATACTTCAGTAGATATTGTAATTAGCAATGAATCAGCTAATAGAACAATACGTCAAGTATTATCTGGTTGGGCTAATAATCTAATAACTAACACATCTTTAGTTAAGGTTGAAAATGGTGAGTTTGTATCAGATGAATCTACTAATAACAATATCAGTAAAGTTTCTGAAGGATTTAACAAATTATTCTCTAAGCCTGATAGACTTGTAGCAATACAGTTAAAGAACTATAAGAATCGGTTATTAAGCTTATTAAGCCAAGTAGGTTTAGAAGTAGATCTTGAGACTTTAAATACAGTTCTAAGTGAGTACTATTACAATCCATCAGAACTAGAATCATTTAAGTCCTTACTAAGGGATGGTACAGACAATGGAGTTAAGTTTGTATTTAGTAATAAGCTAGTTGACTTAAAGTCTATTGATAAGACTGGTAACACTCGTAGAGGTAATTACAAAGCAAAGATTGATACTTTCTATGACAATGTTGGTTTTGCTAAGAGATTAGCTGAAGCTCATTGCATACACAATCCTTCACCTGAAGAAACATCAGTATTAACAACAGATGGTAAGTTATTCTACACTATTACTGAGCACAATTACTTATCTGATTATACTCAGGAATTAGATAAAGATGCAGAGGCTGTAGACAAATTAGCAAATGTTACTTATGTAGGTGGTATCAATGAGGATAAAAAGAGTGTCAAAGGATCTGTTATTGTAGATAAGTTAAAGAAACTACACGAAACAGAGAAACATGGTACTAAATCTAGAGAGGCTAAGCTTAAAGTACAAACGCTAGTAGGATTTAGAAAAGATCAATCTTCAGACACTGGTCGTTCTTATACAGAAATATCTCCGTTAGAGAACTATATTACTAAGATGGCTTTGACCAGAGCTAATAAAGTTCTATTACCTACTATGGGTGACTCTGTTAGATATGATGTATTAAGTGGTGCTGCTGTAAAAGGTTTCTCATTCTCCAATGCCTTAGTAATAAGACAAAAGGATGATAAGATGGAGTTAAACTTTGATGCTAAGATTATCAATAGGTTTATTAAGTATTTTACTACAGAATTAGAAACTATCCTGTATAACTACGAACATCAACCGACTAAGCCTGAAGACAAAATTGCTAATTATGATACAGGTGCTAGAAACGGTTATAAACTTAGATACTTCGATGGTATTAAAGAATTATCTGCACGTCCTGATAAGACAATTAATCAGATTATAGCTGAGTTTGAAAAGGATGATCTAGCTAAAAGTGATACTACTTATAGTAGTGCTAAAGCTGCTGTTCAAGGTATAATCAATAACTGGAATAAGAAGTCAAAAGCAGATAAGACACGTATCATGAATAACTATCTTACTGAGGTATTCAAGGAAGAATTGGATTATGCTCAGGAGATTGGTTTGATTAAATGGGACGGTAAGAAGTACTCTTCTATTGAGAATGTAGCCATACCTTCTAAATACGTTAATGATGCTAAAGTAAGTAATCCACAGAATATCGCAGATAAGTATGCGGATAGAGTTGCTACATTAGATGTATTGATGACTTACTTTGCTAATAGTGTATCGTCAATAATTGAGTTTGGTAAGATCTATACTAAAGACCCCGCGTATTACAAACACTCAGTAGATATGATTAAGCGTTTACGTGAGGTATTATCTACAGGTGTTGTACCTAGAACAGATTATCCAGATAATCCTGAAATGAGTGATTTCAAGGAATTCACAGTAGGTACATTGCGTGATAATGAAATAGTTAGTAGACAGTTCGATGAAGTTAAGAAATCAGCAGCTAGATCTTACGCATTCAACTTACTCCAGCAACGTGGTTATACTGAAGCAGACGCAATTCAAGCATTAGATAACGGTACAGCAGATGCTGCTATAATAGACCAAGCTAATGCTATGGCTGAAACCAGGTTTAAAGGTTATAAGAAAGTAAACCAAACAGATGCTACTGTATTAATATCTCCAGAAGGTTACAAACAGTTAGTAAGACGTATAGATGGATGGACACCAGAAGTAGCTAAAGCATTTGAAGTGCTTAATGACGCAAGTATTTTAACTGATAGAAATTCTAAATTGTATCATGATTCTCTTAATGCTATCCTCAAACCATTGAAGGTGATGTTCTTTGGTGAACGTGATAATGCTGATTTGAAGAGAAGTGTTCCTATCTTTGATAAGATGGCATTATTCCCAGTATTCCCAGTATTTGCTACTGGTGATATGAAATACGTCTATCAGAGAATGACTGATGAAAAGAATCCAATTCACATGTTGGCATTTGAATCAGCAGTCAAAGTAGGTCAAGATCAAAAGACAGCTGTATATAATAAAGATGGTTCAGTTAATATAGAAGGTCTCGCTAATATAGTTACTCATAAGCAACCATTAAATAGATTTAGAAGACAGTTAGTTACAGACCCACACGATGCTCATCATGAACAGATGTTTGTATCACAGGCTCAAAAAGCAGCAATGCTTAACATCAGAGTTAACAATACATATATTACTCCAGATGGTGAGAAGGTATCTGGTTCAGATTTGTATCGTAACATCTTTGAAATGATGAATGAGCTTACCAGAAGAGGTAGTGAATCAATAGATAAGAAGTTAGGTGTACGTACTAATGATGATGGTGACTTAGAATTAGATAAAGAAAAGTTAACTGATACGTTAAGAGCATCAGCTGAAGCATCTAACATGGATCAAAATACATTAGATGGTCTTACTCCAGACGCTAATGGTAGAACAGCTCCTTTATCGGGTATGTCTAACAATGCTTGGATGGAATCTGCAATTATTTCTTTACTTAACAAAGAAATAGTAGATGTTAATACTCCAGGTGGTATGTTTATTCAGATGTCTTCCATTGCTTATAATGATCTTACTGTAAGAACTGACGGTGGTGTTAGAGATCTTAAATTTGATACAAAAGATGGTACTATTGAATGCGTAGTATCTATTAACTTACTTAAGACAATTATTCCAGATTACGATAAGAAATCATTCATTGAAGCTAAAGAATGGCTACAGAATGCTGGAATGATTGGTAGAGAATCAGCTGCTATGGCAATGGGTTATCGTATTCCTGCCCAAGGCCCTTCTTCAGTAGCTGCTTTAAAAGTAGTTGATGTTTATCCAGAGAATATTGGGGATACTATTACGTTACCCGATGAATGGACAGCATTGACTGGTTCGGATAAAATGTCACTGTTCGAACCAGTATAATATAAAAAATTCCTTTAATTGCTGGAAACTCCTTAGAGTTTCGACTACGCGCATGGATAAAAGCTATTACTGCACGTGACAATGCCGAAAATTGGACAACCAGCAGCCAAGCCGATCGTTATCTATATAACTAATCGGAAGGTTCAACGACTAATACTCAACTGAAGCTTCCTTAATGGATAGCAAAAATGAAAACAAAAATAACAAAAGAATCTAGAAATTTACTAATTGGTCTTTTACTTGGTGACGGCACTATAAGCAATAACAACGTATTTAAACTATCTCATTGCGAACAACAGCAAGATTACTTAGAGTGGAAAATAAAACAATTAAATAATGTTGGTATTCGTAATAACGGTTTAAAATGGTACACTAGTTCAAAAGGGTTTAATATTGGAAAAAAGGTATGTTATACTCAATTAAATGTTTTACCTTTTATTAAGGTATTGCGACGAGTTTTCTACAAACCTTATAAAAAAATAGGAAACCGAAAGTTATTAAACAGGCTAAGTGCTAAAGAAATTGCAATCTGGTATATGGATGATGGACACATCAATTATAGAAAAACCAATAACAAAATACACGGTTTTTACATAAAGATTGCAACTTGTTTACCAAAAGATGAATTACAAGTAATAATAGATTACTTTAAAGAAATTTGGAATATTGAATTTTACATGTTCCACGAAGGTAAAAAACAAGATAGTTTTTCCTTATGTTGTGGAACAAAAGAAGGCATTAAGTTTATAAACTTAGTAAAACAATATGTTGAACAAGTGCCCTCAATGATACACAAAATTCAATATGATTTGAGTCAGCGTACACACGCTGTGTAGCCGAAAGGCGAAATGGGGAGCATTATCAAAATGAAGATATAGTCTAGCCCTCACGGAAACGTGAGGTATAAGCGTTTGACGTAGACAAGCTCTTTGTAGCTCGCTACAATTTTGATAAGAATGGCAAGAAAGTCAAATATCAAACTAAAGATGAATATACACAAAGTCTACGAGAAAACCATCCAGATTGGGATGATGAAAAGATTGTATTAGAAGCATATAAGAAGTATAGTGATAAGACTGTAGCAGAAGCAAATAGTAGAGAAGCTATACAGAATAGGTTGCTTGATATGTATATAGCTTCTATTTCCAATCCGTTACAGTACTCTGAATCTAGACAGCCTCTAGATGCAGTAACTTCTTATCTTACTGATAAGATATTAGCAGATATTGATAAACTACAAGGTAATGAAGGTTCTTCTAAACCTCAATTATATACTGCTACTCCAGGTTTCCAAAATAGAACTAAAGCGGATTTGATTGCTGGTAAACAGAACTTAGGTGCTATGGCTCTTGGTAACTCTCATCACATGTTAGCTCAAGCAGTTCATTTGGTAACTCAAGGTCATAAGAATATTGATCATTTTAATTTGAATCAACTTGGTAACATTTACAGTCAAGATCCTAACTTCCACGATAAACAAACCATTGTAACACTAATATCTGATTGGATTTCTGCAATGATTAACGCTCACGTAGACGTTGCAAAAGACCCTTACATCAATCGTTTGAATGTTCGTAAATTCACTCTTAATATGACCAATTACTTGTTACGTGCAGGTAAAGGTGAATCTACTTTCTACTTCTTATCACAAAAGATATTAAGAGATATAGCTAGTGAATTTGAAGCATTGAGTGGTTATTATGGTGTAGATGATAATTTAGGGGATGCCGCATCTGCTGCTAAATCCAAAGTAAAACAAACATACTTAGATAAGTTAAATAGTTTTGGTTGGACTTTGGATAAAGTAAATGCAGAGTTAGAGAGAATGACTAAGCCAGGTGGGATAAATCCATTTGACATTAAGACTCTGAGAGAGTTCATGCCTGAAGATAACAGTGCTAAATGGTATTTGAATCAGTTAGCTATACTTAAGGTATTTGAAGACATTGAACCATTTGCTAAAGCCCTTAGTGAAAATACCAAGTTATCACAGATTGATACTAAGAAGTATGGTAATAACTTTGCATTACAACAGAACTTCTTAATCAAGATGGCAGAGTTTGCTCAAAATGATAAAGTATTTGCAGATCCACTATCGGTCATTAGAAATACATTCTTGAAAGATAAACTGTATTATGCATTAATAAGACCACGTCAGTATATAGGTAATGTATTATTACGTACTACTCCAGAATTTGAGAACAAAAGGCGTAAGATATATCAGATTACAGGTCGTCATCACGCTTCATCAGATAAGTATGTCAATGACATTACTAGAATGATGGAAGCTTGTTATAAGACTACATTCTGGAAAGAATATGCTGCAAAGAATGGTGTTAAAGTAGGTAGTTTATTAGCTGGTAGTAATTCAGTACCACGTAGATTATATACTATCAAGCAGCTAATTAAGTCAAATCCTGCACTAGGTTTACTTAACAGTGATGGTTCATTCTCTAATACTTTGCTAGATAGTATCAGTATGATGATTAAGACTGATAAACAAGATATGGTATTACCTGACTTTATTCAATTCAAACACAATAGGTCAGATGATCATAATCTTGATGATCACTTAATTAGAGCGTGGGAAGAATTATTAGAATTAACTACTACTGATGCTACATTGCAACCTCAAGTAGATATTATTAGAAATTTTGCTAGAGATCTAGTAATTTATTCTTTCTTTACTTCAGGTGACGCATTTGGTAGAAATAACATCTTTAAGTATGTACCAGAAAGTTTTAGGGAATCTTGTGGTTATTATGATTATATACGTAAGTTAGAATCGGAACCATCTACAATACTTGATAAGATTGATGAAGAAGATGTTATCAAGAACTTGTGGTGGAATGATGAAGTAGTTCCTTCACACAATGAAATCATCAAAGAATATTATGATGACGAATTTGTTAAGCACTACGAATTAAATAACTGGTATATCCCAAGTAATAAGACAGTAAGAAAGGGTGTCGAAGATGTTCCTGTACCTTTATTGATGTCTGTACCTAAAGCTAAAGTTATTGGTCTAAATACACTTGAACAACCATTATATCAGCCTTATATTAAAGTTGACTTTGGAGGTAGAAACAATCCTTTAACTACTCATGTGTATAGATTTGTTGGTACACGTGAGTTTGAAGTAATAGGTAGAAATGGTATGCCTGTACTGGATAGTGAAGGTAAACCAGTTACTAGACAACAACCTATTTATACTTTAATTAATAAGAAAGGGTTGAAGCATAAAGGTAGAGTGATTGTTGAAACATCTGGTATTCCTAGATCATTACTTGGGATTAACAACAATAATGAGTTGCCTAAAGACTTTTTCATCAACAATGCAATTAAATTCAATTTAGATTCTAATAAGTCTATGAACCTAAAAGTTGAGGAAGGTTATGTTGGTGAAATAGAGTGGTTAAAGGATAAATTATTTACCACTAAGCTTTTAGATGAAGCTGTAGATAGAGAAGATTTACCAGAAGATGTTCGCCAATATTTAGCTCCAGATGAAAAAGAAGCTACACAAATAGTAAGAGAATCCGTTGAATTGGCTAAACAAGGATTGAAAATAACCAATGAACTTGGTGATTTCTTTACTAAAGAAGAACAAGATTTAATTAAACAAGCTACAAAAGACAAGCGATTGTTTGTAAAATCAGCATCTAGACGAACTGATCCGGCTTTCTTTACTGAGGAAATAATTAAACAATTAAAAGAAAATGATAAGTTACCATTTGGTCATCCAGACAGATTCTATGCAATTGAAATTTGGTCAAAACACGATGGTATTCCAATGGTGGATTTAATCGATGCTTGTATTAAATATCGTGTTGCACCAATGCATTCGTTTAGTATTTCTACTTTAGGTAATTCTGCATTGGAACCTGGTGTATTAAAGTCTGATGATTTGTTAGATAAAATTCAAAATTTGATTAATGACGGAAAAATAAACCCAAAAACCACAACTATTCGTATTGATCCTTTATTACCAGGAGTAACCAAATTAGAAGATGTTGAACACGTAGTTCAACGTGCATCTGAAATGGGTATTACAAAGTTTGTGTCTTCAGTAATGCAATCATACGGATGGACTGAAAAATCCAAACATCCTAGAGGTATTGTTCCAGCATTAAAATCCAGAATAAACTACGATTGGGCTAAATACTACAAAATACTTCCTGATGGTACCGTGAACAATAAACCAAAAGAAGAAGCTGTAAAACCATTTTCGGACAAATTGCATGAGCTAATTGATAAGTATGGAGTTGAAATAAAATCTTGTGCATCTAATAATCTGAAATTAGAAGAAGCTGCTTGTTTGGATCCAATAGTATTAGAAAATCTAACGGGTGTAGAAATTGATAAAAATTACAAAGATAAAACAAGGCTTGAATGCATGTGTTATGGAGCACACGGAGATATGTTAAAATATTCAGATGTGTGTTTAAGTTGCTGTGCATACTGTTACGCTGCTCAACAAAATGATGGTTCGCAATATCAATATTATGATGAAAATGGCAACAAACTAGATTTAGCATTAACTCGCACTTCAAGAATTCCTCAAGTAAATCTTGATAAAAGAAGTGATGAAAGTGTGAGTTTGGTAAGCGAATCTAATAATCCTGCTGACTATACTATGCATTCAGGTGGTGCATATGGAGCAGATACTATGTGGGATGAAGTAGCTAGGTCTTTTGGAATTTCTAATATAAATCATTACAGAGATGCAGATAATACAAAGTTATCCTCTAAATTATCAAAAGCTGGAATAACTGCTGCAGAATTATCAGAATCTCAAATGAATGAAGCTAGAAAAGAAATGTCTAGACTTTTTAATAGAGAATTCAAAAATAACTTAAAAGATAATCTTAAGGTTCGCAACTACTATCAAGTTGTCAATTCCGATGCAGTATATGCTATTTCAGAATTAAACGCGGATCTTACTACGGTAAAAGGCGGAACATCATACGCTGTGAATTTGGCAAAAAAATTAAATAAACCAGTATATGTTTTTAGTCCAAGTACTCGCATGTGGTATGAATATGCTTATGATGTTAATGTATTTGAACCAACGGCTACTACACCACGTCTTTCACAACGATTTGCAGGAATTGGTACAAGGGATATAGAGTTATATAAGAAGAAAGATAAAACTACAGGTGCATATGCGGATAATCCTAATTATTTAGGTAAAGACGCAGAAGACGCTTCTAGAAATGCAATTATTGAATTGTTCAATAACACATTTGGTATAAAATCAGAAATCGATGATACTACTACATCCTCTTCAACTAGATTAAATACGTATAGCGGTCTTATTACCAAAGATGATCCTGCTATTTTTGTATTTGGATCAAATTCTGCAGCATACAATGGTAATCCTAGTAAAGGTACAGGTGGAGCTGCATTAGCCGCTTTAAATCAAGGGAGAATTGAACAGCGTGAACAAATGGCTAATACACTTTCTAAATCAGGACGAGCTTATGGTATACAAACTGTAACTACGCCTGGAGCAAAAAAATCTTTAAGTGAGCAAGAAATTGTAGAGAATATAGTTAAGTTTTACAGGTTTGCTGTGAACCATCCAGATAATACGTTCAAAGTTGCATATACTTATTCTGAAAAACCAAATTTAAACGGATATACTTCAGACGACATGGCAACAATGTTTGCCCTTGCTTTTGTAAAAGCTGCTCAAGAATTGAACAATTATGCTATTTTGAATAATATTCAATTCCACGAGTCTTTTGCTCCACTTGTTAATGAAGCTATGGGAATGATTGGAAGGACTGTTGTTAAATATCCTCAAGAGTTTGAACAATTCGTAGCTGAAACTAGTACATGGTATGATGAACAAGACATAAAGTCTGTACAAAAAGAATTATCAGAATTACCAAAAGCTAAATCTACACCTAGTTTTACATTTGCAGATGGTACTAAGATAGATACTCCATTTGAATTAAATGAACAACAGAAGTTTGCTTTACTTGAATTAGAGAAGTTCTATAACGGTAATGAAACATTCTTTAGTTTGCAGGGTTATGCTGGTACAGGTAAGACTACAATCATGAAGATCTTTGATGCTTATATGAGGAAGAAGTATGACCAACCATTATACTTAGCCCCTACTCACAAAGCTAACGCCGTTACTAAAGCTAATAACCCTGATGTAAACGCATCTACTGTACATTCCGCATTAGGTATTGTTCCTAGTTATGACATGACAAGTGATTCATTTGACGTATCAAAGATCACTTTTGATGACCCTGGTGAAGCTAAAATCGAGAAGCAACAAGTAGTAATACTTGATGAATGCTCAATGTTACCTGATGCATTGGTTGATTATATCTGTGATGCGGTACGTGAGAAAGATAGTAAATTAATATTCTTAGGTGATCCTGCTCAGTTATCTCCAGTAAAACAATCTACTTTATCTAAATCATTTAATATGAATTCTAAGGTAGAATTAACTAAAGTAGAACGTACTGGTAATAATTCAATTCTTAAAGAAGCTACCAACTTAAGAGAATCTAAACCATTATCATATCAGACTGACTTAAATAGTAAAGGACATGGTATTATGTTTACTAATAACAATAATACAATTGCTATATTACTACAGAGTGTATTGAAATCTGATGAGTTTAAAGCTAATCCTTTACACTTTAAAATATTAAGTGGCACAAATGATTTGATTCCAATATACAATAATATAGTTAGAACTATCTTATACGGTAAAGACGCTCCAACCTTAGTAAAAGGGGAATTGTTGATGAGTTATGCTAATGCTCAGTATAACAATAAGAATAAGAAACGTCCTTATAACATTATCAATTCTGGTGATTACATGGTTGATAAGATTGATGAAGTTACAAACAAATCCATACCGCACATGCCTGGTTTTGAAATAACCGGTAGAAATGTAGAATTGATTGAATTGCCTTCAGGTCATCGTATAAAGACCTTCTTGGTAGATAAGTCAGTACCTAACAAAACATTAAGAGCAATAACTTTAAGAGTACGAGAATTGTGGGCTGAAAATAAACGTTTAAGAGCTGAGAAACAATTTACTGCAGCGGGTATAATATTCGATCAAATCAGAGACATTGAACAATCGTTCACTACAATGTCTAACATAATCGACGAAGAAACAGGTGCTGTAATTAAATCTAAAACATTTGATTATGGTTATACGCAATCTGTACACAAGTCACAAGGTTCAACTTATGATAAGGTGATGGTTATTGGTGGTTCATTTGATAAATTCCCATCAGAAAGCATTCGTCAACAATTGAAGTATGTTGCTGTAACTAGGGCAAGAGAGCAAGTCATCTACACAGTTCCTACTAATGTCCAAGTAAATCCACAAGGGTTATCTCAAATCACTAAAGCTAAGTGGGCAGAAATACAAGAAAGATTAAAACAATGTAAAGGGTAATAGAATATGCAAGGTGCAAAATGTTTAAATATTAAGAATAAAGCAGTTGTTGAAGACTTAAACAAGTTAACTTCACAGCTAGGCAGTTATGAAGCTGCATATTATGTATTATCTGAAAATGATGGAATTATGCCAGATAGCACTCAATTGAGTGCTATTCTGGGTATTTCTGAAGATGAACATTTTAGTTCTTCACTAGATCTGAAAATAGTTGCTAATTTGTTTGGTATAAAATTGATTAGTGATCTTAACAAGTCTGCAGGTATCGATTTATCTACAAAGACTATATACGTTCCAGAAAAAATAACAAAAGAATTTGTAGCTCAAGTAAAAAGCGAAATTGCAATAAGTATTGCTCCATATCAAGATTACTTTACAAAAGTTTCTGATGAAACTAAAAACAAAGCTAAAGAAACATTAAACAAAATATTTAATGGGGAATATACTTATGCAAAAATAAATGAACTTTCAAAAGAGTATCAAAAAAAGGGTATTAACAATTTAGAAGCAGATGCAATAACTTTAGCAAATGAGGCTTATGTAGGTTATCGGTATTTACTGTTATATGCTACACAGAGACAAAAAGGTGCATCTCCTGTAACATATACCAAAAACAATTTAAAATTATCTAACACTTTAAACATATACGAAGCTCTTTCAGAAGAAGGTTGGATTTTAACTGGAAGTGGTGCTATTTCTAATTTGGGTTCGATTTATCGAGAAAACGGAATAGATCCACATGATATAGATTTTAGTAAAAAGATTGATTCATTATCTGAAAAAATAATAAATAAGTTTGATGATAGAAAAGATAATAAAGGAGAAGTATTTTTAACAGAAGAAAAAAACAAATCTGATTTAGATGCAATATTTTCTATCCTAATGAAAGATAATTCTTTTAAAAGAATTTTTGAAAAATTAAAAAAACATTACAAACAAGTTGATTTGCATCGTGCGGTCATAAAAGGTGGGGATTTAACTCTTGCGTTAGATGTTGACGGTAAGAACATAGATTTGTTTTTCACAAATGATGATTTTGCAGTTCGTGAAACTTTTGATGGCTTAAAAATTTTTGATTTTTCTAAGGCTTTTTCAGCAAAATTAAAAATGCGTAGAGCCAAAGACCTTAATGACATATTGAATTTTAGAGAGCCTTATCTTGATCAACTTAATAATTTTACACAATTAGAAGTACAAGACACTACACCAGAAATTAGCAACAGAAATAAAGAATTACAAACAATTCTTCAAAAACTTTATCCAGATATAATTTTATATACTACCACAAATGATTTTAAAGATGATTCTGGGAATGTATTAAGGGGTAAAGCAATATTAACAGAAAATAAGATTGGAGCAGTATTACTCAATGCTTTATATGAAAATGCAGATACTTTACCTCATGAGTATGCGCATCACTATATAGCATGGTTTAGAAATTCAAATATTGTTCAAAAAGGTATAAAATTATTTAAGTCTGAAGAGGAGTTAGTTCAAGCAATAGGAGAAAATTCTTTAAAAGCTTTGAAATGGTACAATCGATTTTTCAATTGGTTGAAACAACTTTTTAGTTCTAAACAACGTGTTTTAAATGAGTTAACCAATGCTTTTCTTTCCAGAAAAGATTTAGGTGAAAGAAATACAAATTTAAATGAGATACATTATCAGCGTATGTCTGATATATCAGTACCATATATCCTTACTAAGGAATATGACAAACTATTAAAAGCAACTAAGAATAGAATCAATCTATTTACTCATTCTACTCAGAAAGTTCAACAGAATCTAGAAAGATTAAACAATCTATATAACACGTTGAATAAGTTAGAAAATGATAAAGCGGTATTAGAGTTTACCAACTACATGGTAGAAGATGTAAACCAAGCTTTTGAACAATTAAGAAACTATCAACAACAATATGTAAATTATAAGAAAGGTTTAATATCTGTTAATCCTATTACTCCAGAGAAATTAGATATTATTAAGAAAGGTACAATTGGTTT
Organism: Lachnospiraceae bacterium; assembly: GCA_017625815.1. GTDB lineage: Bacteria > Bacillota > Clostridia > Lachnospirales > Lachnospiraceae > Coprococcus_C. The sequence goes on along the minus strand of JAGAKD010000106.1, from coordinate 59,799 downwards.
CTATAACAATATTGTAACCAATCTTAGAAATATGTTGGATGATCCTGAAGTAATACAGTTATATCAAAAATTAGGTGTATACGATACCTTTAAGGAAAGATTAGATTCTGTTATAGCTGACTACAACGAACTAGTTAGAAACTATAATAGTCTTGCCGATAAAGTGGCTAAAGATAGAATTATAGAAGAAGCTACTAAACAAGGTTCATTCTCTGTAGAAGAACTTAGAAGAAAGTTAGATGAAGGTGATGACGATATAGGTTTCTGGGATAAGTTTGTAGGTCAAACTCAATACAGTAATAGTGAAGTAATACGTCTTATGTTAAATAAGATGGTAGGAGCTAAATTAAAGGTACATGACCGTAAATTAGAAGTAGGTAAACGATTACTCAATCTCTTAGATAAAGTGTCTAAAAACGACTTAAAACTGCTTTACGAAAGAGATAAGGACGGTAAACGTACAGGTAATTTGATTAGAGATCTAAACTATGGTCAGCATGAAGCAGATTATATTGCTCACATGCTCAAATATTTAGATACTCTTAATGTTACCGTACCAGCTGGTGTTGACTTTCACGATATACCTTCGATCCTTAATTCAGATCAGTTGAAATTATGGAACAAAGAGAAGAATAAATGGGATGCTACTCACACAGAGCGTAAGTTTACTCCAGAATTCTATGAACTATTAGAAGGCTTAAGTAATGAAGCTATATCTAAGAAGACTCAAATAGATCATGATATACGTATGATATTAAACCCAACAATTGATGAAAATGGTAAATATCATCGTGAAGATTTGAGTGATGAAGACTATGATAGATTGACTTCATTAGAAGCTGCTAAACGTAACTTATCTAATCCTTTTAATGCAGATGGTACTCCTAAAGTAGGTACAGAAAAAGAAATAGCTGCTGAATTTGCTGCTTATAATAAGAAACTTAGAGAAAGTCTTAAGTATAAGTCTAATAAAGAAGGTTGGGAAAAAGCTAGAAAAGAAGCTAAAAAGAACTTATCTCCAGAGAAGTATCAAATCTGGTTAGAAAGAAACTCTTTAGATAAGATTAATGAACGATTCTATGAAGATCTATCTAAATTATCTTCAGGTAAAGTAAAAACTGCTAATCAAGTCAAGTATGAAGAAATGCGTCAACAATTGATACGTCTATATACTATAGATGGCAAAGTGAATGTGAAGTTAATGCCAAGTAAGGTAAAACAATACATTTCTACTTTGGATTTCTTGATAGCAGAAGAAGCTCGTTTAAGTCCTAAAGGTCAAAAATCAAGAATCTTTGAAATAGCAAAATGGCAAGTAGATCCTAACTTCTTTGTAAGTAGAGATGAAGCAAATCGTAACGGTAAGTTAGCAGAATGGGAAGCTAAGAACGGTCATTACAATGATCGTGGTGATTATGTACCTGCTTCTTTCTGGAGAAAGTTAGTACCTAAAGACGAATTGCATGATAAGTATATAGATACTGTACCAAATTCTTCATGGGTTGAAATAGATAAGACATCACCTTTCTATAATAAGAATTTCGATGATACTAAATCTGAATCAAGACAACCTAAGCGTTCATTGTATGATAATACTGCTAATTTCTCCAAAGTAAAGGGTAATTTAAAGGAGTTATACGATGGTCTAGTTAGTACTCTTAATGAAGCTAATAATGAGAATTTACCATTCTTAAATAATAGTAGACAATACATATTACCACAGATTGAAGGTGGTGCTATGACTCAAATTTTAAGTCAAGATAATGTACTGAAAGGTTTAGGTTATGCATTTAAAGACACCTTTACTATTAAGGATGATGATACTCAGTATAATGTAGATAAAGCTTTAGATCCAGATGGTTCAAGAATTAGACTTGTACCTACTAGATATATGCGTAAATTAGACAATCCTGAAGCTCTTACTAATGATATTGTAGGTTCTGTTATTGCTTACTATGGTATGGCAGCAAACTACAATGAAATGTCTAAGATTGCTCCAGAGATGGAAATTATGACAGAATTCCTTAGTAGGCAACAATTTACTGATTCTAGAGGTGGTACTGTTGTTGGAGTAAAGAGTAATACTTACAATAAAGCTAATCAGATGCTTGAACAGTTTATCTATGGTATGGAAGAAAATGATATGACTGTAGATAAAACTATTGGTAACAAGCGTATTCAATTTAGTGTAGCAAAAGCAATTGGTAATCTTGCTAGATTTACTCGTTTAAATGGTATGGGTAACAATTTAAATGTCATCCTTACTGGGTTATTTACTAATAAGATTCAATCAAGATTGGATGCTATATCAGGTATTTACTATGATAATAAAGCATTAGCTGCAGCATCCAAAGAAGTTCAATCTGCTTACTTTAGCGCATTATCTGGTCTAGGTAAAGCCAATAATACTAATAAAGTATTATGTTTCTTAGAATGGACAGGTACTGTTAGAAATAGTGAAGAAACTTTTAGTAAGTTAAATCAGAGTAGATGGTTAAGAGCTTTAAATCAACACTTCTGGTGGGGTGGTTATGAAGCTGCTGATTTCATGACTAAAGGTAAAATGGCAGTTGCTATTGCTTTTATGTATAAATTAGATCCTACTACAGGTAAATTTGTACATAAAAACAAATTTATGTTACGTTACAAAGATAAGAAACAAGCTGAAGTAGAATGGGATAGATTAAATACTACTATATTTGACGCATTTACTGTTGAAGGTAATAAATGGGTAGTTAAACCAGAGTATGCTAAGAACGTTGACGAAAGAACTCTAAACATAGTACGTAATACTATTAAACAAACGGGTACTAGAATTGATACACAGTTTACTGATTTGGATAAGAGTTTTGTTAATTCAAATGCTTTCTGTAAATTGATATTTATCTATCGTAACTTCTTGTTAATTAATATGCAGACCAAATTCATAACAAAACGTCATTATGATTATTCTACAGATACTTGGCAAGAAGCTCAATATCGTGGTGCATTTAATTATCTTTGGAGACATTACTTTGATAAAGATAAGATAAATACATTAAAAGAAATGTATCATAACTATGATGAGTTGGATGAATTTGAAAGAAGACTTTTGAAAAGGGTAACTTGCGAAATAGCATTTTCTCTAGTAGGACTTTTCATAATTTCATCTTTCGCCAGAGCAATGGCAGACGATGATAAAGATAATTGGTTTAAGAACTTAACTGCTCTTATTGCTGTAAGAACTGCTGTAGAAAGCCGTAGTAACTTGTTACCTGTTGAAACAGTAAGTATGTTTAATTCTCCTACTGCAGCATGGGGTATAATAGAACATTTTGGTCGAGCTTTTAGTACACTTTTTGATGAACCTAATAAAGTAATTAAGAAAGGAGCGTATAAGGGTAAGACGCGATTTGAACGATCATTAATTAAGATTAGTCCATTCAGAAGTATATACGAAATGCAAGACCCAAGATCTAAGTTAGAATATTATGATAACTTAGTGTCTGTATTTTAAAAAAGAAAAGCCGTAGCAATTAAGTTACGGCTTTTTTATTTTATCTTCTTTAGTAATGTTTTCACTTACTGGTTTAATACGTACTGCATTTGGATTAAATAAATAACTATGTAAAGAAGTACTTAAGTTTGTTGGAGAATTCCAGAATTTAATAATTCTCATTTTACTGTGGTAATCAGTTTCATAATACAGACCTTTTTCTGTACTATCAACAATGTATCCTATTGAAAATCCTCTCTGAAAACAAACAATATGATAAGTTACACCACCAATCACTGAATGATAATCATTCCAATAATTGTGATGTTTTTCAAATTTTTCAAGTAATTCGTTACTAAGATTTTTAAAAACCAAAAAAATATGATTAGAAGCTAATGGAATGTTTAAGTCATATACATACATGTTAACAAATCCATTAGCTTTTAATTCATGTCTATCTACAATATCATCGAATATTAAAGGAAGTGAAAATATACTATGTTTTGTATATTTATCTATTAGCATATTTCACAACCATCTCCTTCATAATATTCTTTAGTATGTTCCCATAAGTTATTATTCTTATGCCAAGCTATCTTTCTAATAGCTTGATCAATTGTTATAAGTTCTTCCTCAATTGCTTTAGAGTCAATAGCAAATACTCTAACTTCATAGCTGTCGTGGCTTTGAATTGCAACAATGTAGGTTTCATAGTCATATTCTTCAATATTTAGTTTTAGTTCGTTCTTAAAATACCAATGGATAGCTAACCAATAGTAAGCCATCTGTCTACAATAGTCAAACTCTTCAATAGAGTGTTTAAAGTTATAAACATCTGCTGTAGTTTTAAGGTCTACTAATCTAATCTTCTTATTAATATGATCTATCATAAATCTATCTAATAAAGACTTACAAGGTAAATCACCCATAGTAGAAGCATTAGGATATTCCCAGTTTATATGAAATTCGTTGTTTACTTCAAATTCAGCTGGGTATGAGTATAATATTTCATTTGCTTTCTTATGTTCTCTAAGATTCTTCTCTATAGTCTTTAACATATTAAGATCAGCAAATGATATTACTTTCTTGTTATCTTTGAGTCTTAAATACTCAATATATCTTTTATACTTGTTACAAAGTTCTGTAGCCTCTTTTAAGGCTATTTGCCAAGACTTTGAGTTACTGTATGAACTCTTGTAAGCCTGTAGCTTTTTCTCGTCTTCTATGAGCTCTAATGAGCTTACATAAGCCTCACAAAAGTCTTTCTGTTGCTTTGTTTTAGGCGTTTCAAAGTCTAGTATGATGTAATCTTTCCAGAACTCATTTGGCTGGAGTACGTATTCGTGTATCATACTACCTTTTTCTAACTGTGGGAGTTTTAATCCTTCACGTTCTCCATTCAGCATCTCTTTAAGATACTTTGGACCCTTTTTGATAAACCATCCTATATTAGAGTTGCTGATACGAGTCATATCCTCATAATATGGTATAGTTATATCCATTACTCTATAATTATTTCGTTAACATCATCTTCTATAATAACTTCATCAAAGCTACCATCTTCTATAATACAGTTGTTGAGTAATTCTGATGCAACAGAGGTGAAGATTACTCTAATTTCGTTAGTCATCATAATGTAAAGGTTAAAGGTTTATAAACAACTTCATAAGATTCATCAAGTAAGCTAACATTAGCTAATTTCATATCTGAATATTCTTTCAATTCATGATCTCCTGAATGAATATGTCCTGATAAGACATACTTAGGTAATTTATGATAACAAGCACTTGTTAAATACTTATTACCAGCAGGTCTACCAAATGGATTAAAACTATTCTTATCCTCTAAGATATTACCTACTTGACCTATTTGAGGTGAATCATGAGAGATTAGAATATCAACATCTTCTGGAATCTTACTATAAAAGTCGTCTAAACGACTATCTCCTGGCATATAGGGCCAAGTACCAAATTGTTTACATTGTGGTGTACCGTAGATTTTGTACCACTTATCATCATTACTATCATAATGATTAAATTCAGCATCTACAAGTATATATAGTTTACCAAACAATTCAGTAATTCCGTATTCTTTACAGATTTTCTGAAATAAGTAGTCATGATTACCTGGTGTCATTATTACTCTATCACATGGCATTTCTTCAATCCATTTTCTAAAGTCTTTAAATAACCAACTAATCATCTGTGTATAATCTTTTTGTATCTCTAATGGAGATACATCACCACATATTAATAGAATATCACACGGATCTATTTTAATTAAATGTCCATGAATATCACTGATTGCTGTTACTGTCATTTTTAGTTAAAATTCGATTAATACAATTATCAACTTCCTTTTGATTATGTACTACATAAAACTCTCTATTATCCTGAGTAAGAAATAATTTATACTTGAATAATTTTTCTCTTAGGGGCCAAGCGTCATTACCAAACCCCTTACATTCAATTATAAAACTATCTCCTACAAAGTCTGGCAAATACGTCATAGCACGTATCTTTTTGCCCAAGAAAGTGAAAGCTGGAATAAGCTCAAATCTATGCATTTCATACTCTGCATTTATCTTTGCTTGTTCCAGCTTTTTATATGTGTAGGTTTCAAGTTTGCTACGGAATTTTATTCCATTGTACACATTAGGAGTTGCATTTTGTACTTTCTTGTTCTGTGTTGTCTTTTTTCTTTTTACTCTCATAGTACTCTACTGCATTTTCTATTCCAATACATACCATTTGTGCTAACACATTTGATATAAATACTAAAAGAGCTAATTCAATACTTGTCACTGTCATTTATTATTTTACTAAAATGTTTGTCAATCTTTTCCAAAGAAACTAAATCATAATTTGCAAACGCACTATCTATACCAACATCTACTCGTAATTCTTTAGATTCTTCATTTATCTTATCTACTTTTCCATGACAATGTCCATGTAACATTACTGAACCTTTTTCTTTGTGTTCCCATGTTAACATTGGAAAATGACACATAATCACTTCAATATCTCGAGTAAGGAAAGAATGTACAGATTTCTTAAACTTTATATTCTTAATCTGAGTAATATGATTAAAATAACATTTTAAATGATCTGGTATTTTATCATGATTACCTAATATTAAGACTTTATTACCATTTAGTCTTTGAAATAGTTTTCTTTTATCTTCTACTTCACCGAATGATAAATCTCCTAATATATATACAGTATCTTTCTTATTTACTCGTCTATTCCACCATAGAATCATAGCTTCTTTAGACTTTTCTACAGTATCTCCAAATAGTTCTTTACGCTTTGGATGGAATTCAAGTATTCTGTCATGGAAGAAATGTAAATCTGAAGTAAACCAAATCATTTTATCCACAATTAGATTTATATTGTTTCATTTTACCACATTTCTCACAAATAAAAAGAATTTTAGTATATCTACCCCCTAAATCGGTATTTACATTCCATCTTTCATATTCTTTCCATTTGTGTTTACAACTTAATTTTTCCAGTAATTCTATTATAAATTTTGACATTTTAATGTTAGATTTAACCAGTTTTTAATAGTTTCAAATCCATTATTCTTAACAGCATCACTTATATCTTTACTGTGGAACTTACGATGTACAAGGAAGCATTTTAAGCCTGTTTTCTGGCTTATTTTACGCATATTTCTAACTCCAGCGATGTCTCGATCATAACAAACTAAAACTCGCTTAAAACGGCTTAAAATGGCCTTTAAAGCGTCGTCTGGTAGAAATGTACTTTCTGATGATGGAGATATTGCATTATACCCCATTTCATATAGTACCATTACGTCTTTTAATGACTTTGTTATGATTAATAGATCACCTGTTTTAGGTAATTGTTCATAACCTTGTATATCGTGTTCAGTTAAGTTGTTACGCCATTTGGTATATTTATCTGCATATGGTTTATAGATCTTAAAATGATCATATACTTTATAAGCATACATAGGATTTTCATCTTTATATATGCTTTTTACTATACCATTACACAGATAATATTTTATACTACTTACTCCAAATTTCTTTAAAGTCTTTGTAGTAATACCAAATTGTTTCCAATACTTTTTGTCTACTTCAGTCCAATCTTGTCTAACAACACCAATTACTGTATCTTTAGATTCATATTCTTTATGACATACTAATTTAGTATCATTAGTTATAGACATATCAGATTCTATTCTGTGTAATATATCATTATAATTTGTTAGACCTGTATACAACCCTACAAATTTAATAACATCTCCACATTCACCATTCCCATGGTCTTTGAATAATAATCTACCTGATTTCCTACTATGGAATATACCAAATGAAGGATTCTTGTCTTTCCTAAAAGGACTGTTATAGATAAAGCCAATCTTAAATTGACCTATATATCGTGCGTAAATATCATATTCTGTGACTTTTGACAAGATATACTCTAAAGTAATAGAGTCTTGTTTTGTTTTATTTGCTCTTGTAGAGTCATACATATGATTGAAAATTTTTGTTAATTGTGCGATTGAGGGAATCGAACCCTCATTAACCATTATCGCGCCACCTTTAAACTATAACCTCTGGGTGGTCAGAGCTAGCATTTACGATCTAGATCTACTTTAAGCTGTTCTAATGGGAAGCCTAGATGTCTACGATCCCTTGTACTTCGGGCTAATTTCTTAGAAAGGTAGACCGTTTGGGTCGTTATTACTTTCTGTATGAGTCATTCCTGCCGTTGAAAACGGATTAGGATTAGATTTTTCTGTATCAGCTATGACAGGCTTTTCAAATAAATCAATACCTAATTTAGTGATAACAGATTTACCTTCTTCAACAATTGACATAGGTTCGATAAATGTAAATGTTGCATACTTAGGTAATGCAGTGTAACCTTTATCATTATAGATTACTTTTACTCGTAATAAAGTGTTTAAATCAGCTTTATTCAAGTGGTCGATAGTCCAGTCACACAATTCTTTGAAAGATTCTCCATTAAAGGACAAATCTTCCTTAGTATAACCATAACACAATAAGATTTGTTCAATACGTTTAAATTGCGTATCACACTTCTTAGCAAATGCTGTTTCATCTAAATTTCCACGTGTAGGTGTCCATTCAGTATGTGTCATGACTTTACCGTCTTGCTCAAATTTAAATTCGAGAAACATGTTACCTTGAACTGGTGAATTCTCACATCGAACTCCAACCAATTTTACATTATCGTGAATACCTGCAGGTAAATACGCTACGTCTTTCGTTACAATTTTATTGGCTCTTTCTGAACTATACATATCTTATATTTTTGTTAATTATTTTGGCAAATAGATTTTATCCCAATGGAAAGTAAGATTGTTATTTTCGTCACTTTCTGTAATTACTATTTTCTTACCTCTCAAATGAGGTGCTCTTGCTTCACGAATTGTGTTATCTCCGCCTTCGAATGAAATAATAGTTTCATTCTTCTTACGATAGACATAACCAACTGCATCTGCTTCTCCACAGATTATGTCACTCAATTTTCCAGTAAGATCAATAGACATTGAAGACATTTCTTCACCATCTTTATTAATGGTTGATTCTTTTACGTGGGTAATTAGAATGAAATTAGGAGCTAATTCTCTAAACATGTCAATTACTTTGCGTACTGCCATACGTAAATACAAGTAACCAGAACCATTTGGTAAGGTTCTTACGTCAGTTCCTTGATAAGCTTTCCCCATAGGAGTATTTTTATACAACGTAACTGCATAGCTTAGACACATTTCTTCTAATCGTGTAGCATTATCTATAGTAATGTAATCATATGCAGGCTTTCCTAGTTCTTTTTCTTTGTCTCGTAACGCATTAGCAATTTCTGCTAAATCGTTAATATTACGAGCTTGAACTGATAAGCATTCCAAGTATTCTGAGCCTCCTTCTAAATCAATAATTAAATTGTTTTCGAGAGCTGCAGCACATGAGGTTTTTCCTGCTTTTGGTTTACCACCTAAGATTAAAAATCTGGGATTACTTACTTTTGCTTCAACTTTTTTTGTAGGTAATTCAATCATATATATAATTTTATTTACCTTCTCAGATATGTTTTGATAGTCGAAAGTTTTGATAATCTATCTGAAAAGAATTAATTATCAAAATTAAGCAGCAATATTATTAATAATTACTGCAATGTAATAAAGATTAATCTGTGTATCTTTATCAAATTTCTTAAAATCCTTAGCTTTAGAGAATGTTGGAATAATTTCAGATCCAATCTGAATATAATTACCATGGATCTTGATTGCAATATCATCAATCATGAAATCATATGTTGGATGATCCATGTAATAAGCAATATCTAACAAACGAGATGCTGCTTTATTCCATTCAAGATTCAATGCGTAAGGAGTTACGTCAAGAATTGTATAATCTGGTTTATAATCATACTTAGAAGTATCCAAGTAAATGATCTTTTTATTATCTTCCGTCTTGCGAGACATCCAAGGTAAGAAAGTTTTGTATGCTTTGTCTAATAGATCATCTACATAGTTTTTATTATCCTTCTTAAGAATATTATCAAGATTAATAGATTCATACTTAAAGTTATCGTTAGTTTTGTTACCCTTCTTAGAATTCAAAATTGTAAAGTTCATGTTGTTAGCCATTTAAAAAGTTAATACTGATTTTCAGTTCTTATACTTCAATAAGGTCGTTGTATTTAAGGTTATTCTCATATTCAAGTATGGCTGGTTGTCCTTCTCTCACTTTTAGAAAGTGTAGATATACTTTATTTTGTACAGGTAGTTTTTGAATACCATATGCCGCTATTTGTAGCATTTCTGGGCGAGACAATACGGCTACAATATCACTTCCTTGAAATATAGAATCTGAAGATGACAAATCACTTCTCATTGGATAGTGACTTGCTGGATTTAAAATCCTTTCAGGAGCTTCAATATTTCTATTCATCTGACTTAATTGGATAATACTCGTAGTACCTATTTGTTTGTACTTTATGAATACTTTTTGCAATGCTGCAATTGTTTTACGATCATCCCCACCTGAGGAATCAACCAATAAAGTGTGATCTAAAAATACTATGAGCCATTTATTTCTGGCAATAGTACTTTGGAAATATTTGATAGTTTCTTCTATTTTTTCTACAGTAGTTGAAGTTTCAACATAATATATTGGATAATCTTTCATCTTTAATGTTTCGATAGTAATCTTATCCATTAGATCATCTGATATTTCATGATCTGTACTGTATAATTCCATAGTTGTTTGATGCAACTTATTTGAAAGCTTACGAACGAAAGTTCTTGAACTAAGCATTTCAAAGCTAAAAGAAAGTATCACAAGCTCCTTACTCGGATTTAATTCAATTAAATCATTTTCGATACAATTAATTACTGCTGATTTGCCACTTCCTGAAGTACCTGCAATTGTATATACACAACCAGGTTCAATACCCCCTCCACACATTTTGTTAAATTTAGTCCAACGTGTTTGTAGCGGCTGAATTTCATGATTTCTTCTTTGAGTGATATATCTCAAAGCTTCTTCACTTACTTCAGAAATATGTTTTAATGGTACAGGACTATAGAAGTTTTGTTCCATATGCAATAGTGTTTATAGTTTCACTTTCAGTTATTAATTGATCTTCAATTACTTCCCATTCACATTGTGTAAGCCATTTCCACATAGTTTTCATATAACCTAACTTACCAGTCATTGTTTTTTGTTCAACATCCTTAAGTAGGCAATTATAAAGTAATTCTGAATCAATCTGTTTAACAATCTTTTTGTATTGTTCTTCACATTTCTTCTTATTACCTTTTAGAAAACCTTTTGTGCCATCTGGTCTAGTCACATATGTTGGGTATAAGTTATAAAATCTATCAAATTCATGATTATAATTAACCAATGATAATAGAGTATTAGTAGGTTCATAAGGTAAACCTTTATCTATTTCTTTATAACTTATGTAATTGTTATTGATTAAATCTTGTATCTCATTGTTACTCACCTGGCTAACAATGGCTGTAACATCTTGATGATTCTTTTGATTATAGTTTAATACAAGATTTAAAAACAATAATTGATTTAATGAAAGATTGTCTATCTTTTTTAATAGACTTGTATCTAGTTGCAAGATCATAACGAATATAATTTTACTCGTCTGTCTTTTTTGAAATGTCTTTGTAAATATCTGATAAAGTTAGAAATCGAACAGACTTAGTTGTCTTGGTTTTAATTGTTCTATAACTTTAACGCATTGAGTAATATAATACTGATAATTAATATCATATATACTCTGGAAAGTTTCTCCTTGTGAATATTTCCATTGGAGATCTTCATCAGAATACAAGGTATTATGTAATGTTACTCCATATCCTTTTAACATATTCTGATATTGCTTTTTACCTTGGTCATCTTTCCATTTCCAAAGGTAATAACCGTTGTTACTTACGTAAAAACGATTTGTTCTTTGTTGAGTTTTTTCATTGTACTCAACTGTCCATTGTTTGCCTGTTTTCTCAGCTTGTAGAAACTTTCTAATATCTCTACAATCTTTTATGTATTCTTCTACTGATGTACCATTTACGAAGTAATTGATAATTGCTTCTGGTATAATTTTAGGAGTTAATCCTTTACCTAATACTATATCAGTTAGAAAGAATCCTTTTTTCTTTATATCGTCAAGGTTCTTGGTTTTTTCATACTCAGGTGTAACACCAAAGTAATCATTAATAGCCAATTGGTAAAACTTAGTAAATTCTTCCGTTTCCAGAGTAAGAGACGTAAGTTTTTCCCATTCAGTCATAATTTGTTTAGCTTCTTCATATTTATCTTTTTTACAGGTATATAATACACCATCAGTATTAATTTGATGAATTTTGCAACCTAATTTATATAATTTTTCAGTAAGCATTAGTAATAGTAATTGTCCATTGATTCTAATTTGTAATACAGTAAATGGACTATAACACCAAGAATGTTCGTTTTGTAGATTTCCTGAAAGACCATTAAGTGCTAATTTTAATGTTTTATCTTTAGTTTTTATTTTATTTCTTTTCGCTTTTAGTCTTTCAGTACGAATATTACTATATACTTCTTTAAATTCTATACCTAAGTGTGGTGGATATAGATTGTGTTCAATAATCATACTCGGGTATAGTGAATTGACATCAGAATCTAATAATAATTCATCTGTTTTAGGTATAATTGGACCTACTCCACAATCTCCATGAATTCCACCTACCCCAATGGTTACATTCATGTTTGCAAATACAAATGATCTTTCATATCCTTTTCTACCAGGAGATACATTATGTATTTGTTTCATTTCTTTTAATACAGTTTGTAATATTGGAGTTTCAAACTCAATCCAAGGAAATATTACTTTTTCTAAATCTATTCTATCACAAGGGCTTCTTAACGATTCTAATACTTCCTTAGATATACCTGTATACTTTATATATTCTTGTTGAAGAATTTTCATACCTAAATTAACTCCATCTAAACTTAAACAAGGTATTTTATATTCTTCTTCAATTGCTAAACGTAAATCTAAATCCCCTTTACAACGATATAATAATTCTTCAGTAGATTCAACATCATTAATATTATATGATATCAAATTATCCATATCTTTTTCAGGAAGATCTTGATGCCAATCTACTACAAATTCTTCTACATTCTTATATTGCATTGTTACTTGCATCTCTTTTAAAGATACTCGTAATGCTTTACTGTAGAGCATAGTTAATAAGTCTATTGACTTGAAGTTATTAGCATATTTGTATTGTTTCCATCTTTCAAAATCAGAATCTTTATCAATGATTAATTGACTTATTCTGAATATAGATTCAGTTAATTGTCTTGTACTAAATCTATTGAAATATCCTTTATTCCATAATTCTATAATATAGTTTATTACAGGGTTATCATAATGGATATTATTGTATCCTACAAAGTATACAGATTTATTACTAAAGTAATTAATCATATCTTCAATATCTACTCTACGAGCTGATATTTCAAATGTTTGTATTACTTTAGACTCTGTATCTTTGCAGGTACAAGTGAATATATTTTTTAACACTTCAATATCAAAGACTATACAAGTTAAGTCTTTAATTTTCATAGTACTATGGTTATATTAGTTGCGGGAGAATGATTCGAACATTCGTCCTCTGGCTCGTGAGACCAGCGCATCTACCACTGAGCTATCCCGCGATATTGCGCGTTATACAGACGCGCCCCTGTGCTAAAATTGTTATGGCAAACTTATGCAGCTTTAGCTTCTGCATTTATCCTACTGGTTGACTTACCTTCAAACTCTAAGAATTTATCATTAATCATTTCTGCAATACAAACTTGATCTTTTCCTATTCCTGAGTAAGCATATATACCTACATAAGTATCAGGATTATCTTTCATTTGATGATTGTGTGCTTCTTTTAAGCGTTTTTGTAAATCTTCTGGTTTACAAATGAAAGCTCCTACGCTATCTGTTATAATGCTAGGATTGTTTGTACTAGCTATTCGTATAAGATAACGTTCTTTATTATCTACTTTAGTTGCAGTTTGATTCATATATTCTTCTGCTCTTTGTTTGTCAACTTTTACTTTGTTCTTTACTTTAGGAATTGCTATTCCACCTCCAGTAAGATACTTAGCACGATGTTCTTCTTTACGTGTTAGACGATTCTTTTCGGATTCAATGAAACGATTAAGATTTCTTTGAGTAATCTTTTGTTGTTTTAATTTCTCTGAGAATTCTTTATCTTTTCTTGCTTGACGACGTTCGATAATACGTTCAAGTCTCTGTCTTTCAGACTCTTCACGTTTTAATACTCGTTCCATGTATCCTTTTCGATCTGCCTCAATTTCTGAAGCTTGTTTCTTCAGTTCTTGAGTATAACCTGCTTTACCAGCAGCTTTTTCAGCCTTGATTGCTTCAATTCTTTCTTCTTTTGTAGTATGTTTTAACTTAAATGTACCGTCTTTCTTTGCTTTATGCATTTCTAAACGCTTTGAAGCTAATTTTAATTCTTTTTCTTTACGTGCATTCCTTTTTTCTTCTACTTTAGTAGCTTCTTCTTTCATGTAGTCAATCTTAGCTTGTAATTGTTTTTCAATCTCTTCACGTTTCTGTGCATGAGCTTTAGCTAAGAAATTCTGACGGTTCTTATTAGCTGCTATTGCTTCTTTACTTGGAATGCTACGATTTAATAAATCAGTTTTACGTTCACGTTTCTTTTCTGCTTTAGCAATAGTTTCTTTATCTACTTTCTTTTTAATTTCTTCTTTACGTTTAGCAAACTCTGCTTCACGTTCTTCTTTTTCTATTGCTTTACATAAGATACGATCTGCAAGAGCATTAGCTACTTCTAAGATTTGAAGTTTCTTTTGTTTTAAAGCTTCGCTTGCTTTCTTTAACAAAGATTGTTTCTTCTCTTCTCTTGCTTTAATCTTTTCTTCTTTAGCTTTTTTATCAGCGATACACTTGTTAATATACTCTGTCTGTTCTTCATTCAGACCTTCTACTTCCATTCCTGCATTGACTGCATTACGTATTTCATTCTTCCAGTTTGGTGTGTTTACTGAAACTTGAAAAGTATTTTTCTTAGATTTGATATCCTTCTTACTCATTGTTCTAATTTTTAAATGTTAAACTTATATTTCGAGACTTGTTGATCCCCGAGGATTCGAACCTCACTTTCCACTCATCATCCTGTTGAAATAAAAACAAATGCTCCTAAAATATATAAGTTACAAACTCAATTTTTTGGATGACTTACGAGGATCAGTAATACCTTAAGCTACTAGATACATATATGCTTTATCAATATCTAGTTCTGCTTTACTGTTGAAATCTTCTAGTTTCTTCTTTAAACCATTGATTTCCAACTGCAGAGGAATCATTAATTTCTTAATATAATCTGCAGTAAGCTCCTCAGTTTTATAGAGCTTTTTCTTACCTAATTTTGCTTTCAAAATAGGATTAATCGTAGCAATCTTCAATACTTTATCCAAATGTACATAAAGTTCATTACGCTCACTCAATGTATAAATGATAGGGTAAATACTTTCTTTCGGAAAGTCTGCACGACTCTTATAACCTAAGTTAATAGCAATAGAATCTAGTTTAGTCTGTACTCGCTTATTATACATTTCATTAATACTATGTAATAATGCTTTCATATCATAATTACGAGTTAAACCTTTATCCAATAGATTCTCTTTTAGAATAATATTCCAATATTTTGAAATATCAATATCTAACTGTTTCTTATTCTTGATAATGTCTGTTGCTTTAATTTTATTCATATACACTTTGATTTTAAATGATTAAACACTAAGCATACTTGAAATTATCAAACTACCTGTGTAGCCATGTTCATCTCGATATGACATCTCCTTCTTATTCTCGGAGCTTTCCGTCACTTAGTATCCGATTAAAGATACCACATCATGGCTATGTAAGGGAGAATATTTTTCATCTAATTCTCCCTTTGAAATATCTTTAAAAAGTAACACATATATTATTTATATTCATTATCTCATCTTAGAATCTAAACTCATATATCCTACTTTATTATAGTTCGTTTAAAATGCAATTATCTGTATTTACCAAGTTTTATAGCGTATGGAACTCCCATTCCATCTTGTGCAATTGCGTAAAATGGTTTAACAGCTACTTCATCTCGCTCGTTAGCTACTTCACACATTTGCGCTACGTCTTTCTTGTAACCAAGGCGATATGCCATGAAAATACGAGTAATCGCATAGGAATAATCTTCGTTGTCTAATGCCACAGTAAGATCTTCAATGAGACTCTTAAAGGCATCTTTATTTCTTGCTTCTCCTTTACCGGTTATTATCTTGATAAGTCGTAGACAAACATCATTAGTACTCAACACTTTCTCATCTAGGAAGAGTCTATTGATGATTTTCCATTTCGTCTTACCAAGAGTTACAGAACCAGTATCATCAACACTAATATGTTTTGCTATTTCTTTTTCATCTGTAAATAGTAATGTGACGAAATCATCGTCACTGAACATGTGTTTTAGATCAAGCTGTGCTTCTTTAGTTAAGACGTTCTTATTCATTATCTATTAGCCTAAGATAGATGAAACGTCAATACCTTCGTCTTCCATTGCACTCTTACAAGCAGCAATTTCAGTTGATGTAGCATCCCGTAACGTCTTAACGTATTTCATCATTTCGTTAACGAACGCAGTTAGGATAGCTTCAGATTCATTGTTAAGTGCGGCAACTTCCTTCACCAATGCCGGATAATCAATGAAAATGGTTTTCTGTTTTGTTGTTTCATATTTATTAATAGCAACCCGTACAGAGTCAGCACTTGGTTTCGGGATTACCTTATCAATTGTATCACCTGAAATCAAAGGAATCCGTAATGTAGCATCATTGTTATACTCAACAAACTTTCCACCATTTGTTGTTTCAACAATCTCTGCATTCTTTACCTTAATTGGTTTAATCGAATACATATAAATTGGACTACTAGTCCGAAGTTTGTTTTCAGCTACTTTACGAGAATAATCAGGATCTACCGGATTCCGTTCTACTGTTAATACGAATTTACCTAGGGCTGCGCCACACTGAGATGCTAAAATAATTTCTGTTTTCATAATTTATTCCTCTTTTGATTCCGTGATTGATTTCACCAACGGAATAAGTTAATACTCTAGTTTACCTTATATTTTACTGTTTTAAGTTGTTAATAAATGTTAAAACCAATTTGTTCCACTTCATATAAATGTTCACTTAATGGAGGTTGTGTCTAAACGTCCATTGTACAATCAAGTACTTATTCTCATGAAGACTAATATTAGTTGATTTTAACGCATAATCTTCGTATTACTTGGTATTTTTCATCATACCGCGAGTACAGATACTTCCTCTACTACTCTAGTAATACTACTTATACGAGGTTCATATGTCTAAACGAATACCTGTCATACGATTGACTTTGGTTGGTGTCAGACTAATGAGATCTTTAGACATTTAGACATAAGTCAAATGCCATTACTAGGTTACAATCCTCTAACGCTTTAGAGAAAGGAATTTTGCTTCTTTTACTTAACTACACTGGTTTCCTGGCTTCTCAGGACTAACTATCATAATCATAAAAACAAATAACCTTTGCAAAGGGTTGCTATCTTGAATTGGCTCAGATACACTTATGATTACTCTAAAGTTAAATATTTCCACTTTATCGAATGCATTACACACACGGTCGTTTTCTAACGGTACTTAAATAGTTCTCTATTACAAGTAGAGTAACAGTTTTAATTTCCTATACAGTATACTGCCTATAGGTTGTTTTACAAGCACGAATATTGGGACTTTCACCACTTTCCACTACTCTTTCCGCACGACAGGTATCCAGTCTATGAAGATTCATGAAACGCTTTCTACCGAACATATAGATTTGCAGTCTATACTCTGATAGTGTTTGTAGCTATAACGGTTGGCTTGCCAAGGTCGCATTCATCCAGAACTACTCTCCTTCCCTTACAACGGTGGCTCCTTCGTTCCTTATATTGACCAGCGAGGACTTCCCTGGATTTGTTACTTCGTGGGCGTGACCACTACTGAGGTTAAACAATGTTATCAACGCTTTTGTTTAAGAGTGTCGTTAACTCTCGAGCCAGTGATGAACCGTTAGGTTCAGGGTATTTCTACCTTTTCGCTAATTACCTTAGCCTTGAATTTAGCTCATTGGCAATTAATCATCAGCCCCACTTTCGTTATATATCTTAAAGAAAGCTTTAACTAAACTCTGAAATGAACTTTTACGCTTCTCCTTGCGTACTGGTGTGTCTACCAGGCGAACTTTTTTGGTATGTAAATTAAAGGGATACTCTCCCACACATTGCTGTGTAACCACCTTGCTAAAGGGTGTCATAACTCTGTATTAGTGTTTTAGGACGCTTTTACAACCTGCTCGTTTCCATCATTTTATTGTGTCATAACTTGAAGCAAACACGGACACATTTGTATTAATCGTTCTATTAGGTATAGGTTTGGCACCTAATCCAGATAACTTATCATACACATAAGTCTCGAATTCAGTGTATGAGCCATAGCCACTCAGCCTTATATTCTCCAGTAATAATACAGACTATTATCCTTTACTTCCACGAGTAAAAGATTGCAGAATTGTACTGCTTTACTTTCAAATGTAGCACCTAAAGCACACTCGATTAATCTCTCTGCCTTCATAACCATACTTTCCACTTTTAAGTGAGTTCCAGAACTTATATGGTGAACACTACAGTAGCAATTTTTATCCTATCTATTCCTTTCGGTAGCATAGATTCAGAATGGACACTTTGGACATGCCCAAATACGTTAGTCAGTTGAATGAGTAATAACTAGAGTAAGTTGGATACACTTTGTATTTCTTACTCTAGCTTTCAGCTCGTGTTTCGTACCTTCTTGATTCCATACATGATTGTATCAACGTACTGAGGTTTCTCCTTGTATTTACTCATATACTCATAGTAATATCTCATAACTATTACTACTTTAGGATGCCGATACCTTTACTTCGTTTGTCTTCGTCTCTGCTGAGCTAGATCGTGTCTTTTAATCATTCCACCAGACGGTTCTCGAACTTTATGGGTTGAAGTGACACTCTCCCATTTTCTTACTAATGATTCTTGAGTAAAGAGATAAACTCATAGTAAGTTATTGTACTACCTTTTGAATTTACAGTTTTAGCTGATCACATATTCTCGTACTCTGTTTCTCTTGTCTATATACACGAATCCTCTTGGCCTTTGATATTACTAATGTATATACGCTGTACTTATTGCAATTTTAGGTCTACAGCTACAATATGACCTCTATTCTTCTTACTACAGGTGATAGATGTTTTACCTGACAGCTTTCTACGGTGACTGTATTAGTTACTTACTGCGGTTAATATTATTATAAATAGTATAACCAATAATGTTATGATGAATTTAATGTCATCTTTTGGATCTAATTTAGAATTAATACTAGTCATAATTATTCTACCTTTGTTGGTATCTGAATATCTGGTACGTGAATCTTCTTAGAAGGTAGAGGAAACATCAGAAGTTTCTCTCGATACTCAGTTTTTGTTTCATAGACTTTTTTAATTTTGTTTTTATAAACTACCTTTTCCACGATTTTCGTGGGGTGATTAACGGTAATGCCAGTACTTGCAATGGGTAAATTGCTTTCCACATTTGCTTTACCTGTTTCTAGATCCAGATCTAACTTAAAGTTACCTGGAATTTGTGGCAATGTGACCGTTTTAGGGATTTCACTTGCTTGAATAACTTCTGGTTCAAAGATATTCGTATTGTAAGATAATATTAATCCTACAAATATTGTTGCAATATATGCTAATTTAGCTTTCATTTGATATGATTTATGCGGTGAATACAGCCATATCAGCAGAAGTAAATAATGGGAATTGAGCTTCTTTGTCTACATACAAGTTACGAATCTCAATCATCTTGTTTGCTGCTTTTAAATAAAAGTCTGGATTATTATGTCCATTACTATCTACTTTAGAACCAACTTCATCACGATAAGCTTTTAAGAATGGATTAAAGATTTTCTTAAACCAATCAGGATTCTCACTTTCTGCAGGTTTCTGTAATGCTATACGAACGAATGTATCGCGAGTAGGCTCGAGAATTCCTTTTACGATAGCTGGATCTTGATCAAGTGGTTGATCAGCTTTCGTATGCATTAATTCAATGAACGTCTTCAACAAGTCTGCAATTTCTGTTTCACGTAAAGCAGGCATATTGTTTTTAATCGTTGAATGAGCAAAGATCATTGTTTGACCTAATTTCATTGAACCTGTAGTTGCGGACATTAATCCATTAAGAACAATGATACCTTTTTTACCAATTAAACTAATAAGTTCTTTAGTAAGAGTACCAAATGTGACTGAACCCCACATATTCTTCTTTACTGGATCGGTTTCAATATTCTCACGATATGTCTTTACTTTACCAAGTAATCGTAAGAACTTATTTGCTGGAGTTTCCTGAGTTGCTTGAATGTCCTGTTGAAGTGCTCGTTTAGCATCTTCATCATTCTTCCAGTTCTTTGGATCCATTTCTTCTGGAGTTAATGGTGTACGTTTACTTTTCTTTGCTGTTTCTGTACCAGCATTTTCAGCTTTGGCTGCTTCAATGGTATCTTTGTCCATGTTTTTCTCTTTGAACTCTAATACCATTTGCTGATTATCTGGCGTAGGATGAGCTTCTAATGCTACACCCATAGATGCTGCAATGTTGATTGCTTCCTGAACGATTGTTTCATCATTAGGAGTAATCATATTCATTTCACGCTTTTGTGCGAAACTCTGAACAGATAGACGGATTGCATACCACATCATATTATAATCTAGTAAGCTTTCCATCTTTACATAGAGTGGTTTAGACTTATCCATCTTAGCCAATCTACGTTCCATAGTATCCATGAATACTGCTGCATGGTTTGCATCCATCATGTCTGATGGTCCCATTTTAGCATATAATTCATTAATACTTGGAGGAACTAAAGAACTACCTTGTTCTACAGGTTTTTCATTCTTTACTTCTTCTACTTCTGGAGTTTCTACAATACCTGAAGCATCTTCTTTAGGAACCTCTACTTTAGGTTCTTCTTTCTTTACTTCAGGTTTCTTTGTCTCTTTAACAGTTTTACCTGCTGGTTGAGGAGCTGATGTTTCTTTTAAATCAGTCTTAGGAGTGTCTTTAACAGTCTGTGCTGTTGTATTAACTACTTCTTCTTTCTTATTATTATTCTTTTTATCTTTCTTTGCCATTTTGATAATGATACTCAGTCCTTTACTGAATTAAATTGTTAATTACTAATAAAATTGTGACCCCGCTAACTCTCTCTAGGATGAGTCTGGAAATGGGGGAGCTCCTCGTGTGAATGACAGTAGAGGATTAACTACTTGCTGTTGAACTCCTTTGGTAGTGTCTTTAACTACATTATAATTGTTCATCTTACCTGTTACCCCTGATTGGCAAGTATCAGGTTCCAAAGCTGATACTGGTAACATGGATGAACTATTAGTAGTAGCTAATTGTTCTACCTTGGTAATCTTCTTTGCTTCAGATTTCTTTGTAGCAAATTGAATACCAAGTCCAACAACAACACTAAAAGCCAAAGTAAGCAATAGATTACTTGCTAACGATGAACTTCCGTAATAGCGTGCAACTGCAAAAATGATTGCGATTGTAAGCATTGCTAAGAAGGTTGTTGCCATGTTTTGTTAGAATTTGAAATGTTATTGAAAATAGTTCTTAGCCTACGCTTCGCTTTATATAAGTCAGACTTTATGGTTCCAACTGGTATTCCAAGCTCAGCACTAAGTTCGTTGTAACTTAGATTCTTAAAGTATCGAAGTTCTAGAAGGTTCCGATATTTAGATCTAAGCCGAGTAAGTGCAATACGTAATATTTCTAAAGACTCTGACTTAATCATGTCAGTTTCGGGATCATTATCTGTAGAAATTTGTATTGAACTTTCCTCGTCATCTATAGAGAGATCAATTTGCTTATTTCTATCTCTTCTGAATGAATCAATAACAGAATTGATTGCAATGGTTTTTAACCACGCTTCAAAAGAGATATTTTCAGCAAAGTAATCGAGTCGTTGAAATGCTTTCGAGAAAGTTAAGGCAACTAAATCAGCTGTCTTTTCTTCATTCTTGATACTATCAAAAATAATATATCGTATTAAACGATAATATTTATCATATAATTTCTTGAAAGCTCGTTCATCTCCGTGCTTTGCCTGTTCTATTAAGATTTTTTCTTCTTCTTTCATAGGCTACGGATTATTGTGAATGGTAGGAGTATCTCTCTCCTACCACCCTGGATCTTCTTCTATTAGATCCGGTGCAAAAGGTAATTTCATTACCTCTTTACACATGTACAAATCAAACACACGTTTGCGATTCCAATAACAAAATAGATAATTGTCCATAATCATCCATTTATCTATTTCATTTATTGGTAAATTGTAGATCATTGATGTACATATTCTTTTTTGTACATGATCTGTTCTCATAGTATTTTTAACTAGTAAATGTGGTAAAAATAGTTTCATACTAGTTCTAACTAGCCATGATTCTACTTTCTTTTTTACGTCTAAAGTATAAGAATATTTATCATGTGGTTTGTAATAAGGCTTAAATTTTATTTTAGCTTCTTCACCACCTATAATATTCCAATCACATCTATAACCACAACTATCATCCCATTCTGGTAATAAATACTCTGGTAAACCTCCTTTTAAAAGGAAGTCAATCATTTGTTTTGATAACCGATTTGTTTGGTCATATAATTTAATCACGATAGGATTGTTTTAATTCCTTTATGATCTCTTGTGCTACTTCAACTGATACATTTTCTTTAGTACATATATCCATTAATACTTCATTTTCTCTTTCGTTGAGTATTAATTTTCTATAGTCTTCGTAATTATCTTTTAAACATTGATAATTACTTAAACCTTGTAGTGGATTACTACGCTTAATTGGTATATACTTTTTGTGTTCTAAAGGTATCCATGAGTAATCGTTTACTCCTTCTTCTAGTTCTGTTTTATAATGATAAATATCATCATTATCTATAATAATATTTTCTGAAAATTCATTCAGATTTACTATATTTGTTATTTTTAGAAGTGGTGCTGTACCAATTACATTTACTAGAAATTGTTCATGTGTGGTTAAATGTTCGGCAATGTATATGCCTGCTTTTGTTAATCTTTCCATTATTTCTTAATTCTTTTGTTATACATTTCGATTACTGTATCTGCTTCTGTTAAACTTAAACCAAATCTTTCTTGAATTGCCATATTAGCTAGTAGCTTATTTGGATTATTCTTCATGATTTCTATTAAGTCTTTCTTTTCATTTGGTTCATCGAAATGAACCCACGCTTCTATTCTCATATTACTCTGGAATTATTAGTTCTATTGGATTAATAACTAATTTATTAAGTACTGTAGACATTTGTTTAGGTACATTATAAGTTTTATAAGCTGGTTTATTGCGCTTATGCTTTGGATTATGCCAATAGTCCCACCAAGCTCTGTTTTTTAGATATATTTTACCGTATTTCCTTTTACCTGTACCTTCATTTATACACAATAATACTATTTTAGCATTTTTGCTGCATAAACTACTCATATCTATACAACCTACTTCAGCATTTAATGCACATAGTTTACGAAATAACCCAATGACTGTTAGTCTTGGTCCAGCAGCAATAAACTCCTCAGTAAAATGTGAGAAATTACCTTCTAATGATTCAAACGTAGATCTTTTGCCATCTTTTTTCATCTTGATGATTATTAAATTAATAATGTTAATTAACACTTGTTACCAAAGGGGGAGTCGAACCCCCATCTCATGGTAAAATCCATGGCTCTAACCGATTGAGCTAAATGGTATCCCTGCACTTCCGTAGTTAGCACGTTAGATTACGCTGCTATCGCAGTATAATCTGTGACAAATGTATTGCCATTTAAATTTATAGGTGAACCTATTTTATCTTTCATATGTAATCTAATGCCTTTCATCCCCTTTTCTATTATTCTTGTGGAGATGGAGAGATTCGAACTCTCGTCTTACATACTTCCAATAAACCTAATAAGACAATACACAGTTCTTATGTATTGAATATTTGTGGATATACGTTAGTTTCCCAACGTATATCCTAAGATATAAATAATATTGTATAAAATTTGTTCTAATTACTTAACTGCTGGATCATATCATTATTAATGGATCGCTCTGGTTCTTTTCGTTAGATTTTATACGGCATATAGCTCAATATTATTTATGTAAAATAGCCTTTGATAGATCGTATAACTATTGCATTGCTGCTGGTTCTAAGACTCATAGTTATTGTGATTTGATATCATTGTTATTATAACTCCATTTCTAGAGCTGTTATTATAGTCTTGGCTCCAAGGCTCTAGCGATTCAGCACTTACCCAATTGTCGGTAAGCTTTATAATAACAATGATCTTAGGCACATGATCAGTGGCTCAAAGTTCTTCCACTCTGACTCAAAGGTTCTTGAGCTATCTGTTAATTCAGATAAAATTACCTACTGCGCTTCGGTTGTTTGTAACGTGGCATTAATCTCTAAATTAAAGTGTAAATACTTTAAAATAGAGACTGAGAGGTCTTTCGAACACTCTCAGCTCTGTTATTGGAATAGTACTATAGGATTAATATCTCCAATAGTCATCTCCGTAAATAGCTTTCTTAGCTTCTGTAAGAGCTTTGTTACGGGCATTGTCAGCTTCTTCAACTGCTTTGTCATACTTAGCATAATCACCAGAAGTTTCAAACTCTTCCTTGGCCTTAGAAATAGTTTCTAAGTAAGTTTTCTGAGCGTCTGCTTTCTTGCGATCATAGCGTAAAGCTTTTAATGCTTTAGTTTCTTCTTGTTCTGCATCTACAAGGCGACGTTCAACTTTACGAGCTTCCTCTTCAAGTTTCTTCTGTGCCATGTTTTCTTTAGCTTTTGCTACTGCGTCTGCTTGAACTTTGTTTTCGTTTGCTTCTTGATTTGCTAATTTTTCTTCTAAATTAAATGTTCCCATAATAAATTGATTTTAAATTGTTTGTAATTGATTTATTTTCGTTTGATAATATCATTAAAATATGCATCGTGTTTTCCCCAGAATGCGTCTCCTTCTTTTGTTTTACGCCAAGTAAATATGTGAGCTATTGGATAAGGTGTATATTTTAATGTATTTATTTTATCATCTAAGTCTTTACCTTTTAAATGATATTTTAATTCACAAAAGTTCTTAATTAGTTTACCTTCTAAATTGTGTTTTTTTAAATATGCTTTAAATTTAGGTCTACTATTAATTAATTCGCGAACTTTTGCTTTTAGTTCCATTTTATGTGAATCTGGCTTTTTAGGCGAATCTCGTGATGCCATAAATGTTATTCTTATATTTTATTTACCACCAATAAGCTGGTAGTATTGTTTTTACTTGTTTATTAATTCTAGGATGATTATAAGCCACTTCTACAAATGACTTAAATCTACGTAAGAGTGTACATTTCACAGTTACTTGTGATAATGCCGAACTTTGTGGATTAAATTCCTCTTTAGGCTTTTTATTCCACAACCATAACTTTTTTAATTTAGTTTCCTTTGCCATTATAATTTGATATTTAATGTCTTAAATAAAAGCGTCTGTCTTATTCATTTTACTTATATCGACAGTATCCCTATTACTTTATTGACGTGCTGTGCATCTTCACACAGGGGGTGATGTCGTAGGACTCTGGAAATATTTACGCTTATTGGGGTTGACCACCATATAAATGAAATTTTAGATGTTACTACTGGCGATAAGTTTCATCTTTGTCGCATTTATGTCTTTTATAAGGAGTTAATTTGCAATGAGAATGAGATTTATACTCTTTTTGTTTTGCAAATTTACTTTCTTTCCAAGTCTTTCCCATGATTATCTTCTTGTTGCTCTAACAAAATCTAATAACCATGCTAAATTCTTTTCCTTGAGATAATCTTCAAGTTGAGAATCACAATTGTTACGAATAACTAATAATCCTTGTCCTACTATAGGATTACCATTACCGTACTCTCTCCAAAATTTTGATGCCCAATCTGGATTTGCTACCGGGTTACCAATTGTTCGAATTAAGTCTTCAACTGCCATAATAGCAGGAGATTCGTTTATAATGCTATTTGCTTCGTCTTCATTAAATGTAACGATTCCGAAATCACTGTCACTTGATTTCATCTTAGGCTGTATATTGGAATAAAATTCCAATTTGATTCGATTCATAATTGCATCGAATTGTTTAGGCTCTACATTTAATGGAAGTTTAACTTCTACGAAATTAGCACTGCTAGGAATAATTCCCAAAATAATACCTTTCATTTTTGATAAATTTTAAAAAGTTAATAACTATGGACGGTCAATAGCTACAACTATTGACAGGAACTGATGAACTAAAATGTTGATTGTTGTAGCAATCTCGCTAAATCTAATTATACGAGGTAATTAATATTTTACGATATTTACTTATTTCAAGTTTACTTCTAAGCAGCTATTGTTTCGTAATAACAACAGCTTATTGAAGACATGATTTTTACGTCTGCACTAATACTCATATCCTGCAGTAATATGAGATATAAGCCCCACATGTTTGATATGGATTCTCACCATATTGACTATTTAAAGGGAGTGCGACTACATTGGTCTTCACAGATGAATGTAGTCTGATGTTTAACACTTTAAGATCTATAATTATGAAAAATCGAGATACTACTTTTTATAACTCGAATCAGGATTAACTTTTAATTGTACAGGTAGATCTTGAGATTCTTTCAGTTCTGTTTTAACTTGAACTTGTTTAATTTTATCTCCATCTACACCTTTATCTTTTAATCCTATCTTTTCTAATATGTTACTTACCTGTAATGATATGTAATATTCTTTATTCTTTTCGTATTCATATACATAGTCTTCGACAAAAGCTTCTGTACCTAATTTATCAAATAAAGAACTTACTATTACTTCAGGTAATTTCATATAGACATCAAAGCAACGATTAAATTCCTTAGTTTCCAAGTATTCTTTCATTGCCTCTTCTTTTGTAATCGGTAATATCACAGCCGTATCTTCACAAACATATGTTTCTGTAGATGGTGGTTGTGATATATATTTGTGCGTACATATACCTGCACACGTTAACAATAACAGTAATATTACTATTATCGAACCTTTGAAGAAATTACTTTTTGATTCCATATTTATTGACTTTCTAATTAATATTAACACGTTTTGTATTTTTACTTTTCCACTCCCTATTTTCTTTTAATATTTTTTCTTTTAACTGCCACCAAAGACGTGTTCTAAGATTCTTTATTTTTGGGGCATTTATATCGAAAAAATTATTTAATAAACTTGTAGTTATTAAATCGTGTACAAGTTCGTGAGCTATCGTGTATCTGTGTAATAATTCATAGATTCGTTGTGAATTGTATTTATTTCCTCCATGTAATACTGCAAATATTATTTGGATTTGTTTTATACAAACGTCAAATATGAACTCATTTTTTAGTTCTTTCTTCACTTCTTCACGTATTGCATCTCTAATTTCTTCAAGAGATGCTACTATTTTCCTTGATGGCATTTTCAAATTGTTTATTTAATGATTCTAAACTTCCTTTTAAATCTTCATACAAAGCTCTATATTTGTACATTTCACTTAATTGATCTCTATTATCTAATAAATTACTAAATTTTTGTTTAGTTATTATTACATAAGGAGTATGTACAAATACACATGTCTTTATACTTTCTATAAATTTGACAAATGTGTCAGATTCATTGTGTTCTTGGATCATTGAATCAAATGTTGCACTCAGTGATTCATCAACTGATGATATTTTTACTTCTTTTGGTAAAGATGCAATTAAATCTTTAAGCGCATTGTCATTACTTTCTAGTACAAAGTCACCAGAATATACTAAATCTCTAGCCTTTTTTAAAGGCATTCTGAAAAACTCTGAAATAATTTTAATTGTTCTAAATCTTTCAGAATCAGGAAGATCTGTTATTTTAAACTGTAGTTTCATAACTTTGATAATTATGTTAATAAATGTTAATTCAAACAAAATAATCTAGAGTAATGATAATACTTACATACGCACTAGTGTACTCACCATGCAGTTCATACTATCAAATACTCTAGATTAATACCCAATAGACCATTCACATGTTATCTCAGGTGGCTCTTAGAAAATACTTGATTAATAACTAATAAATAAATATATAATCCGATGCATTTCTGTAGTAAAAGGGTAAGTAGAATAAAACAAACAAAAGAAAATGTAATTAAATCCTAAAAACTTCTACTTACCCTATAAACTTTATCTTTCAATAAATAATGTAATTCCTTTTGGATATGAATCTAATAACAAATTGTAGTCTCTTCTATCAATTTGTCTAAAGAACACATTATCTTCTTCTATTAGAACAGCATTAAATTTATTACATAGAATAAAATATGAATATTCTATTCTATTGTTAATCCATGCTGTATCTTTGAAAGATTGGATGATTATAGACTTATCTTTTCTTAAATGATAGATAAGTTTAATGGTCATCCATAATTTTAGATTAAAACGTTGTTTCAACGTATTAATCTGACTAATAAAATTAGTCTTTTTGTTGTCTCGCAATATAATTCGGTTCATAGCTATGAAAATTTATGCAAGATAAAATAATGACTATTGGCTTCAGCAGTTATCATCATTCGGACAGAGATAACATATTTAAGCTTACTGGACTCCAGAACCCGCACACATTGAGTAATTATTAATCTATTATACCATGAAAAACACTATGTCAGAAATTAAAAACAGCTTTAGGATGTGCCGAATTTATCGGATTGTGCTTCGTTGAGGTTGTCATTACTCTGGAGATGTTGTTATTAAAATCAATACTACTATTCTCACGAACCGTAGTATTTATTCTTCTGAACTAATCATGCAAAACTGATAGAAATACAAAAGGTTACTTAACTCTGTATTTACACAGGCTTGTTACTGTCGTTGGCTACATTACGTATAATTATACTTAAACCTTTTACTATGAATGGTAGTAAGATAACCATTATTAGTAGTATTATACCTTCTAATACACTTATGTACATTTCATTTCTTTTTTAACTGCATTGATATACTTTTTACTATGTTTTCCTCTATGAATAACCATTGCTTTGTTAATATCCTTTGTTGGATTATGATGTGATTGATATATTTCAAACATTTCACGTGATTTCTTTGCATCAAATCTATCGCTGTATTTGTATTTATTTTGTTTTAATATTCTATTCACTTCATCAACATAAATAGTTTTCATTTGAAAACGCCCAGATGCTCCACTACGTGGATTGATTGCATTATCATTGTTGTTCGATTCAATGATACATATTGCATTTACTAATGCTTCCCATATCTTATCATTTATCTCTTTATCTATTTTATCTTTATTTATATATAGATTTGGAGTATTTGATGAGAATATGATTAATAAGAATAATAATATTAAACTATTTTTCATATCATTTTGTATTAATAAATGTTGTGTATCACTTCATACACTGATTGGTATTTAACTAATATCCCAATAATTAGGATTTTTATTATTATTGTATGGATCATTTTCTGTCGTTACATATAATACAGAACAATCTCGAACTATTAAACGTCTGTAAATCTTTTCCTTTACATCTGTTGATAATTCACCATTAAATATTAATGCATTTGTATAATGCCATTCAGTATTTAATTCTCCAAGTAAAGGTATTAAAGAATCACGTATCTGTTTTATATTACGTTTGTTATTGCCACCATTAATAATTAATGGTAATAAAACAATGATTGTCTTCATAATCCTAATCTTTTACGTCTGTTAAACTCTTTGTCAGCTAATTTACGAGATTTAAATCTCATAATTTTAGTTGTGACTTGTTGTTTGTTACCACATTGAACTATTGAAGTTTCAATGATTTCCCAATCTTTAAAAGAACCAGATAACACGATAGTCATGTTACCTATTCTTATTGCTGATGCTATTTTATTTGGTTTCATAAATTTGATATTTATTTGTTATTAACTAAGTGTATGATATAACAATAACTACATATTATTGTAATTAGTATTATACTCCAAAACATGGCATTTATTATACATATAATTATATTAATTGTGTTTTTAAATAATTGTTTTACCATGTTCCTAATATTTCTGATAATACAAATAATGCATGTATTGCACCTGCAAGTAATAGTGTACCAACAAATACTATACCCGCTAATGTCAAATCGTCTATTTTCTTTCTCATTTTCATAGTACTTGTAATATATAACCAGTTGATTTAACATTGTCTTTTTCTCCCTGTAGACACAATAGTCTACAACTAGTTGAAGGCATTATACCTTCTAAATGTGTAATATCTTCTTCGGTTACGCTACAATCTACTAGTACCATAGGCATATCATCTTCAGCTTCTTTAGCCCATTTGGTACCAAAGTAACTAATTATTTTTTGTATACCTTCTTTAATTAACTCAGGATAATTAATATCTGGGTTAATGTCATGAGAAGTTAATATACAAATTACGGTTCTAATTTCCTTTTCTCTTTTCATTTTCTTTGTGTAATATATTTGTTATCTAATTTGTTTACAAATTAATAAGGGGGATTATTCCCCCTTAGAATTCCATTGTTGTAGCTTCAGATGCACCGCCAGTTAATGTGGCAAGTGTGTCTTCAGCCTGTGCGGTTTGTGTTTGTATCTTTTGGTATGTAGATACCAATTGATACATAGAACCTCCGTTTTTAAGGCGTGAGTTTGCCTTAGATTGCGGAGCATTAGGTGTCCAAGGTTCGTTAGTCATTGGGTCTAAGATGCACCATACAGACATTGTGTTATGTACAGTAGATGTATCGACAGAACCGTCACTGTTTTTGCGATAATAATCGGAAACAGGCATGACATATTCACGAGCTGTGAATTGAAAATTGGCAGCTTTTAGTCTACCAAATGCTGGACCCATTTTATTACACCATTCTGTAGCTGCAGCGATGTCTGGTGTTTGTTTGCCAGAAGCATCAGTTATAAACTTAGATGAAGACATTACGTCAACAATAGGTTTATCAACTTCAGCATGGATCATACCTAAATCCTCTGCAAATGCAGCTAATGCAGGGTCAGTAGATGCTACAGCTACATTGCTGTATTCTAAGCGTAAATAAGGCATGTTATTAGCACTTTTTTCAATCTTTACGCTTGATAGAACGACTTTCTTTTCGTTTGCCACAACATTGTACGGTTGACCTATACACCATAAGGTTTTTTAGTTTAGTAAAAGAAAAGCTATATATTAAGTGACAGGACTAGCTATTCACCTGTCTGTACCCTCTTTACGCATAGGGCTTTGTAGTGTTTAAATCTTACGGTTATACACACTCAATTTCACCTTGTGCCCCTTATTTGTATCGCGGGGGGGCTTTCCCGCACTTCAAGGGATTGGGGGCGTGATTGGGTACTGCATCACGCTCTCACCAATATATCCCCTAAATTTTTATAAAAAATTTTTAAAATACATCCACACGCACTTTATTCCTTTATTACGTTTATTTATATATGACAGCAGTAATTAATAAATCTCTATATGCTCAAATAAGAGATGCAAGTGATAATGGACAGAAATTCATAACATCTGAGCAATTAGAAGAAATGGCAGATAAATTGTCCATAAAGATGGGTAAGTATAAACACAACATACGTTACGGAGATTACGTAGTATCTGGTAGTACTATCCCTGAAGTAAAAGAAGCATTAAAAACATTAATACCAAAGGAGGAATGGAGTAATTATGATCTTTGAAGATGAATTAAAAGCAGCTGGATTTATTATCAGAAATACAATGTTAGAGAGTACAAAGATTCTAATATATGATTATAGTGACTTTGAAATATTAGAATGTACAATTGAAGAACATACTAAAGTTAATGGGGAGAAGTGTTTAGCTGTTACTAATTTGAGGATATATAACCCATTTAGTGACGAAGACCGTGACGAAAATATCGTAGTAATTAACTATACTTTGTATTTTGATAATATTAACAAATTTTATGATTTATTAACACTTCTAAATTATCGTATAAATGTTAAATAATGTTAAATATTGTTAAAATATTTGTTAACGCTTTAAGGTTAAATGTTAAAAATTCTTAAATAATGTTAAAATTTTTACTTTATTTACTTCCATTGGTTGGTATTTTTCCTACAGTAAAAGCAATAGATAAGGGGGAAATTAAGCCAAATGAGCCATTATTTTATGCTTTAGCTTTGTATCATGGATCATTAATTGGGATAATTTTTTGGTTTATTATTTGTCTAATAATTGTAAATTTTACAACATTTCCTATCTAAATTGGAACAAAATTAACTTATTTTACGTTACTCTATTACTTAGAGTTTAGAGATGATAGAGTATATAGTAGTAATAGATAGTAATTACAGTCTAATAACAATTATATTACCCTACTCTAGATTATTACTACCTAATATCTACTATTACTCTAGAGTATGTGTCTATAATATTATTACTCTTACTATGGATGATATAGACTTTGATAACTGTAATGAAGAAGAAATTACAGATCCATGTGATGGAGAATTTAACTTTAGTTGATATATGGGAGAACCAGAAGCAGTGGCAGCCATTAAACAAGGCTGGGTAAAGATTGGGGATACTATGTTTACTGTGGTACCTAGACCAGATGGTTCATGTGCTACTTGTTATTTTGAAGAAGATGAACATTGCCCACAAATGGCTTTAAATATATGCTGCACTGGAGGTAATGTCTTAAGGCTTAAAAGAGATTAGCTTTACTTTGGAACATTTTTAGAGTATTTGCGTTATTGAATTAAAATCACGGGGTGGAGAAGAGGTATCTCATTAGGCTTTTAATTAATTACCGATGGTAAAATTATTTAACGAAACTCAGATTAAAGGAATAACGTGCGAATTGGCCTGCGCTTTAAAGTTTATTGAAGCTGGGTTTATCGTTTCAGTTCCATTTGGAAATACAAGTAGATATGACTTATTAATTGATGCAGGTCAAAACAGATATTTTAGAATACAATGTAAGACTGCGCATCAACTTGAAAACGGAAGTTATATCATTTATACTTCAAATCAACAATTTACAGCATCTACAAAAAACTTAAAATTTTATACAAAAGATCAAATTGATTTTGTTTGCTCCATTGTTGAAGATCAGTTAGTAATAATTCCGGTAGAACTAATAGAAAAAAGTAAATCAAAAATATTTCGTAGTAGAAATTACCCACCAACGAATAATAGTGCTCACTCAACTTGTAATTGGATAGATGATTACACATTAGAGAAGCAGATAATATCGCTTTTGTAAGCGACCTCGAAGTCGGTGGTTCGATTCCTGCCCCCGTAACTAAAATATTGATATTCATGAGTACGGAAGATAAAGAATTGTTAGAAGGAGTTCTTTCTAAATTAGAGTTTGAAACTTGTAAAGACATGTTGGTAAAGCCATTACCAGATGAATACATCGAAAAAGAAATTGTTAAACCAGTAGATACTGGTGAAAAAGATAGTGATGGTTATACGGTATCGGATACAGAAACAGTCAAAGAAACAGTATTAACTACCTTCAGAAAAGGTATAGTATTAAGAATACCTGCTGGTTATACTTGGTTAGATGAAGATCATCATCCTGAAGTAGGAGATATTGTAGCATATCCTAGAAAAGCTGGTATTGATTTTGATTTGTTTAAAGATAGTCAGTTAGTCAATCCGTATAACGTGGTCGCTTACATTAAGAAATAAGACTAAAGCGTTAGTCGTAGAGTGGTTGTTGTGATGTCACTAGGGGTTAGGTTTAATACTTAACCCCTTTTTTATTTTATAAAAGTTACAACAAAAATATATCCTTTACGTTAAGTGAGTATAAATTTAATTATTATGGATTATAAAGTAACTATTTCTTCAGTTAGAAAGGCTTGTCCATTTGATCCTAAGAAAAGATCTGCAGCTTATTGTAATCATTGCAAAGGGTTTAATGATCCTTGTTCTGGGATTGGTAAAGAGGTGACGATAGCTTCTAAGAAGATTGGAGTTGAACAAATGAATAAAATCTTAAATATAGTTAAAGCATATGGTACAGACTTATAAAGTAATTAAAGCATTTGGTTGTGCTAGAGTAAATGACATCTTTGAACACGATTCAGAATTCGACGTATATGTAATGTCTGATGAAGTAAATGATGAGGCATTTGATAGTATTAGATCTATGTGTATTACTGCGGAATTAGCTAAAGATTATGCTAATAATGGCTTCTTAGAAGAAGCTTCTGTAGTAGAAATTGAATCAGTCGACAATGCTGAAGCAGAAAAATATAAGAAGGTCATTGATACTCTTACTAAGGAAATTACAAAGCTTGAAAACAAGTATAAACAACGTAATGAAGCTGTAATTAAGAAATATGAAGCTGGTAAGATGCCTACATGTCAGAAAGTAGAACACGATACGGTACATTTCAATCTAACTAAATTGTTAAATAGATTTAAAGACATCTTGAACGGTAATGAATAAACTGGTTAAATCAGTTGATAGAGATCAATTGATACCAGAATTCCTTCACACAATGAACGGTATACTTGGGTTAACCGCTAGAGAATTAGAACTAATGGCTACACTGATTAGGATGGACATGGAATATGTTAAAGAACCCAATACTAACAAAAACGTAGCTAATAGATACAATAGAAAGTGGATAACTGAACATTTAGGTATTACTAAGGATAACCTAAGTAGGTATATCAAATCGTTCAAGGAAAAAGGTATACTTAAAGCTGGACCTGCAGAAGATGAGTTATGTGTAAATAAAGCTTTGATACCAATGGTAATTGGAGATCGACTTCAACTGACTATTATACTAAAGATCAAACCTGATGATATTTAAGAAAGATAAGAGTATCTATACTAAATTAGCAAATAAATACAATCTATCATATCAAGTGGTAGAAGTTATTTGCAATCATCCATTTAGATTTGCAAATAGAGTGATTGCAGACGATAATGATGAAAGAGTATTAATGTTTGGTTATCTCTTTAAAATAAAGTTGAAGAAGAAATATGAAGGCAGAAAGGCTAACAAGCAAGAAAACAAAGACAATAGCATATCAGAATCTGTATCCGATGAATCTTTACGTGAATTGGATGACGGAAGTAAATGATGTTAATGATTTCTTTTACTTTTATGACTCTACTAAGGATTTATCAGAAGATACACGCGATGATAGACCATTTAATCCTTCTCCAATGAGTGATGCTTGTACAGTACTGGTTAGAGAAAAAGACGGTGGCAGTGTTGGAGTTCTTATATTGCTTAAGAAAGATATTAAAATATCAGTGTTAGCTCATGAAGCCGTACATTATGTCGATGCTTTATACGACTATTTAAATTTATACAGTCAAGGCTTTGATGATCCCGGGGGTAATGAACATTATGCTTATTTAGTTGAATGGTGTGTTGATCAGTTAGAAGATTTTATTGAGTTTAAATCCAAAAAGAACAGATAATGAAGTTAATAAAAAGTAGCGTACAAATATTAGATCAGATTAATGAGTCTGAAGTAATTAACAAAATAGCTAGTATTGCTAGAACTTGTTACAAATCTGAAGATAACTCTACTCCGGAGAAAGATAAAGCCCTAGTAAAGAGAATAATTGAATCTGGTCATGAAGCTATGATTGAACACTATTCAATATCTGTTAAATTCATTTGTGATAGAGGGGTAAGTCATGAAATAGTACGTCATAGAATAGCGTCATACGCACAAGAATCTACCAGATATTGTAACTATACTAAAGATAAATTCGATAACGAAATTACTTACATCATACCAAGTCAGTGGATTGATGAAATACCTGAAGGCAAATGTAGCTGGGCTGACGGTGATTGGATGTGTGATAATGGAAAGTCTTTATTTTTCTTTAGAGAGGATGGGGGTAAATCAATTGATGGATTTTTACATGCAATACAAACCGATGAAACCTATTATAACATTTTAATTAATGATGGTTTAACTCCACAACAAGCTAGAGCAGTATTACCAAATTGTCTTAAGACTGAATTGAACGTGACAGCTAATTTAAGAGAATGGAGACATTTCTTTAAGTTACGTTGTTCAACTGCAGCTCATCCAGATATGAGAGTTTTGGCTTTAGACTTATTAAAACAAATGTATGAATTAGTTCCAACTGTATTTGAAGATATATATGATACCTACTTTGGGAATAAAGAATGATCGCAAAGACGATAAGACTAGATGGGAATTGATACCATTGGATTGTTTAGAAGATGTTGCTAGAGTTTATACAGAAGGTGCGAAGAAGTATGCGGATAATAGTTGGCAGAACTTGGAAAACGGTTATGAACGTTATAAAGGAGCTTTATTACGGCATTTGTATGCTGCTGAATCTAAAGAGTTCGATGAGGAAACTGGTTGCAGACATCTAGCTCAAGTAGTTTGGAATGCTATTGCTCTCTTATGGTATAGTAAACATGGAAGACAAAATAGACCAAATACTAAAGAATCAGGAAGTAATAATTCAGTATCTACAAGCAATATACGCAAAAGTAAGTGATACCTTTACTGAGAATTATGCAGCTAATTTATTAGCTCAGATAACAGAAATAATGTTGGGACATAATATAGTAAGACAATAATGGAAGTAAAATTTAAGAAAGTACACTCAGATGCTACAATCCCTAGTTATGCTCATGACGGTGATGCTGGGTTGGATTTAACAGCAGTTTCCTTTACTCAGGAATATGACAGAAGTGGTAAGTTAGTACTTGTTTATCATACCGGTATTGCAGTTCAGATTCCCGAAGGTTATGTTGGTTTATTATTCATGAGATCATCGGTAAGTAAGTATTCAGTATCAATGTGTAATTCAGTTGGAGTAATTGATTCTAATTATACCGGCGAGCTGTTAGTAAAGATGAAACTCACAACAGATGCAGTACCTACTATTTATCAACCTGATGAGAAGATTGCACAATTAGTGATTGTACCTTACTTGAAGGCAGATTTAGTTGAAGTAGAAGAGTTAGAAGAAACTGAAAGAGGTGAAGATGGTTTTGGTTCTACAGACGAAGTAAAAGAAGAAGTTAATAATAATTAAATACTTAGAGATATGAAACAATATTTTATTTCGAGCGGGCGATGCTTTTGGGTAGAAGGTGAAGATATAAACTCTTTAAAAATAAAGAAAATAGACGGGATTAATAGTCACATAGACTGGGTGCATTATATTTCAGAAGACGGAGTAATTAGAATTGAAGATAAACTACATCAAGTAAAATCAGGAGATCTTATTATTACGTTATATCCCCCAAAAGGAGAAAAAGGTGAACGAGATATAGTAATCATATCCAATGAAACATGGTCAAAGAATATCTTGGCATGGGACGATTATTATCGCGAACGCGAACATCAAAATAATTGCGAATGCTGTAATGACTGATTAAAGTCGAAAGATTAAAATATGAAACTATTTGATATTGTTGCAGGTAAAGTTCTAATACACAATGATGCCTTAGGCATCCCCGCCTTTAAAAAGGTGTGGGATGCCGATAAACAAGATAAAGAATTAGCTACCAAATATATTTCATATATCGTACTAAAGAATAAATACGACAGCCCTTATGTCAAGAGTATGGATGCTGAAGACATTGAGCCAAGACTTAAGAAAGAATTGTTTGGTAAAGCTGATATAAAGTTACCTAAAGACGTATTAGAAGCAGAACAAGCTTATATCGAATTTAATAACACTTTAACTCTTCAATTACTTAGGAATGCTAGAAAGAAATTAGAAAGTATATCAAAGTACTACACTGATTCACTAGATGACTTACTAGATGAAAAGAAAGTAAAAGATATATTATCAGGTATGAGCTCTTTAGGTAATACTATCAAATCATTAGATTTATTAGAAGCTTCAGTAAGAGCTGAAGAATTAACTAATTCTAAAGTTCGTGGTGGTGGTGAATTAAATCCATTTGAATTAGTTAAGTAGTTGTAACTACATCCACATATAATATAACATTAACAGAACTGTAGCGTTGCTACGAAAAATATAGATACGAATATGGCTAAGAATAACAAGAAGAATAACACTAAAGCTGGTGCTATTACTTTAGACTTTACTGATGTTTATGCGTTATATAACACGATGATGAATACCCCGTGTGAAGGTACAATGCAGATTCCTGAACCAGAGAAATTAAGTATTTGGAAGAGAATTAAAAAGTTCTTCAAGAAGAAATAATGATTGACTTTACTAAGAAAATAAAAAATTCCAATAAGTTTAGACAGCCCGCCATCCGCTTTCAGGAGACGGGCACTTATTGTTCATACCCTAAGGGTACAAGCGAATACTACAATTTCTGGGAACAGGAAATGAAGTATTGTATAGATGGTTATACTGCAGATGATGGTGACTACATTACTGGGTATAACTATTTCTATTTAAACTATTGTCCTATTCAGAGATTAGTATATACTACAGATCCTATTACTGGGGAAACAAAGAAAGAGCGTATTGCTGCATTCCCTGACTTTTACGACTATGATTACTTTTTCTTTCAGGCTGTACAAGAAGCCGAAAATAAAGGTAAACATTTATGTCTAACAAAGAGTCGAAGAAAAGGATACTCATACAAAACATCCAGCATGCTGTGTCGTAATTTCTTTTTAATTCCCAATTCCAAATCTTACGTTTACGCATCTAATAAACAGTTTTTGACAGAAGACGGTAATTTAACAAAAGCCTGGGACTATATGGATTTTATAGATGCAAATACTGCTTGGGGTAAAAAGAGACAAGTGGCAAATACTGCGATGCGTAAGAGAGCTTCAATGCTTGTTACAGACGAGTTTGGTAATAAAATTGAAGTTGGATACAAATCGGAAATTATGGGAGTGTCTGTAAAAGATAATCCTAACTCTGTCCGTGGTAAAGCTGCAAAGTTGATTGTTTGGGAAGAGGGTGGTTCTTTTAAAGAATTAAAAGCTGCTTGGGAAATTGCCAGACCTTCTGTAGAACAAGACGGTATAGCATTTGGTACAATGATTCTTTTTGGTTGTGTTTGCAAAGGCTCCAGAGTATGGACCAATGAAGGAAATTGTATAAATATCGAAGATATTCAACACAAAGACGGTATATTGGGATGGAATACTTATCAAGTATGTCAGCAGACGATTGAAAATATAAATCCACCAGCAAAGAAACCGTGTGTAGAAATATCTTTGCGTTCTGGTAGAACCATTAGGTGTAGTACTGATCATCCGTTGTTATGGTCTACTCCAGGTAGAACTAGACGGGTACCTGGAAAACGTGACGAAAATGAACACATGAAAGCTTGGTTATGGCACCATGCTGGTAATTGTAAAGTAGGGGATCAGGTTGGATTAATTGATGAAATTCCTATTTTTGGTAAAAAGAAAATGTGGGAACCAAGATTAGTTGGTTGGTTAATCGGTGATGGTAATTACGGTCTTGATAAGACCCCTAGATTATTCAACTGCGAAGAAGAAATATTAAATTATTGTCACAATAACTTTGACACCACAATTGAAAAAGAATACATTACCAAAAGTACTAATCAGTTATATCAGGAAATTAGAATTAAAGGTATTTGTAAAAATCTAAGGGAACTAGGTATATATGGTCAAACTAAAGACAAAAAACGTTTACCTGTAAATTTTCACGAATATGATGCAGAA
Source organism: Lachnospiraceae bacterium (assembly GCA_017625815.1). Taxonomy (GTDB): domain Bacteria; phylum Bacillota; class Clostridia; order Lachnospirales; family Lachnospiraceae; genus Coprococcus_C. The sequence goes on along the minus strand of JAGAKD010000106.1, from coordinate 19,870 downwards.
TCTTTAGAAGAACTGCTTGGAGGTTTGTATGATACTGATGGTTATGTTGGAATAAATAACACACAAGCTTGTATAACTTTAACTCAGTGTCAAAAAGAAATATTGTTAGAAGTTCAAGAAGCTTTGTTACATTTTGGTATACATGGAACAATCAATTACATCAAACCATCTAACAGGAATAGGAAAATAAAAGATGTAAATGGTTGTTGGAGATTAGTTATATCTGATGTGATAAGTCTTAACAGATTTGCAGAAAGAATACCGTTAACAGTAGGGAAAAAGATTGCAGCATTAGAATTAATTCAATTATTTACTGCAGCAAAAACCGCAAAACATCACAAATATGTAAGTGGTATAGTAGCTGATAAAATTGTAGACATTAAAGAAATCGGTGAACAAGACATATACAATTTAACTGCCAAAGAACAACACAATTATATTGTAAATGGGATAGTTACACACAATACTGGCGGTGATCAAGGTGAAAATGTTGCTGGTTTACGTGAAGCATTTTATGATCCTAAAAAATACAATTGTATTGAATTTGAAAACATTTGGGATGAGGGAATGCAAGATAGGCCTTGTGGATTTTTTGTACCTCAACATACTAATCTAGACGTTCGTGATGAAAGCGGTAAGCGTCTTTACATGGATGAAGACGGTAATACATTACATGAGAAAGCTAAACAGTTTATCTTAGATCTTAGAGAAGAAGAATTAAAATCCACTAAGAGTACTCAACAGATAGATAGATATGTTGCAGAACACGCAGAAACTCCTACTGAGGCATTTACTGAATTAACTGGTAATATATTTCCTAAGAAAGCTTTACAGATGCAATTATCTCGCATTAGAACTAATAAAAAGTTAGCTAATGCTAAACAAGTGGGTTTTCTTACTGAAGTGAAAGGAGAATTAGTGTGGAATATTCAAAAGAGTCCTAATGACATCACTGAATATCCTTTACCAGTTAAAGCAGATCCCACTGGTGCTGTAGTAATATGGGAACACCCTCTCAAAGAAGCTCCGTATGGTTTGTATATTGCGGGTATTGACCCATACGATCAAGATCAATCTGGTACAAACTCTTTAGGTAGTTGCATCATATACAAACGTTTCCAAAACTTTGAATCAAATCAGGATATTATAGTAGCCGAGTATACAGGTAGACCGAAGACTGCTGAAGACTTTTACGAGAATGTTCGTAAACTCTTGAAGTATTATAATGCAAAAGCTATGGTTGAAAACCAAAATACAGGTATATTCACATATTTTAATAATAAACACTGTAGTTATTTATTAGCTGATCAACCTGATGTAATACGTGACATTACTAATTCTTCTAAAGTAAATAGAGGCAAAGGTTGTCACATGACTAAAGAAATTAAGGCTTGGGGTATTGATAAAATTAAAGAATACTTAGAAGAAGATATTGGTAACGGTAAAACTCGTGTAGATACAATTCTATCTGAACCTTTACTTGAAGAATTAATCAAGTACAATGACAAAGCTAATGCTGACCGCGTCATGGCGATGTTACAGATAATGATATACAAAGAGCAATTGTATAATCACCAAGTAAAGAAAGTAGAAGAGACTGAAAAGAAAATACGCTTGTTTGACAAACCGATATTTAGGAATTATAGAGATACTTTTGAGCCGCAGATAAATAATAGTTTTAGTACAACCACTTTTATGTATACTAACTAAATATGAGAAAATACATATCAAACATGCCTATACAAAAGCTACCAATGTCTAAAAAGACAGAGGAATGGCGTAAAGATTGTATAGACTATTTTATAGGTATATCTGGTTTCTCTTCTGCTAATTCTATCCCTGACGAAGAAGAATTACAAAGTTATTACGATCTGTATAATGGATTGTATAATGAGAAAGATCTAAAGTATGTTACTAACCCATTTAACCAAGATGATGGGTTTCCTGCAATGGCTCAGGATTATAATATAATTAGACCAAAGATTGATTTATTACTAGGGGAAGAGACTAAAAGACCTTTTAACTTCAAAGTATGTAGAACTAGTGATATTGCTTCTAGTGAAGTACAAGATAAAGCTAAGCAAATGTTACTAGAGTATGTACAAGCAGCTATTATGGCTCAATTAGGTCCAGAAGAACAAGCTAGATTCCAACAAGCTTTAGATTCAGGAGAAGTACAAACTCCAGAACAAATACATAAGTATCTTACTCAAGAATACAAAGATATTGCTGAAATTACTGCGTATCATGCTTTGCAGTATTTGATAAAGAAATTAAATCTACCTCATGAATTTGTTAAAGGTTTTAAACACGCTTTATGTGGTGGTTTAGAATTCTATTACGTAGGTATTAGAAACGGTGATCCTTTTGCAGAAACAGTTAACACTAAAGATTTTAAATATCCTGCAGAAGAAGGTGTTGAGTTTGTAGATGAATCTTCGTGGTGTGTAAGAAGAATCAGAACTTCCTGGGCTTCTTTATATGATGATTACTATGATTACTTGGATGAAAAACAGTTAAATAAACTGTTAGAAATAGTAGGTCAACAACCTACTTCAGGTTACGGTCCTGATAGAAGTCCAATGGATTATAATCATATAGATTTAAAGCGTTATAACACCATCAATGGTTATATGGAAGATAAAGTATTAGACGATGTTATACTTTATCACGTGTGCTGGAAATCATGTAAAAAGATTGGTTTCGTAACTATACTTAATCCAGAGACTGGTTTACCTGAAGAATTCCAAGTAGATGAATCATACAAAGAAGTAGGTACTGAAATAAATGTTGAATGGAAGTGGATACTTGAAACTTGGGAAGGCTATTGTGTAGAAGGTAATGATGATGAAGACAGTTTGTATTTTGGTATGCAACCTGTAGAATACCAATTTGAAAATAGTTCTACATTAAACTCAGCCAAGTTACCTTATACTGGTGTAGCCTATAGTAATACTAACAGTAAAGCTAAGTCATTAGTTGCTGTAATGAAACCTTTACAATATATGTATATTGTATTATGGTATAGATTGGAGTTAGCCATTGCTAGAGATAAAGGTAAAGTTCCATTAGTAGATGTTACTACTATTCCTAAATCTATGGGTATAGATGTTGATAAGTGGATGCACTATCTATCTGCATTAGGTGTAGCATTCATTAATCCATACGAAGAAGGCTGGCAAGTGCCTGGCAGGGAAGGTGGTAAACCATCGTCATTTAGTAACTATACTTCTCTAGATCTTACTATGGGTAATACAATCAATACTTACATCGGATTACTTGATAAGATTGAACAGATGGTATCAGAATTGTCTGGTATTACTCAACAGAGACAAGGTGCTATATCAAGTAATGAATTAGTAGGTAATGTGGAAAGAAGTGTAGTACAGTCTGCTCATATTACTGAACCTTGGTTCTGGTTGCACAATCAATGTAAGAAAAGAGTATTAAGCATGTTGTTAGATACTGCTAAATACGCTTGGAAAGATAGTAGAGAATATCTTAACTACTTATTGGATGATACTACTAGAGCATTCTTAAAGCTTGACGATAATTTCTCATATGAAGATTTTGACATATTTGTATCTGATAGTACTAAGGATAATCAATTGATTGACCAAGTACGTAGTTTAGTTCAACCTGCTATGCAGAATGGTGCATCTATGTTAGATATTGTTGAAGTTCTTACTTTAGATAACTTAAGTATGATTAAGACTAAGTTACAGGAAATTGAGACTAAGAGAATGGAACAACAACAAGCGATGCAAGAACAAGAAGCTCAGCAGCAACAGCAATTGGTTCAAATGCAGAATGAAGTCAAAGAACAAGAACTCATGCTTAAAGAAGCTGAATTGGATCTTGAAAAGTATAAGATTGATCAAGACAATGCTACTAAGATTACAGTTGCTCAATTGAATGCTTATAGAAATGCCGAAAATATGGATCAAGATATGAACGGTATTCCAGATCCTATTGAAATTGGAAAGCAAGAGATTGAAAGACAGAAAGCTGTATCTGATGCTCAAGCTAAACAAATGGATTTGGCTAACAAAATGCGTGCTGAAGAGAATAAGAAAGAGATTGAAAAACGTAAGATAGATGCTCAGAAAGAAGCAGAAAGATTACGTAACTCGATTGAAAAGCAGAAGATCGAACTCGAAAAGAAGAAATTAGTTGAAGCTAAGAAATTGCAAGCTCAGAAAGATAAAGCTGCAATGGAAAGAGAAAGATTGAAAGCCAAGACAGCTCTTAAGAATAAAGTAGCAGGTGAGTCTAAATCTAAGAAGAAATGAAAAAGATTTTAAAGTGGTTATGGCAAGCTCCTCAGAATATTCTGGGGTGGCTTGCATATAACTATGTAGATGGGTATGAAACATGTACTAAAGACTTGTGTGGAGAAGGTATTAAATGTAAGTTATCAACTAACTTCCCTGGTGGTATTACTCTTGGTAATTATATTATACTTGGTAACATTAAGCATTTGCAGCACGAATTGGGTCATACAAAACAATCGCAAATCTTAGGTCCATTATACTTATTAGTGATAGGTTTACCTAGTTTGATTCATGCTGCTTTACATTCTAGAGTATGTAAGAATAAAGACTATTACCATTTCTATACAGAGCATTTATTTTTTGACAAATGACAAATTATTGTGTATATTTGCATACCTCTCCAACAAATAAATATTATGTAGGGATAACAAAACAAAATCCATTAAAGAGATGGGCAAACGGAAGAGGTTATTGTAAGAATAAACATTTCTATAACGCTATTTTAAAATATGGATGGGATAATTTTAAACACGAAATAATATTTAGTGGGATTACAAAAGAGGAAGCTATTCAATCTGAAAAACAATTGATAAAAGCATTAAATTCTAATAATCCACTTTTTGGATATAATAATACAGAAGGTGGAGAAACAAGAAAATCTTTATCAAAAGAGGGTAGATTAAAAGTAAGTACTAAAAATAAAGGTAAAAAACGATCTATAGATACTCGCAGAAAAATAGCAGAATCAAAAAAGAATAAAAAAGGTAATCCCTGTTCACAATCAAGAAAATTAGCTTTATCTATTTTAATGAAAGGTAATACATATGCAAAGAATTTACAAATAAACAAAATTCCTATTATTCAATTGGATTTAAATAATAATGTAATATGTGTTTGGGAATCTGCTACAGATGCCGGAAAAGCCTTAAATATAGATAATAGTGGTATATCTAGAGTGTGTAGAGAGGGAGAAAGTGGTAAATATAAAGGCAAATATAAAAATTTTAAATGGAAATATTTTTAGATGAAATGGTCAGATTTATCTTTTAAAGAGAAGAAACAAATATACGACAGTATTAAAGCTCAAAATCCTGATACTACCTATCTTGATATTAAATCACAATTCGATTCAATTCCTGGATACGAAGACGGCAAAGATAATTCTGTAGCAGCTGTATATAGTTTGCCCGAAGTAACTGTATATCCACAAAATAAGTTTGGAGATATTGCTAGAACACAAGGATACGAAACTGCAAAAAATTGGCAAACCGTTAGAAATGCTACTACTGCGGGTATTAATGAATTCGTTAATGATCCTAGGACTCAAATGGTTTTAGCAGCTGTACCAATGCCTAGTGGCATTGAAGTTTTATCAGATGCGATAAATATCGGGAAATCTGCTTCTAAATCCAAACAATTATTTTATCATGGTAGCCCAGTAAGATTTGATAAATTTGATGCTCAATTTATAGGTAGTGCGGAGGGTGGTAGTAAAGCAATGAAAGGTATAAATTTGTGGTATAAGTCGCCTAAAAATGCACCAAAGTTTGCAAATATTAAAAGTCCTGATGCTCCGATACATTTGGGTAGAAGTAGTAAACCATTAGGTGGAGAATTAAATCCCACGGTATATGACGTGGTGGGTACAGATTTAAATTTATATAAAACTGAATCAAACAGAGTAAAAGGATTATTACAATCCGATTTAGAAGCTTTAAAATATGATGGAATACAAACTCCTTCTCAAATAACGGTATTTCCTGGATCAGTTAATAAATTGAAAATTGTCAAAAAACAATCAATTCCAGATTTTATAAAGAACCATCCGGAAGTAGATGAATGGACACAATGGACCACAAATGAGAAACTTAGAAATTTAGTAGAATCTAAAATTCCAGCATATGAAGATGGTGGTAAAAAGATAGTACCACCCAAAGAATTAGGTCTTACTCCAGGTACACCAGAATATTTTGCTAGACAACAAAGAATATCTGGTAAAGCGGATGTAGTTCAACCGGAAGTACATTTAACTCCTGCTGGTTACGTTAAAGATGCTATGAGTTTTGCTGAGAATATTGCTGAAGGTAATTATGGTGAAGCTATTGTAGATGCTGCATTAACTGCCATACCATACGGTGTCGGTAAAGTGGTTAGCAAAGTTAAGAGTAAGTTAAATACTCCAATTACTATCACTAAAGAAAGTAAAAAGGCTAAAGTAAAGAAAGAATCTGATTATGATAATGAATAATCTTATACCAATGGAATTTGCAGTTCCTTTAAGTGTGAGTGGATTATTGAATTACAACAACAAAGAACAATCTAATTGATTTAATTATGGATAACAATAGTAATGATACACTATTTGGATTTGAAGCTATTTCTGATATGTTTTCAGAAAATCATAGTAATACTACATTGTTAACAGGTACTCCAGATGATACAGATTTATCTGATGAAGACTTGGAAGAGTTGAAAAAACAGTCGGCTAACGCTAGACCTGCTACTCCAGGTAGTAAAAATAAAAAGACTGAAGAAGAGGAAGAAGATGTTGATGATGACGATTTAGAAGATGAAGAAGAGGAAGAAGATGAACCTAAAATTTCTAAAAAGTCTAAAAAAATTGATGAAGTAGACGACGAAGAAGATGAACAAGAAGTAGATGAAGAAGAATCTTCTAAAGTAACTGCTTTATTTGATGCTATTGCTGAAGAATTAGAATGGGAATTTGATGATGAAGAGAAAGAAACTAAACCAAAAACTGTTGAAGATTTAGTTACTTACTTTAGAGACATTATTAAAGAACAATCAGTTCCTCAGTATGCTAGTGAGGAAGTAGCCAAATTGGATGAATTTGTACGTAATGGTGGTAATATAGCTGACTATTTTACTGTTACTCCAGAAATTGATTATGATAATTTTGATACTACTATTGAGTCTAATCAAAAGCAAATTGTCAAGATGTTACTTACTGAAAAAGGATACAGTGAGAAACAGATAGCTAGAAAGATTGAAAAATATGAAGATGCTGGTATCTTAGAGGACGAAGCAGAGGATGCTTTAGAGGCTATGAAGGACATTGAAGAGTCCAAAAAGGAACAGCTATTGTCCCAGCAGAAAAGGGCTGCAGAGCAAAGAAAGGCTGAGCAACAGGACTTTATAGACAGCGTTGTGAATGAAATAAACGCTATGAATAATGTTCGTGGAATCAAAGTTCCCGAAAAAGATAAGAAAGCTTTACTTGCATACATATTCAAAGCAGATGCAAATGGTAAAACTCAATATCAAAAAGATTATTCTAAGAGCGTAAAGAATTTAATCGAGTCTGCCTATTTTACGATGAAGGGTGATATTTTACTCGATACTGCTAAGAAAATGGGTACTAGCTCAGCTATTAAAAATCTCAAACAGAGTCTCAGATCAACAGGTGTCAGCAAAGGTAACAGAAGAATAAACACGACATCAGCGAGCTCTATATTTAGTCGCGCAGTACAACAATTACTTTAATTAAATATTATGGATAACGGAATTTTAAATAATCTCCAGATCGGTCGTGGTAAATGGTTTTCAGACCTTGAATAACGGGGGCTCAGTATAGCGATATACTGATGCATTTCTATTGAATTGCTGGAAACCCCTAAAGGCGTACTACCATAGTGTAATAATTAAACGCATAGATTATGAAAAATGAAAATGGGCAATCAGCAGCCAAACAAATTAATGATATGAAACCGATACCTGGTTATGAAGAATTTTATTTAGCTTCAAAAGATGGTAAAATATTTTCAAAAAGGTATAATAAGTTTTTAAAACCTGCAACTACTAAAGATGGATATCTACAAGTATCTTTAGTGGGAGATAATGGGAAACAATATTCGTACAAAGTACACAGATTGATTGCTATGACTTTTTTAGATAATCCTAATGGATTACCTGAGGTAAATCATAAAGACTTTGACAGACTGAATAATTTTGTAAGTAATTTAGAATGGTGCAATCATTACGATAATATAAAACATTCTAGAGATGCTGGTAATTATGATTGCATTTATAAGCAAACCAAAAAAGCATACGTGTTTACAAATGTGTTTAGTGGAAAGTCGTTTACAATTATAGGATTTAAGCAGTTATTAAAACAGTTACATATTACTCCAGCAAATAGTGGTTTAATCTATAAATATGCTAATACTGGAGATTATGTAAAACGTGGAGTTTTACGGGGATTAAAAATAGATATTATTAATTTGGAGGTTCGACGGCCAACCGCTATCAACGGTGTAGAGTCAAGTGACTCGAAGCAGTAGACACCTCACTGAGGTGAAGATATGGCCTGCTCTGCACAGAAATGTGCAGCAGTCGGAAGACGGGCGTAAATTAACGACTTACGCTGAACATTAGACGTAGATGAAAACATGATCAGCAATGCCATGTTGACAAGACCGTATGAAGTAACACGTGTAATTTCTTACGTATTTGGTTCTAAAGATGATGGTTATAGTACTTCTTTGGACGCTATCACAGGTGGTCTGGGTAATGTAATGACAATTGATCAGAGAGACTATGAATGGTCTGTTATGATTGATTCTGATAGAGCTGTTACTATTCGCTCAGCTAAATGGAACGGACAAGAAATCACTGCAGCTAATGCTGATACAATCATGGCTGGTTTGGGTAATACTCCGATCATGTTGTGGTTAGAAGACAAGTGGTTTGGAACTGGTGCAATCTTGGAATTTGATGATAGAGAATATCAGGTACGTGTATCAGGCGCACCTTACCAAGATGGTAACGAATGGGTTTACACTTGCTTTATTGCAGATGGACAGTCTAACTCTTACATTCCAGGTGAATACTTAGTTGCAGGACATCAAGTATCTCGTTTAGCTTCTGCTTACGAAGAATACAGCGAAGAAGGTGACATCTTGAACTACAACACTCACTTCAAGATGAGAAACTTCTTATTTACTACTCGTCTTGATTATGATATTACAGGTACAGCTTACTCTACAGTATTGTGGATTGCTTTGAAAGATCCTAAAACTGGTAAGACTTCTTACTTGTGGTCTGATTATCAGGAATGGAAAGCCATGAGAGAATGGTCTAAGAGATGTGAACGTATGTTGGTTTACTCTAAGAGTAATGTAAACAAAGATGGTTCTACTAGCTTGTTGGGTACAAACGGACGACCTGTATATATTCCAGCTGGTTTGTTGCAACAGATTGCTCCGTCTAACAGACGTTACTACACAGAATTAACTACTGAATTATTGGAAGACTTCTTATTTGACTTGTCTTATAACATCTTAGGTACTAACGAACGTAAGTTTGTTGCTTTGACAGGTGAAATGGGTATGAGAGAATTCGACCGTGTATTGAAACAGAAAGCTGCTACAATGAATTTGATTGATACTAAATTCATTACAGGTTCTGGTCAGGCATTGGTATTAGGTGGTCAGTTTGTAACTTACAAGATGACTAACGGTATCGAATTGACGTTGAAGCACTTCCCATTGTATGATGATACTACTTACAATCGTTTGTTACATCCGGTATCTGGTAAGCCTATTGAATCTTACCGTATGACATTCCTTGATGTTGCTAGACGTGATGGTAAGTCTAATATCGTTAAGGTGGTTAGAAAAGACCGTGAAATGGTTATTTGGAATACTTCAGGTTCTGTAGCTCCAGGTGCAGGTTATGGTAAGAATGCAAGCACTGTAAGAAGTAATGCTAAGGACGGTTACAGCGTACATTTCCTCGGTGAAATGGGAATCTGTCTTTTCGATCCACGCGCTTGCGGTGAACTTATAATGGACGTTGACGCTTAAAAATGTACCGTATAAAATTGGAACAAAATTAATATCTTGCGTTTCATATATAAAACGAAAATAATAAAAATATGAACGTAGTAGATGTTAAAGATGAAAGAATATACGAGATTTATAAGATCACTGATAAAATAAATGATAAAGTATACATTGGAGCCACTAGTCAAGGATGTGGTAAACGTTTTAAACAACACATTTGGAAAGCAAACGAGGGCTCCAATTATGCTTTTCACAAAGCTATTAGAGAATTAGGAGAAAATAACTTCGAAGTAGAAACTATAGAATATCTCAATTCTTTAGATGAGCTAAAGCAACGTGAAAAATATTGGATAATCCAATACCGTTCAATGAACCCCGAGTATGGGTATAATAGCGATTGCGGTGGAGATATTATGTTTCACACTGAAGAAACTAAGGCAAAAATCAGTAAAATTCATAAAGGAAAGGATCAATCTTCACGATACAAAGCCGTTTTACAATATGACGAAAATGGTAAATTTATTCAAGAATACCCCAGTTTGACGCATGCGAGCGAATTTACAAAAATTTGTAGAGCTTCTCTTATTAGGGGTTTAAAACACGTATTTAAAGGCAAATCTAAAGTAAACCCATACATTTGGGTGTATAAAGAAGATTATCCAGACGTTCCTCTCACTATAGATACAAAAGGCTTAATTGGAGACATTAATTTTGAAAGACCTATGAGTGAAAATTTTATAAAAGCCAGAAGTAAAAATTTTACGAAGAATGGAAAAATGGATAATATTAAAAAACCAGTAATTCGATATGATTTACAAGGGAACGTACTTGAGGAATTTGACAGTATAAGTGAAGCTTCTAAAATTACAGGAATTTCTAATACAACGATTAGAGATTATTGTAATGGGAAATTTGATGCTAAATTATTAAATCCTAAATTTCTAAAAAGAATTAAATACATTTGGAGATATAAACAATAATATTATGGAAGTAGAATTAAGATTCGCTCGAGTTAACCCTTGGGCTGGAATAGCCAAATATAAAAATTGTTATGATTACATTGGACCTTACTTCACAAGGTCAGGTAATATCTATACAGGTTTAACTGAAGAAGATGCTCGTAGATTAGAGAAAGCAATTGGTTTTGAAGAAGGTAAACTATCACCAAGTAGTTTATACTGGAAGACTTACTCAGTACGATTAGGTGCTAAACCATTGTATTTGCATACAGAAAGACCTGAAGATGAATTAGCTTATCTGTTCTTAAAGAATCACAAAAGAGTTGCATTAGGTTTAAGTAATCTAAGACCACAACATGATTACGTGCTAGTTAACTCTAATGCTGAAGCAGAAGCAGCTAATAGACTTAATAAAGTTAAAAGAGAAGCATTTGCTGAATTCAACAAAATGTCATTGGAAGATATGCGTAAGTGTTTACGTATTTATGGACACAAAGCTGATAATATCAGTAATGAATTAGTTGAAAGCAAATTGTTTGAACTTATTGAAAAAGATCCTAACAAGTACTTCTTGATCTGGGTTAACAATAAGAATAAAGAAACTCAATACATCTTAGAGACAGCAATTAGTAAGAATATCATTCGTAAGTCTAAGAATGTATACTATTATGGTACTGATGTCATTGGTAGAAGTCAAGATGATGCAATCAGCTTCTTAAATGACAAGAGTCAACAAGAAATTAAACTCGCTATTCTAAGTGAGATAGAAGGTAAATAAACATGAATATTAGTGAATTACATATTGCATTTAAAGTAGAAGCAGATAAGAATGCAGTTAATATTGGTATGTCTGGATGTCCTTCATTCTTACCTGAAGAAATAGACTACTGGTTATATACCGCATACCTAAGTAAGATAGCTACTAAGTTTACTGGTAATAATACTATTAAACAACCATTTGAAGGTAATATCAAACGTGTAGCTGATTTAGAGAATTTGGTAAAGACTGATACAAGTCTAACTCTATTGAGTGAAACAAATACCAATCGTCTTACTATGGAAGACTTCAGATCCTCTACTACTTATGGAGATGATACTCAAGACAAGCGTATGTATTTCATTGAAGGTGTATTGCATTTCGGTACTGACTTAGCAACTATTTCCCTAATAAGTCATGAACATGCTCAAAACTTCTTACAAACTTATAATAACAGACCTTGGATAGAAAATCCAGTAGCTACATTAGAGGACAATAAACTGATTATATTCATTGATAAAGACTTAATGAAAGGTCCTTATAAGTTGGATTTGACTTACTTAGCTTATCCACATAGATTGAATAATCAAGATATTAGTTCTGGTATGGATGAAATTCCAGAGTATATGCAATACGAAGTAGTTAAATTAGCTGCTGATATGGCATTAGAAAATGTAGAATCACAGAGAGTTAAATCACACCCACAATATGTGGCACAATTGGCTGAATAATGACTTATAAACAGATTTACATTGAATTTGAAAGAAGACTACAAGTCATGTTTCCAGATATGATTGTAGAGAAGAAACCAAGTAGTGATTTAGTTCTACAGTATTTAAATGATGGATTAAATAGGTTTGTTACTACTAGGTTTACTGGGTTAAACTACAAACGTTTAGGTTTTGAACAAGACCAAAAGAGAATAGATGACTTAAAGTCCTTAGTAAAGGAAAAAACCTATGATGTAGATGTTAATAACTATATCACGTTACCTGATGATTATTTACATTTACTTGGGGAAACTGCTTATATAACTAGTGCTGATAAATGCTGGCCCTTAGAAGGAAATAAGCCTTTAATTAAGCAAACAGATGTGCTAGAGGCAACAATTGAAAATATTGATAGTAAGCTGGCGAATAGCCTCTCAGAACATCACTTACATGGTAATAGAGCAAGACCATTAAGATTAATTAAAGGCAACCAAATACATTTATACACTGATGGTAAGTATACGGTAGACAGTTATAAGATTACTTATCTAAAAAAGCCCGATGCTTTTACTCTAGATAACCCAATGTATGAATATACAGATCTACCTGAGTATGTGTTAAATGAGATTATAAACTTAGCTATTTCGATATATTTAGCAGATAAAGGTGACAATCGTTACAATCTAGCTCAGAATGAAGTAGCACAAATGGAATAACCCTTATTTGTTTAGTTTGACGAGGAAATCTGAAACACGAAAGTAGAAGAACTAAATGGTTAGACTAAACGTAATCAATTAAAAATCAAGATTATGTTGAATCATGTCAATACAGTGTTGATCGCTAAAGCAGTAGCAGCTGGTACAGATGTTAATGCTATGAAAGACGGCGATGTAGCATTGTTCAATGAATTAAAACAAATTGTTACAGCAGATACTGCTGCAAGTGCAAAAGAACTTTATATTGGTGTTTGTGAAGGTAAAGAAATGGTTTATGACCAGGAAGGTAATGGTACTGAAGTATCAGTAATTCGTTACTCAATGCCTATCCAGAAATGTTCTAACCCTCACATGGTAATCAGTGAATTCGTTGCTAAAGCAGAAGATAGCATTGAAATTACTGCTACTAATGTAACTCCTGAAGTAGGTCATAGATATGTATTACGTTTGGTATACAATGACATTTATGAAGCTCCAGGTCAGTTTACTCACACTTATGAAGTAATTGCTAAGTCTACAGATCCTGCTGATATGATTGCTTCATTTGCTAAAAAGATTAACAAACACAAAGAAGCTAGAGTAGTAGCAACTGCTGATGCTGCTGTACTTACTTTGGAAGCTAAAGAAATTCCTTATAACGAAGGTATTACTTTAGATGCTTTGTATTCTCAAGTATCTGTAGATGCTTTCATGTGGACTACAATTCCTTCTGGTTTGTTAAGTAACGTAATGTATCCTATCTCTAACTTGACTATTGCTAAGACTCAAGGTACTCCAGGTAAAGGTAACGCTTATATCGTAAGAGACCGTGAAAATGCAGCATTAGGCTACAGAGGTATTACACATCGTGCAAATGGTGTTTACCCGTACATTGCTCCTGAATTCAAATCAGATTTAACTGCTGAATACGATACAGTATCTATTGAATGGGATAACAAGTATCTTTCTGATGACAATCAATATATCAAAACTACTCCATTGGCAACTGAATTGTATGTTGTTAAAGGTGCTGTTGTTGGTTCAGTTATCGAAAGCGGCTTAAAAGCATTTATTGGTGAGTAATAAAATATTAACCAAAACTATAAAAGGGATTGGGGAAGTTATCCCTAGTCCCTTTTCTTTTTTATAAACATTAGTGTATGGAAGATATTACAGAAAGCTTATACTATGCAGAATTAAAACTTCTGAAAAGATATTGTCAAAGCTGCTTAGATAATAAGATGAAAGACAAAATTATGATGTTCTTATTCAAGAAGACATTGTATGAGAATGCTACGACTTTAGGTCTTACTGAGGATGCTGATCGTTATTATAACGAAATGTTAAACTTATTAGATTTAAGGACATGCCCTTGTTCTAAATCTGAATGCAAAGATTGTGCAAATGGATACTGTGAGCTTTGTAAATAACGTTGGTTTTCTTATCAACAATTTCATTAAAAACATCATTAAACTACCTAGGGTATCAATAACAAATATAGTAATATTAACTCATTTAGAAGAACTACTTACTTGGGCAGAACAAGTAGTAGATGATGATAAATACGAAGATCCTATTACTCAGGAAGACATAAACAAGTTAAAGGGTTATACCAGTTGTTTGAAGAAAGAAATAGACTTCTTCCCAGTAACTAAAGAAAGTCCTGATTGTATATTGACCGAAGTAGATGAACATATAATTCAAGAGTAAATATGAATAAAAAAATATCACAATTTGATCTAACCACGTCTCTTGGTGATACCGATCTACTTACCATTGTTCAAGGTGGTAAGAATAAGAATATCACTAAGGCTACGTTAGAAACAAAATTGGCTGATACATTTGCAACTGATTCAGACTTAGAAGATAAAGTAGGTGCTATAGCAGATGATCTTGAAGCATTAGAGAAGAAACATGATGAGGCTATTGATGATATACAGAATACGGTTCAAGATTGGTCAAATGCAATTGCAAATAAGGCATCTAATAGTCAGTTACAAAATGTATTAAATCGTGTAATCGTTAATGAAAATAAGATTACACAGTTAGCTGATGCTGTTGCTAATGGTGAAGGTGGTACAGGTTCTGGTAGTGGTTCAGGTAGTGGTGGTAGTAGTTCTGGTGTAGTAGGACCTCATTCACAATCTACTGCTACAATATTCCCTTTATCTGGTTATGTTAAAGATACTAATGCAGACCCTCTATCTTCATCTGATACATTAAATCAAGCATTATCTAAGTTAGAGAATCAGATTGATGCTATTGCTGCAGGTGGTGGTACAGGTGGTGGTTTGAATATGCCATTGATCAAATCTGGTGAAACTACTGCATCATCTGATGGTTCTTTATATACTTCTGCAGCAGCTGATGAAAGATTCTTAAATGCTTCTGGTGATACTGCTACAGGTCGTATTAACTTCTTAGCAGGTTGGCAAGGTGGTAGTGCTTTTACTTCAGGTTGGGATGGCAAAGGTGCTAGTTTATATCCTACTAATGATGGTAATACTTGGAATCTAGAACTAGATAACTTGTTTGTACGTGGTAACATGGATGTTAATGAACTTACCATCAATGAAATCAAAGCAACTGGTGGTGAAATCCTTGTTACTATAGCTGATATGGAATGTACTGAAGTAGAAGAAACCTCTAATGGTTGGAGATGCTACTTCGATAACACTGATAAAATTAATGAGTTTATTCCATTAGACCAAGCTATCTGTCAACAATATGATGGTCCTAATACTGTAGAAGGTGTTAATGAAGCAGGTAATAAGATTAGAGTAGTAAGAAGATATTGGCGTACTGTATTAGAGACTGGTGATAACTATATAGTACTTTCTAGAACATCATGTGAACCAGGTAGTGCTGAACCTAAAGCAGGTGATAAGATTCTTCAGTTAGGTCATAGATACGATGAATCTCTTACTTTAGAAGAATTAGCTAACAGACGTAATGCTATCTTTATTTCAGCTAAAGGTGCTAATTCACCTAGAATCTCATTCTATCAGAATATTGATGACTTTACTTTATCTGGTAAAGATACTACTGTAATTGGTACAGAAAGCAAGTTTGTAGGTACATTTACACAAATGACTACAAATGGGGATTATGTACGTATACCAGTTTATAGAGGTTATTGGGATGCTACTGCAACATATAACTACTATGACCAAGTAACATACAATGGTAGTATGTGGATTTGTATGGAAGATGGAGTAACTAGTGTACCTAGTGAAACTAATTCACAATGGCAGTTACAGGTTGCTAAAGGTGAAGCTGGTATTAATGGTTCAGATACTGCTAGATTTGTAGAGATTACTGGTAATAGATTGTTCTTATATGACTCTCCAGACTATAGTGGTACTCCTAATCCTTCAGAAATAATGTTAGTAGCTACTACTCATGGTTTATCTGATTCAGCTACTTACTTATGGACATTACTTGGGGATTTACCTGTTACTCTAGGTACAGAGTCTTATTTGACTGTATATCCTGATACGTTTACTACAAGAACTGCTACAATCCGTGTAACAGTAGATGATGGAGATAATGGTACATATACTGATGACTTCCAAGTAGCTAAGTTAGCTAATGGTGCAGAAGGTCTAGATGCTTACTACATTGACTTATCTAATAGTTCTGTATCAGTACCATTTGATAGTAGTGGTAATACTCCATTAATTAGTTTATCTGAAGTATTTACTGAAGTATATGCTTATCATGGTATTAATCCTGTAGAAATTACTTCTATTAGTGCTACTGCTACTTCAGGTAATGCAACAGTAACTGTAACAGATAATACTGTTTATTTAGCTACATTTACTTCAGCATCTGCTATAGTTAGATTGAATGTAACATTAGCTGATGGTATATCCCTTACTAAGGATTGGCACATCTGTAGAATACACAATGGTTCTGATGGTATTGATGGTGTAGATGCTGCTTATGTAGTAGTTGCTGGTGAACAGGTATTTAAGTCTGTACAAGGTTCAACTACTGAATACATACCTACTTCTATTACTATAGCTGCTAAAGCTTATAACATTGAATCTCCACAGTATTCATGGTATTGGGCTATACCAGGTTCTGGTGAATGGATTACGTTAAGTGGTCAAAATAGTGATACATATGTAGTAGATCCTAATGGTACTTACTTTGCTAGTATGAATGAAGTTACATTCAAATGTGAAGTAACATCTATCAATGGTGGTGCTATATACTATGATATGTTAACTGTCAATAAGCTATCTGATGGGGTTGATGGTGTTGGTGCATATCGTGGTATATTAACTAATGAGTCTCATACTGTAGCTGCTACCTATTTTGGTGAAGTTATGGATGAAGAACTATCTAGAGCAATTACTAGTGTTAAGTTATACTTCCAGAATGAACTATTAGATAATACTGCATTTATTTGGACTGCTAATTCTATCACTGATACTACTAGCACTTACTGGGAAGAAGACTTTACTAATTATACTTTGAAATTAGTAGCAATGCCTACTGATACTGTTATAGTTAGAGTACACTTCTTAGTAGATAATAAGGAAGTAGATGCTTGTGACTTTACTGTAACTAAAGCTAAAGCAGGTCCTCCAGGAGATTATGAAGTATCTGTATATGCAGCAGTAGCTTCAACACAAACATCTGTAGCAGCTCCTACATTCTCAGAAATACCTTCGTCATCAGGTTCATTAGGTACTGATGGAGCTTTATGGAAAACAGATCCTGAAGTATCATCTTCTAAAGTAATATGGCGTAGTGTAGGTTTATTTGATGGTACTACTAACTTATTGAAAGAAGGTAATTCGTGGACTACTCCAGTTATATTCCAAGGGGTTAGTGGTGAAGCAGGTGCAGCTGGTAGAGGTATAGTATCTATTACTGAGTATTATCAAACTAGTACTTCATCTTCTACGGCACCAACAACGTGGAGTGCTACAGTGCAAGTGCCTACAGCAACAAAGAAGTACTTGTGGAATAAGGAAGCGATCGTATATTCAGATTCATCTACTCCTATAGAAAGTACTCCAAGGGTTATTAGCGTGTATGGTGACACTGGTTCTCCAGGTAGTGACGGTAGAGGTATTGATCATGTAGTAGAATATTATGCTTACGGTACGGCTTCATCTTACTATGGGTCATTTAAGACTACACCTCCTACATTAACTTCTACTTATCCTTACTTGTGGAATTATACAAAGATTTATTATACAGATGGTACCAACAACGGTGCTACTTCATCGGATGCAGTAATTATTGGTGCAAGAGGTAAAGATGGTGATCCTGGTGCAGCAGGTAGTAGTGGACCAGCAATTAACTACAGAGGTACGTATAGCTCTTCAGCTTATTACTATAGAAGTTCTAATAGAGTGGATGTAGTTAAATCTGGAAGTACTTATTACATGGTATATCCTGGTAGAAATGGCTTTAGTGGGAGATCTCCTTCTTCTTATTCTGTAAGTGATGGTACCACTAGTACTACAGCGTATTGGGTATCTATGTCATCTTTTGATATGTTAGCTACTGGATTGTTGCTAGCAGAATCAGCAACTATTGCGGGATGGATTTTCGATCCTACGCACAATTTGTTAAGATCTGCGAGTGGTTATGTTTGTTTAACTGGTACAGATTCTAATGCAACCAGTACACCATGTTTTGCTGTAGGTAATACTGCAGGTTATTTGGGATACGATAGTGGTTCTGGGACAATTAACTCTACTGCGTGTATACGAATTTATCCTTCTGGGATTCTTCGTGTTGGTTGTGGTAACGGCAATGCTGGTATATCGGGTACAGGTAATGATGACAGTTCTCCTAGATTTTGGGCAGGTGCTTCTGATAGAAATACCGCACCATTCAGAGTAACTCAAAGTGGCTACGTGTATGCATCAAATGCTGCAGTTACTGGAAATATTTCTTGTAATACCCTTACGGTAAATAATTATAATAATTGGGGAGGACCTGGAGTAAAATGCATTTATGGGGTTTATAATTCAGCAACGGGTGAAACCGCAAAGAATAATATTACTCAATTGTATAGTGTGGACGGTGTGACTTTATCATCCCCGACATCCTACATATCGTCCACTGGTTATAGAAAATTCACTATTAGTGGTCTATCTTCAACTAATTATGTAGTATTAGTGGGATCATGGGGAGATCCTACATATACATCAAGCGACCGCCCAGGTATGAGGGGAACATATGGTGTATATTCTCAATCTTCTAATAGTTTTTATATTTTATCTATAGATACTGAAGATAATAAACACAATTTACACGGGGTTTATGTTGCAATTTTAACGTATTAATATGGAAGATTATATATATTTATTCGACATGGTTGGTTTATCTCAGTTTGAAAGAGAATGGTTTGATAAACTACCAAGTGATCGAATAACAGATACTTATGAAGGAATACTGGGAGGTTATTATGCAATCGCCTCAGAAGAACAAATAGAATTCATGAAGAAACATGAAGACTATGATTTATATCATCTGTTCTACATGATCGAGTACACAGATGAAGAAGTAAAAGTTCAAATTGCAGCACAAAACGAAGAAATACGTAAAGTTCGTCTAAATGCATATAAGAATCTATCAGATCCTTTATACATAGAATATCAAAAAGAATTAGCTTTAGGTAACCTTGAAAAAGCTGAAACAGT
>JAGAKD010000105.1 GCA_017625815.1 Lachnospiraceae bacterium | reverse complement strand
TTCAACGTTCTTTCTGACACGCTTCTTTGTCACTTTTTTAGTAGTAACTTTCTTAGCCATTAACCTAAACCTCCCTGGTTATTCTAATTACTTCTTCTTATTAGCTACTGTCTTCTTAGGACCCTTACGAGTTCTAGCGTTAGTCTTAGTCTTCTGTCCACGAACAGGGAGACCCTTTCTGTGACGGATACCACGATAGCATCCAATCTCCTGAAGACGCTTGATGTTAAGAGCTATCTCTCTACGTAAATCACCCTCTACAACCTGAGTCTCGTTGATAATCTCACTAAGTCTCTTAACTTCGTCGTCAGTAAGATCACGTACTCTTGTATCAGGATCAACATTTGCTTCTTTAAGAATTCTTGTTGCTGAAGTCTTACCGATACCATAGATATAAGTAAGTCCAACCTCGACACGCTTCTCTCTTGGTAAATCAACACCTGAAATACGAGCCATTCTAATATACCTCCGTAAAATAACTACTTTGTCCTTGTCAACTTAGTATCTCTTATGTAGATAAGAGGTGAAATGCATACCAGCCCTGACAAAAACCTACTACTTAAAATAAATTTTTAGCACATTCGTGCTACAGCCGCTTTGTGTTAGTAATGTAATGTTGGAATATCATTACACGCACAAATACAAGGCATAGTTATAGATGGGCTATCATCTTAAATACCTTGTTCTAACATGTCCTGTCAGATCGTAAAACCTAATGTTAAACGATGACCTATCATAATATGGATAGATTTAACCCTGACGCTGTTTGTGCTTTGGATTCTCGCAGATTATACGAATACTGCCTTTTCTTTTAATGACTTTGCACTTATCGCAAATTGGTTTAACTGATGCTCTAACCTTCATTAAAATGCACTCCTTTCAAAAAAGTCCGCTACAAATTGATATTCTATCATCAATTTCTGCATAATGCAAGCTCTTTTTTATTTTGCTCTCCAAGTGATTCTTCCTTTAGTTAAATCGTATGGAGATAAAACCACTGTTACCTTGTCGCCTGGAAGAATCTTGATGTAATTCATTCTAAGCTTTCCGCTTATGTGAGCTAACACCTGCATTCCATTCTCAAGCTCTACCTGAAACATTGCGTTAGGAAGTTTCTCTAACACAACGCCTTCCATTTCTATCTCGTCTGCTTTTGGCATATATATACCCTCCTCTTAACTATAATTCTATTCCATCGGCTCTGGATAATATTATTGGGTCACCCTCTGTTATAAGAACTGTATTCTCATAATGAGCAGAAAGTTCTCCATCTGCTGTAACTATTGTCCAGTCATCATCCATCCATAATATCTCGTGAGTTCCTACATTTATCATAGGCTCTATGGCAAGTGTCATACCAGCTCTAAGCTTTGGTCCCTTTCCTTTTCTAGGGAAGTTTGGAACCTCTGGTCCTTCGTGAAGAGCTGCACCAACTCCATGTCCTACAAAATCTTCAACCGCAGAAAAACCTCTTGCGGAAATGTAATTGTAAACTGCCTCACCTATATCTCTTATGTGGTAACCTTCTCTACACACCTTTAATGCTTCGAAAAAGCTCTGCTTAGTAACATCAATAAGCTCTTTTGCTTTGTCACTAATTTGACCAACGCCATAGGTTCTAGCTGAGTCTGAATGATATCCCTGATAGATTACTCCACAGTCAAGACTTACAATGTCTCCCTCGTCAATAATTCTATCCTTTGATGGTATACCGTGTATAACCTCGTCATTCACAGATACACATACTGAAGCGGGATATCCATTATAATTAAGAAATGATGGTATACAACCATAACTTCTAATTACCTCTTCTCCAAGCTTATCTATATCATATGTAGATATGCCTGGCTTAATAGCTTTCTTCATCTCCTCATGGGTTAAAGCAAGAATTCGTCCTGCTTCTTTCATTAATTCAATTTCCCTTTGAGATTTGATAATTATTGCCATTATATTATTCTCCTAAGATAGCAACGATTGAATCAAATACAACCTGCATATCAACTGTACCGTCAACCTCTTTCATAACTCCCTTACCACTGTAGTAATCGATAAGTGGCTGAGTCTGATTGTGGTAAACCTCAAGTCTGTTTAATACAGTTTCTGGCTTATCATCATCTCTTATGATAAGATCTCCATTACAAGTATCACACTTGCCTTCAACCTTAGTTGGGCTGTACTTGATGTGGTAAGTTGCTCCACAACCAACACATGCTCTTCTACCAGACATTCTGTTTACGATATTCTCATCTGGTACTTCAACGTTGATTGCATAATCAATGCTCTCACCAACTGCTGAAAGTGCATTATCAAGTGCCTCAGCCTGTGGAATAGTTCTTGGGAAACCATCAAGAATGTAACCATTCTTACAATCATCAGCCTTGAATCTATCCATAATAAGGTCTACAACTAACTCATCTGGTACGAGAAGTCCCTTATCCATATACTCCTTAGCCTTTGCGCCAAGCTCTGTACCATTCTTAATATTTGCTCTAAAGATATCTCCAGTTGAGATATGTGGAATATCATATTTTGCTGCAAGCATCTTTGCCTGAGTTCCCTTACCTGCACCAGGTGCACCTAACATAATAATCTTCATATTACATATCCTCCTTAATTAAATACTCGCCCTTAGGGCATATCTACAATGTATATCAACTCTTTGTACCCTCGCACAAAGAAAAAGTTTTCAATATTATCTTTATAACTAGGAATAGGAATGTATCCTTATGGATACACTCCCAATCCCTGTATAATACTAATCATTTAAGAATCCTGAGTAGTTTCTAACTATCATCTTTGATTCTATCTGCTTAATTGTTTCTATAACAACACCTACTACGATAATAAGTGATGTTCCTCCAAATGAAACCTGCGCACCGAATGCACCATTGAAGATGACCGGTATAAGTGCAACAATGATAAGTCCTACAGTACCGATAAATACGATATAGTTAAGAACCTTATTGAGATAATCCTGTGTTGGCTTACCAGGTCTTATACCAGGTATAAATCCTCCACCTCTCTTCATGTTGTTGGCAACTTCCATTGGATTGAATGTTACTGATGTATAGAAGTACGCAAAGAATAATACTAAAAGTATATATACTAAAACTCCTAAACTAGCAAATGGAAATGAAGGGTTAAACCAGTAGTTCTGATTCAGAACCATCATAACCTTTGACCATACACCAGTTACCTCAACACTAAACAAATTTGTTACAATAGCTGGCACTGAAAGAATTGATGAAGCAAAGATAATTGGAATTACACCTGAGGTATTAACCTTAAGTGGAATGTGGCTTGAAGAACCACCAATTAATCTTCTACCCTGTACCTTCTGTGCATACTGCACTGGTATCTTTCTCTCAGCATCCTGAAGAAGTACTACTAATACCACTGTTACGACTACTACTGCTACAATAATAGCACCAGCGATTAACTGTCTAGCAATATCCTCGCCCTTCATAAATTTCTGATATAACCTTGTGAAATCTCCTGGCATACCTGAAACGATGTTAATAAGGAGTATAACTGAAATACCGTTACCTACACCGTGAACAGTAATCTTTTCACCTAACCACATAACAAATGTACTACCAGCTGTAAGGGTTACCGCAACAACGAGATAACCAAACACACCTGAAATTGTCATATGACCACTTCTTTCAAAAGTAACTGTAAGTCCTATACTTTCTATAAGTGCAAGAAGAATTGTAACATATCTTGTTATTTTGTTTAACTTCTTACGTCCATCATCTCCATCCTTTGACATCTCCTCCAAAACGGAATCGCAATTGTGAGAAGCTGTATAATAATTGATGAAGTGATGTATGGTGTTACGCCTAATGCAAATATTGTCATCTGTGAGAATGAACCACCTGACATCATATTAAGCATGCTGTTCTGATCAAACTTAGAATTAAGGAATGCACTAATAGCCTCTGCATTGATTCCTGGAACAGGAATAACAGATCCTATTCTAAGCACGATTAAAACGAAGAATGTAAAGAGCAAACCGTTTCTAATTTCTTTTACCTTAAAAGCATCACGTAAGGTTTTGAACATATTAGATCACCTCTACTTTTCCGCCAAGAGCTTCAATCTTCTCAGCAGCAGCCTTACTGCAAGCGTTTACCTTAACAGTAAGCTTCTTAGTTAACTCTCCATTTCCTAAAATCTTAACACCATCTCTTGGGTTCTTAACGATACCAGCCTCGATAAGAGTTGCTACTGATACCTCTGAACCATCTTCGAATCTCTCAAGAGCAGATACGTTGATTGCAACGATCTCCTTGTGATTTCTACAAGTGAATCCTCTCTTAGGGATTCTTCTATAAAGTGGCATCTGACCACCCTCGAAACCAGGTCTTGGAGCACCTGAACGAGCCTTCTGACCCTTGTGACCCTTACCTGCGGTCTTGCCATTTCCTGAACCATGTCCACGGCCTCTTCTGAAGTTAGCGCTTGATGTAGCGCCCTCAGCTGGCTTTAAACTTGATAAATCCATGACTGTACCTCCTTCTAATTCAAATAATAATTAAACTTCTTCTACTTTTACTAAGTGACGAACCTGCTGAATCATTCCCTTTGTAGCATCGTTGTTAGGAAGCTCTACAGTCTTGTGTAACTTTGTAAGACCGAGTGCTGCAACTGTTGCTCTGTGCTTAGGGATTGCTCCGATTGTTGACTTAACTAATGTGATTTTTAACTTATCTGCCATTATACTATACCTCCTTAGTTAAGAATCTCGTCTAAAGACTTACCACGGAGTCTAGCTACTTCTTCAGGTGACTTAATCTTAGAAAGACCTTCGATTGTAGCAAGAACTACGTTCTGCTTATTATTTGAACCTAAGGACTTTGTACGGATATTCTTGTATCCTGCAAGCTCAAGTACCTTACGAGCTGGACCACCAGCGATGATACCAGTACCTTCTGGTGATGACTTAAGTAATACCTTTGCACTACCGAACTCACCTGTCCAGTCATATGGGATACTTCCGTTCTCGTTGATATTAACCTTAACTAACTTCTTAATTGCGTCCTCTTTACCCTTACGGATAGCCTCAGGGACTTCTGTTGCCTTACCAAGACCTGCGCCGATGTGACCATTCTTATCACCAACAACTACAAGAGCAGCAAATCTGAAGTTACGACCACCTTTAACAACCTTTGTTACACGCTTGATGGCTACTACATTTTCTTCTAATTCTAACTTACTAGCATCGATAATTTCACGCTTCATGTGTCGTATTCCTCCTTATTAGAATTCTAGACCAGCTTCTCTTGCTGCATCTGCTAAAGCTTTAATCTTACCCTGATATATGAAACCGCCTCTATCGAAAACTACTGCTGTAATACCAGCGTCAAGAGCTCTCTTAGCAATAACCTTTCCTAAGTAAGCTGCTGCTGCAACATCATTAGTCTTCTCTAACTCAGCCTTCACGTCCTTCTGTACTGTTGAAGCTGACACTAAAGTCTTACCAACTGTATCGTCAATA
>JAGAKD010000104.1 GCA_017625815.1 Lachnospiraceae bacterium | reverse complement strand
CGAAGAATACAAAGAGTACCCGAATTTCAATTTTTAAGAAGCAAACCCAATAAATTGAAGTGTTGAACAGATAGAAAAGCGGAGACTTCGTGCCTCCCGAACGCTGACCTGAGGCGAAACCGCAAAAAAGCTCGGCAAAAATATCGGGGGCACGTCAAAAGCGTACATAATAAAAACGAAAGGATAAAATATGAGCGAAGAAAAGAAATTCAGACTGCAAACGACCTCTTTTTCACTGCACATAATGGCGATGCTGTTTATGCTGTGCGATCATTTATGGGGAACGGTCGTGCCTGGAAACGACTGGCTGACTTGTATCGGCAGACTTGCGTTTCCTATTTATGCATTTATGATAGTTGAGGGTTATTTTCACACAAAAAGCCTAAAAAAATACGTATGCAGGCTGTTGCTGTTCGCTGTCATTTCCGAGATCCCTTTCAATCTCGCTATGGCAAGCAGTATTTTTTATCCGATACACCAAAACGTTCTCTGGAGCTTTCTGATTTCGATAGGGCTTATCGCATGGAACGAAAAAGTCAAAGAAAAAAAGCTTTGGATTCGTATTGCAGTCGGTGCGGCGTCGGTTTTTATCGGTTATATCGCAGGGATCGTCACTTTTGTTGACTTTTACAATGCAGGCATACTGACAGTTCTTGTTTTTTACTTTTTCAGAGGGAAAAAGTGGTGGTGTTACGTCTGTCAAGCTCTCTGCCTTTACTATATAAATTTTGAGATGCTCGGCGGCTTTTCATATGAGGTCAACATCTTCGGGCATACATATTTCCTCGCAAGGCAAGGGCTCGCGCTTTTGGCGTTGATCCCGATATGGCTCTACAGCGGAAAACAGGGGCATCACAGCAAGGCGTTTCAATATTTCAACTATATTTTTTACCCGCTTCATCTGTTGATACTTGGGCTGATGAAATTTCTGATATAAAAAATCGGGAGCAGAAGTTTGAATCTCTGCTCCTGTTTTTTTGCGATAAATTAACTTTCGGCGATCAAGCCATTGCCTTACGATTAGAAATAAGCTCCGAAATATTGCGGGAGGTAATATTTTCAGCGTTGCGGCTTAGCCACAGCTTCTGCTGTTCACCGTCATTGACTGTATAGACAGAAATTCCGATTCCGAGCTGACGCGCCTTTTGCCAGACTCTTTCGGCATCCGAATAATTCCAGTTCAACCCCGCAACTTCATAATCCTTCATCATCAGAAGAAGCTGTTCGAGGCGCTCTGTTTTCTGTTCATCCGTAGCTGAACGCTGCCACTCCCCGAAATCAGGTAAAAATGTTTCTATATTTGCATACCAGGCAACCTTTGGATACTTAACATTGCCTTTTTTGAACAGTTCGCGGTTAACACTGCCCGTAAAGATCAACTGATCGTCAACACCGTACTGTTCAGCCAAAAGAAAAACGTCATCTTCAAGATCATATTCCTTCACATTCTTGCCACCAACAAGAACTTCACCGGAAGTTGTATCATAGAGACGACTAATTAGATTTACAAGACTTGACTTAGAGCTTCCTGTTCCACCCAATATTCCAATAGTCTCTCCTGCTTTTATACTAAGGTTAATACCCTTTAACACTGGTTTCTTTTCTTTTATTTCTACTGTTTCAAGTTCCTGTCCACGCTCATCTTCAACTCTGCGGAAGTTCTTATATGCAAATTCCACATTCTTAAATTCAATACTGCCATCCTGAACCTCCATCACAGGATTTTCAGGATTACTTATATCTGCCTTTTCATTCAATACCTCTGCCACTCTCTTTGCACTTGGCATACTCATAGACATCATAACAAATATCATAGAAAGCATCATAAGGTTCATAAGTATATTCATGCAGTATGTAAGAAGACTTGTAAGCTCTCCTGTAGTAAGACTTCCACCTACTATCATATGTGCACCAAACCAGCTTATTAGCATAATACAAGAATATACTGTAAGCATCATAACAGGACCATTTAAGGCGAGAACATTTTCTGCCTTAAGGAATAGTCTATAGACATTATAGCTTGCCTTGCCAAATTTCTTATTCTCATAGTCTTCTCTTACATAAGCTTTAACCACTCTAATAGCAGAAACATTTTCCTGTACACTTGCATTTAGGTCATCATATCGCTTGAATACCTCTGTAAAATATTTCATGGCAAACTTAATTATAAAGGACAAAATAACTGCAAGTACTAGTACAGCTACAAGATATATACTCGCAAGTCTTTTATTTATAGTAAATGCCATTATCATAGCTGTAATAAGGCTGATAGGTGCTCTCATACACATTCTAAGAAGCATCTGATATGCGTTTTGAATATTAGTCACATCTGTTGTAAGTCTTGTTATAAGACCTGCTGTAGAATATTTGTCTATGTTAGAAAAGGAAAAGGTCTGTATATTATCATACATAGCCATTCTTAAATTTCTAGCAAAACCAGTTGATGCCTCCGCAGCAAACTTTCCGCCTAAAATACCGGTAGTAAGACCACACAGTGCAAGACCCACCATGCCAAGGCCCACCAAGATAATATGATTCATATCTTCTTTGTATATTCCATCATCTATAATTGAGGCCATAAGATATGGTATGAACATTTCAAATATAACCTCAAGTATCATACATATTGGCGTAAGTATTGATGCTTTTTTAAATTCTTTTATGTGTGCGGCTAAGGTTTTAATCACAGCAATTCTCCTTTCCTCTCGCAAAAAAAGTTCGGTATAAACCAAATTATACCGAACTTAATTATATTTTCCAATCTAGGAAAGGTCAATTATTTTTTTGTGTAGTATTTGTGAAACTCTACATAGTTACAAATATAAACTTACATACAAAGAGTGCAGCAATAATAGTTACCACAATATCCTTCTTAGTATACTTGCCTGAGAAAAGAGCAATAACTACATATGCAATAGCACCGATACCAATACCATTTGATATTGAATATGTGAGTGGCATCATAATAAGGGCAAGGAAGCCTGGAACTGCTGAAAGCATATCGTCCATATCAACCTTAGCAAAGTTCTTAGCCATAAGAACACCTACAAATATAAGAGCTGGTGCTGTAGCGCAGCTTGGTACAATACTTGCAAGTGGACTTAAGAATAAGCATACTGCAAAGCAAACTGCTGTAATAACACTGGCAAAACCTGTTCTACCACCTGCACTCACGCCTGATGCTGACTCAACAAATGTAGTACAAGTAGATGTACCGAGTAAAGCACCTGTTACAGTACCAATGGAGTCGCACATCATAGACTTATTGATATTGATAGGGTCACCATTTTCATCAAGCATATCTGCCTGTGATGCTGTACCATAGATTGTACCTACTGTGTCAAACATATCTACAAGACAGAATACTATAATAAGCATAACCGCGGAGAAAGCACCACCTATATAGGAGCTATTAAATGCTGCATCCCATGCATCGCCATTAAATAATCCAAGGAAACCTACTTCTCCGAAATCCTTAAATGTCTGACCAATAGCACTAAGATCAAAATCTGGAAGTTCCCACATAAAGATATAGTAAAGCACTGTTGATGCAACTATACCGATAATAACATTTGCCTTCACACCATACTTAGCAAGAATAGCTATGATAAGAACACCTATAAGAGCTATAAGCACTGGAACTATCTGTCTCCATACATCAAGGCCTGTAATTGTCTGTCCATCTAAGCCAACTGTACCTATAGTATCAAGTCTTCCATGGAAATCAAAGAACTGAACAAAGGTGTACTGATTATCCTCGATAATACCTGCATTCTTAAATCCAATAAGTGCTATAAAAAGACCAATACCTGCTGGTATAGCTTTTTTCAAGCAATCTGGCATAGCTTTAGCAACATACTCTCTAAGGCCTGTAATAGAAAGTATAAGGAATACAACACCAGAAAGGAAGATAATAACAAGCCCTGACTGATATCCTGTTATAACATCCTCACCTGCAAAAAATGCACCTGAAACAAACATTGTACAGAAGAATGAGTTAAGTCCCATTCCACAAGCCTGAGCAAATGGCATATTAGCATAAAAGGCCATAAGCAAAGTACCAACAACTGCAACAAGAATAGATGCTATATAAACTGCATTCCATATCTGTCCCATAGTAGCTGGGTCAGCGCCAAGACCAACTAACCAACCATTAGCGCCCTCAGCTGCCACCTGATTAGGGTTTACAAATATGATGTAAGCCATTGCGAAAAATGTAGTAATACCCGCAAAAATCTCAGTTCTTACTGTAGAACCCCTCTCACTAATCTTGAAAAACTTTTCCACGATTAAATCCTCCTTTTGTAATTTTATTCACTCTTTGTTCTAGGAACAAAGACACGTGACACAATATTTTTCTCCTCTTCTTTGACAGAATTCATAGCCTGCTTGCAAAAATATTGCTGTGCTTCAAGCTTATCTCTACCTCTCAAATTCTGTTTTTCGTAGGAGCCGTCAGGCTGCATGATATGAGCCTTCAAGGTATCTGCAAGCTGAATATGAAGTATCTCCATAACCTTATTCTTAAGATCTTCATCCTCCACAGGGAAGGTTATCTCAACTCGCTTATCAAGGTTTCTAGGCATCCAATCTGCACTTCCCATATATACTTCCTCAAAACCACCGTTGTAGAAATAGAATATACGTGAATGTTCAAGGAAATTACCTACAATAGAGCGAACTGTAATATTTTCGCTCAAATCCTTAATTCCTGTCTTAAGACAACATATACCTCTAATAATAAGTTCAATCTTAACCCCTGCATTTGAGGCTTCATATAAGGCTTTGATAATAACAGGATCACAAAGGGAATTCATCTTGGCAACAATACGTGCTTCTTTACCCTGTCTTGCGTTCTCTGTTTCTCTTGCAATAAGGCTCACAAACTTGTTCTTCATCCATATAGGAGCCACTATAAGCTTATTCCATGTAGGCGGCTCGGAATAGCCTGAAAGCATATTGAACACCGCTGTAGCATCTTCACCTATTGCGTCCGATGCCGTTAGCATACCCATATCTGTGTACAATTTTGCAGTAATATCATTATAATTTCCAGTTCCCAGATGGACATATCTCTTTATGCCCTCTTCCTCACGTCTCACAACCAAAGCAATCTTCGAGTGAGTCTTAAGACCAACTAAACCATATATAACATGACAGCCTGCTTTTTCAAGCTTTTTAGCCCAGATAATGTTATTTTCCTCATCGAATCTTGCCTTGAGCTCAACAAGAACCGTAACCTGCTTGCCATTTTCAGCGGCCTTAGCAAGAGCTGCAACTATAGGCGAGTTACCACTAACACGATAAAGTGTTTGCTTAATAGCTAAGACGTTAGGGTCAACTGCTGCCTGCTTGATGAAATCAACAACAGGAGTAAACTCATCATATGGGTGATGCAACAGTATATCCTTTCGCTTAATCTGTTCAAATATACTCTCCTCCTGATTAAGTGCCTTAACCGGCTGAGGTATATATTTTTTATTCTTAAGATGGTCAAATCCTTCAAGACCATTTACCTTCATAAGGAAAGTTAAATCAAGGGGACCGTTGATGTGATATACAACATCTCCGGATACCTGAAGTTGTTTTTTTAGCTCCTTTAAGAGACGTTTATCCATATCTGACTCAACCTCAAGCTTAATAACCTCTCCCCAAGCTCTCTTCTTAATCTGTTTTTCAATCTCCTTAAGAAGGTCTGCCGCATCATCTTCATCTATGGTAAGGTCCGCATTTCTCATAATACGGTATGGATGTGCACAAACTATCTCATAGTTAAGGAAAAGCTTACCTAAATTCTTCTCAATTATCTCCTCTAAGAGAATAATCGCTCTTCCCTCACCCTCTGTAGG
Source organism: Lachnospiraceae bacterium (assembly GCA_017625815.1). Classification (GTDB taxonomy): domain Bacteria; phylum Bacillota; class Clostridia; order Lachnospirales; family Lachnospiraceae; genus Coprococcus_C. The sequence goes on along the minus strand of JAGAKD010000104.1, from coordinate 13,076 downwards.
CAGTTCGATAACTCTAGGAAGAACAGATGGTACCTGTACTGTGGCAATATCTATAACATCTTTTTTCTTGTCTCGAATAAGAGCTCCAATATTGAGAGTCTTATTGCTGATAAGAGGAAATGGTCTAGATGAGTCCACCGCCATAGGTGTAAGCACTGGATACACATCTTTCTCAAAATATTTATCTACGAATTTTGATTGTTTTTCAGTCAAGTCCTCATAGCTTTTTACAAGGGTTAAACCATTACTTTCCAAAGCCGGTAACAAAGAACGATTCAAGGTTACATACTGACTACTCATCATCTCCTTTGTCTCAGGTATAATGAGTGCAAGCTGCTCCTTTGGAGTAAGACCTGCAATATCCTTCTTCTTAACACCTGCACCTACTAAATCAAACAGGGATGCAATTCTGATCATAAAGAATTCATCAAGATTAGATGCAGTAATACTAAGGAATTTTATCCTCTCAAACAGGGGTATAGTCTTATCCTTAGCTTCATTCAATATTCGATAATTAAATTTGAGCCAGCTAAGCTCTCTATTATAATAATTTTCTGATTTTTCTAATAGCTTTTTGTCTAACATACTACACACCTCTTCTCAATCTAAGAACTGGTCTAATACCATACACTTTTTCAAAGAAATCAGCTCTTCCCTCAAAAAGACCTGCTTCAAGGGATATATCATCATAGGTCTTTGCAGATATAATCATCTGATTATCCTTTATGGAAATACTAATATCTTCAATCTTCTGGGTATGGCTCTTGTCAAGAATATTGGCAATTCTAAGTATGGCCGCAAGCTTAGCAACAGTTACATAATCACAATCCTCTAGCTCTGCCGCAATACTTTCTCTAGAGGGAAGATATAACACGTTGTATTTGATTATGTTTGCTATCTCCATTCTCTCCTTGTGGGAAAGTCCAATAATCTCTGTATTTGCAACAATGTAATAGGAATGAATAGCTCCGTTATGCATATTGATAAAGTTACCACATTCGTGCAAAAGAGCTGCTATGTGAAGCTGTAATCTCTCTACCTTGCCCATACAATGTACTTTCTTAACACTGTCAAATATCTTAAGAGCAAACTCTGCTGTTCTTTCTGTATGACCTCTGTTACTCTTATATCTCTTGCTGATATGGTTTGCTGAGGCGATGATATCCTCGTCAAAATTGTGTCCAAACACTATCCTTTGGCTACCATCGTCAATATATGATGCCATGATTCCATCACAAAAATCTACATTTGGCACATATATTTCTTCCGCCTTACAGTGGTTAAAAAAGCTTTGATATATAATAACATTAGGTAGCATCAAGGTTGCTCGTTCAAAAGGTATACCATAGGTATCAGATATCTCGTGTGGTGTCATACTAACTATGCGATTATAGATGGCATCAAACTGTTCCTTCTTAATCCTATCTCCTATACTGAGTTCTGGTACTATCTTCTTGATAGCATTTACCACCTCACCCACAGCTACTATATTCTTAATCTCTTTGTCATTAAGATATATATTTCTGAAGGTTACAATGTCATTATCTACATAATCAATAATTATCTTGTCAAGCTTACCAGTTCTATTTCCCATTATAGAAACGTAGTCTCTAACTCTAACAGCTCCGATAGGCATATTCTCAGTGACAATCAAATTGTTTTTGTCAAAAAGTGACACCTGCACGCTACCTGCACCAACATCAATAAAAGCGGTGTTCTTGCTAACAACATTTTGGAAGTTATCGTAAAGTACAACCAAGCCTTTAAAGTTAATATATCTTTGCTCTGAGTTACTCAAGATACGAACCTCTATGTTGGTATTACGTCTAATAGCATCTATAACTAATTCTGAATTCTCAGCCTCTCTAACTGCACTTGTTGCATAAGCCTTATAATCAGTTATCTGATACTCCTTAAGCTTCTTTTTGAAACCGTTAAGTATATCGCACACCTGGTTAATGGATTCTGTTGAAAGAAATCCCTTTGTATAGGTATCCTTACCAAGCTCTATTATCTTGCTAATTCCATCAACCTTCTTGAAATTTTTTTTGCTACTTATCTGATATATCTTCATAGATATCTCACTAGATCCTACATAGATAGCAGCAAACATCTTGTAAGCCATATAACCGCCTCCATTTACACTTTTATCTAATCATTCTTAATTATATCCGTAACATCTATATCTTCTCTTAGAATATCGTATAATTCCATAACAGTTTTGTTGTATCCTGGGTGATATGCAAAAGGCGCAATCTCGCAAAGGGGCTTTAAAACAAATTCTCTCTTGCCCATCTCTACATGAGGCACAATAAGCTTCTCTTCCATAATAATCTCCCTGTCATAAAGGAGTATATCTATATCCAAGGTTCTAGGTCCCCAATGAATAAGTCTCTTTCTGCCTGCCCCCTGCTCAATATCATTTACCACAGCGAGTAGCTCACTAGGAGTATATAAAGTCTCTATCTCTAGACATCCATTTAAAAAATCATCCTGTTCTACATTGCCATATGGTTTAGTGACAATATAAGAAGAAACCTTGCTAACCTTAATGTAATCATCCTTATTAAGCTGATCTACAGCGTAATCCAGATAACTTTCCTTATCTCCTAAGTTAGAACCGATGCCAAGATATGCAATATGCTTCTTCCTAGTTATATCCACACAAACTGTATCAAAATCCATATCTATAGGAGCTTCTGGCTTGCTAACTATAATCCTAACCTTTTTGATTAGCTCATATTTTAGTAAAATAGTGTCTGCTACATTTTCCGCAACAGCCTCTATAAGGTCAAACTTATCTCCTGTCATAACCTTGTAAATATCTTCACATACCTGGGCGTAATTTACGGTTTTATCAAGATTATCAGTTAATCCAGCTTCTCTCAAGTCGCAAAAAAGCTCCGCAGTAAGTACAAAGGTCTGTCCCTTTACCTTCTCCTCCGGCAATACTCCATGATATGCAAAAATCTCCAAATCCTTGATAACTATCTTGTCCATAAAATCCTCTTATAATCACAAAATATTATGCTTTTTACCAACTATATAATTATATCATATCGAGGGAAAATATACTATAAAGAAAATATATAGTTTATGTAAAAAATGCACATCAAAAATAATATTATAAATTACTTTTAATGTGCATTTACGTTTTTTATATTTTACCTTTTATCATAGCCTGCGCCATCTTAAGAGCTCGAAGATTAGCCTTCACATCATGTACTCTAAAAAAGCTGCATCCCTTCGTAAGCCCATAAACAGAGGTTGCAAGAGTTCCTTCTAATCTGTCCTCTACAGGAAGATTAAGAGTAGCACCTACAACAGACTTATTAGAAGTTCCTAGTAACACTGGATATCCAAGCTCATGTAGCTTATCAAGATTATTAAGCATAAGCAAATTCTGGTTTAAATCCTTAGCAAATCCAATACCCGGGTCAAGCATAATTCGCTCCTCATCTATACCTGCATCAATAGCAAGCTTAACACTATCCCTCAAATCCTCTATCACATCTTGGACAAAATCATCATAAAGGTTGTCTTTTCTATTATGCATAAGACAACAGGATACATTATGCTTTGCTATAACAGAAGCCATCTTGTCATCCCATTTAAGCCCCCAAATATCATTAATCATATCCGCTCCTGCAAGAATACCAGCCTGAGCCACTTCCCATTTGTAGGTATCTAAGGATACTGGAATATTGAAATTTTCTTTTATTGCTTCTATAACAAAACAAGTTCTCTCAATCTCTTCCGAAGCCGATATCTTGGTATGCCCTGGGCGTGTGGATTCACCACCCACATCTATAATATCTGCTCCCGCATCAATCATATCCTTAGTATGCTTTAAGGCCTTATCTATATCTGTATAGCTGCCACCATCCGAAAAGGAATCTGGGGTAACATTTAATATACCCATAATATAAGGTCTTCTGCCAATAATAAAATCTCTTTTACCTATTGTAATTACTTTACTCATAAATATAGCTCCTTAATGTACTATGGATTTATTTTTCAAATCCTTGTCCCAATAGCACTCATCATACATATTACAATCAAAACAATTTCTAGATAACTTGTCTGCTTTAAATAATAGATACTTAAGATTTCTCTCCTCGCCATTATAGGACTTGTGATTAGATATAGCCTCACATATAGCCTCTATCTCTTCGTCCGTAAAATCACATTGTGCCAAGATATCTCTGGCTATAATAGCACCAGCCTCATGGTGTGATATTCCATTTTCGTATTCTTCTACTCTACCTATATCATGTAGCAGTGCCATAGCATATATCACATCTTTATGGAAGCCCAAATTTTCCTCTAGGTTAATAATATAAATTATTCTTGCCACATCCAAAGCATGTGAAAAACCATGTAAGCAAAATTTTCTATTATTTTCCGCATTTCTAATTTTATCCATATAATCTCTGTAAAGAGAGTTATCTATTATCTTATCAATCCTATTCATACCGTAATCCAACCTACTTATACAAATGTAAAATAAATATTTTATTTTAAATATTCTCCAATAAAAGACAAGGAACCACTAACAAGAATTACATCCTCTTCTTTTGCTATGGACTTAGCCAAGGAAATTGCTTCCTCTGAAGTGTCTGCCATATGGCAGGAAACACCCACATCCTCTAGCAAACCTGCTAGTATTGCTTTATCCAATCCTCTAGGCGTGTTAGGAGTAACTGTTATAGCATGCGTCATAGTATCCTTTAATATGTCTATCATCTTATGATATTCTTTATCCTTTAACACACCTATTATATAAATAATACTCTTGTTTGTAAAATACTTATTTATACTATCTCTAAGATAACGCCAAGCGTCCTCATTGTGAGCACCGTCAACAAACATTAGTGGCTTTTCGCCAACCTTAGTCATTCTACCAGACCAAGTCGTTGCCTCTAAACCTTCCATAATGTGGCTATCCTCAACACCATCAATTAAAGTTGCTATCTCTACAGCAGTTATGGCATTTTTAACCTGATGCTCTCCTAAAAGCTTTATTGTATACCTTTTATCTTTATATATAAACTCTGTCTTATCAATGCTGTAGCCAATAATATCAAGACTTTTTTCATCTGCGTATACCAACGAAATATCATCTTTTTGACAAGCTTCATTTATTATATTTTTCACCGCATCAAGCTGTGGATATGAAACACAGGCACAGCCTCTTTTTAGTATTCCAGTTTTTTGCTTAGCTATGGCTTCTATGGTATCACCTAAAAACTCCATATGGTCCATACTTATTGAAGCAAAGCTAACAATAACAGGCTCATCTATAACATTTGTGGCATCAAGAAGTCCCCCCATACCACATTCAACCAAAACATAATCTACCTTTTCCTCATAAAAGTACAAAAATGCCATGGCAGTTTCAATTTCAAAGGCAGTTGGACTACCAAATCCATCTTTTATCATATCATCTACGTGATGCGCCACTTTTTCAAGTATCTGGCACAGTCTTTCTTCCGATATGTAGGATTTATTAATTTGAAATCTTTCACGATAATCAAATATGGTTGGGGATATATATCTACCAACCTTATATCCTGCTTTTAAAAGAATTTCTTGAACAAAAGAAAAAATAGAGCCCTTTCCATTAGTTCCCCCAATATGCAAACATTTGCATTTATTTTGTGGATTGTCTAATCGTGAAAGCAACTCCTTTATATTAACTAAGCCCGGCTTAGAGCCGAGCTTTGCTTTTTCATTTATGTAGTTCATAGCCATAGTATAATCCATAGCGTTTACCTCATATCTAGTCTTCTTTTATGTATGTTCTGTGCTGAACCGGAACTGTGGTCTCGTCTATAGCACATATCTCATATCCTTCTTCTATAAGAGTGTCAATCAAATCCGGGAGACCCTCCATAGTAGCAGGATTGTTTTCTAAATCATGTAAAAGAACTATAGAATCACCCTGATTACTTCTAACATAGCCCATTACATTTTCATTTAACTCCTCTGGAGTAAGATACATATTAACCGAATCCTCAGAAAGAGCATTCCAATCATAATATGTATAACCTTCTTCATCAAGATATCCCATCAACTCCTGTATCTCCACATTAGATACGCTATTGGAGCTTCCACCTGGGAATCTATAATATGTACAATCAACACCAGTCTGCTCATAAAGGAAATCGTGAATCTTAGTTACATCCTCCTCAAAAGCTTCCTGACTAGCATATATCTCATCATAAACGTGTGTATAAGAATGCATAGCCAAGGTATGACCATCCTCAACAATTCTGCTGTACTCATCCCATAAGGTTTCGTCCTCATGATATACTACAAAGAAGGTTGCTTTTACATTCTTCTCGTCTAAAATATCTAGGATATCATCAGTATATATACTAGGTCCGTCATCAAAAGTAAGATACACCTTCTTGCCATTATTATTTCTGTTAAGCAATCCATTATCCTCTGTGGTTATATTATTAGCTGCTGGTGTATCACCCTCCTCATTTTCTTCAGGAGTAGAAAGGGACACATTCTCGGCCTCATTTATATTTATGTCTGTAGCTGCTTCCTGATCTAAGATAAGCAAATCTTCATCAGATGTAGCATAGATTACCTCCTCTTCTATAGCCATCTCTTGTCTTTTCATAGCTATACTCGTTGCAAGATCATCCATCTTCTGCTCAAGCTTACTCATTTTGGACATAAGATATATACAAAGAACCACTGGCACAATACACATAATGGCTATAAACAAAATAATCATCTTTTTTATAGTGTTTACATTCTTTCTGTTGTACCCTGCTTCTGCAGTATTTTTTTTCTCATAATATTCAATTGTAGAATTATTTTGTCTTCCCATAAAAAGTCCTTTACAAATCTACATATTGTGGTATAATACTACTAAACTACAAATTATTCTGTGCAACCTGTAATTTTTTCTCAAAAAAAGGTTGCTATTTTTTATTCTATGTCGTTTTTTGTATTATGTCAAGTAAAATCTACTTTTTCTTAACACTTTTGTAATATAATTCTCTCCATTTTTTCCCTTCTTCTTGAATTTCTCTTGTCATTTCAGAAAGCTCCTCATACTGTTTTTTGTAATGTTTCTCCACATTATGTAACCTCTCATCCAATTTTTTCGAATAGTTATTTTCCAGCATTTCCGTATTTTTTTTGATTTCCATACGGTATTTTTCTTGTTCTTCCCTTAGTTTCTTTTCTGTATTTATTTCATAATATTCTTTAATTTTTTCTGTGGGAGTCTCTTCAATAAATATTTCCTTTATTTTTATATCATTTATATCCTCCAAATTCATTATGAAAAAATTGGGAACACTATCCTTTTTTTCTCTGTACCACAGATAATATTTTGAAAACATATTTCCCACATCATAATCTATTAGTACATCTTTATTTGAAAGAATGATTCTACTTTTACGCTCTCCATAGGGAAGAATATATTTTATTTCACTTTGTTTTTCCATATGATTCACCACCATATAAAATAACAAAAGAGCACCTTGGTATTCTCTTATAAATATTTTATCTATCATCCATCGTTCTCCTTTGTCTGCATATAAAACAATGGGGTTATCACTTCCAAGCTTATCCCAAACCAATTCATTTTCTACAGAAACATATGCTATGTATATTTCATCATCTTTTATAATACTAGTTAATCCTAGTCTATAATTATTAAACAAAATCCCTGCCCGAACTATCCTTCCTGAAGAAAGGTAATTCACTATAATGTTATTTCCCTCTGTATATATGACAACCTTAATTCCATTTTTTAAGGAAAAAATGTATTCCATATTCACTCTCTTTTATTTCTCTTTACAATATATGGAGTAAAAAGAACAAAAATTACTGAGCAGAATATATTATTGTAAACATATTTGAAAGGAATAATTCTATGTCTAATTGCGGATGTAACAAAAGAATCATAAGCAACGCTATTTCAAACGGGAACTGTTCAAGTAGTTGTGTAGATGTATGCGTTACACCACAGTGTGGCGAACCAGAATATCTCACCGTGCTTACACCCGTAGTTTATGATGAATTAGGAATAAATATTTGTCGTACTATTCCTCTTACCGCAGGAGTTCTTGCAGACTTTCCAACAGCAGTCTACGCAAGTGCTGAGGTTATTGATATAACCTATGATATCAATCCTGCAGAAGGTGACGGTGTTACTATAGCGCCTGTAGCAAATAGATCTAACTGCTACGAAATTGAGTTGTCCAATTTATCAGTAACCTTTGCCATTAGATTATATGATTGCTGCAAACGTTTGCTTACTACTATTACAGAAACCGGCGTTATATATCTTCCACCTGCTGTAACAGATGAGGGTTATGATGAGGACACTAATCCAACATCTGTCACTATGGAAATATTTGCTCCATATGGTGTTGTGTACACTGATGGTGCCATTGCAACACCAGACTTAAATTTCATTGGTTTTTCAACAACAAACAATCAGCTTGTTCAAGGACTTAATATGATGAGCATCGCTAAGGTTTTGGATTTTGATATAACTGATGCAACTATTACTATTGGCCTTACACTTATCGTTAAATCTGTTTATTTGACACAATATCAGATTCCTCATAACGGTAAAACAGTTGTATCAAAGGGCAATATTAATTCAGACGAGGATTCTCTTTGTATGGAGTTTGTCAACGGCAGTTTACTGGACAGAAATATCAAACCATTAGAAGCTTGTAATCCTTATGACAGCAAGATTCCTTGTGAGGATGACGATATTACACCATGCCAGGCACAGACTAATTATGAGGAAATTTCTGACAATTAATTTATAATTAAATATTCTTCAAAAATAAGCTAATACTATTTTTAGCACAATTTTAGAAGGAGATTAATTATGAAAAAGTTTAAATCTTATTTATTATTATCTGCTACACTTGTTTTTCTCTCATTAGCTTTAACTGGCTGTGGTGGTACTGACGAGACAACTAAGGACCAGGATACTGCTACCGAGGAAAACACTACTGACGGAAACAATATAGGAACTCCTACTGATAATGTGGGTGAAGATATTGTAAATGATATGGAAAACGGTGTGAATAACGTAGTTGACGATATAGAAGACGGTGTAGATGATATTGTTGATGACGATAACAGAAATGATGACCGTACAGACAACAACCGAACAACTGAAAATAGTAGCACTCGTAGATAATAAATTAGGCCCAAAGCAAACGCTAGGGCCTAATTGTATACATACTATTCATCTTTCATTATAAATGCTTTTTCAGACTTGGCACGCATCCTGTCGTACTGGGTATACATTCTCTGTACACTATTCTCTAATAAATAATAGTGCATAATATATGGAATAAGTAACACCATAAACCCTATTGCTAGAGCCAGTATAACTATTGCCTCACAAAAATGAAAATATAAAATACTCATAAATGTTCCAAGGGCAAATAAAAACATAACAATTAGATGTACTAATCTTTCGTGGGCAAAAAAACCTATCTGAATTAAATGTTTTTCTATCTCCTTGTTCCAATCCTTATCCTCTTCTTCAAGTAGATTATCTATGTATTCAAGATATGCTAAAATTCTCTTTTTCATAATGTACCTCGTTTCAAAATTAATGTATATTATATTTATACTTCTAAAAAAAGCATTTTTCAATATATTTTCCATAAATATTATAATAGTATTGAATGAAAAATAGTGTTATAATACTATAGATTATTATAGTTTATATCTATGATGTTTTTACGGAGGATACATATGTCAGATAACATTAATAATAACGATAAAGATGATAAGGATGAATACGAAAAATATTGCTACCTGTGTAGAAGACCTGAGTCTACAGCAGGACCATTTATATCAATGCCTGGCGAGATTCACATCTGTAACCAATGTATGCAAAAAAGCTTCGATTCATTTAACAATGGCCCAATGCAATATATTGATCTTAGCAAAATGCCTAATATCAATATGTCACAGTTTATGCCTTTCGATGATTTACCAAAATCTCAAAAGGTAAAGAAACGCAAGAAAAAAGAAGAAAAAAAGGAAGAGACTCCTTTAACATTAGAAAACATCCCAGCACCTCATAAGATTAAAGGCATGCTGGACGAATATGTGGTAGGGCAGGAATACGCCAAAAAAGCTATCTCTGTAGCAGTATACAACCACTACAAGCGAGTTATCACTAACTCTATGGACGACATCGAAATCGAAAAATCCAATATGCTTATGCTTGGACCAACTGGTTGTGGAAAGACTTATCTTGTTAAGACTGTGGCTAAGCTTTTAAATGTACCTTTAGCCATAACAGATGCTACTACTCTCACAGAGGCTGGTTATATAGGTGATGATGTTGAGAGTATTCTTTCAAAGCTTCTTGCAGTTGCAGACAATGATGTGGAAAAAGCAGAGATGGGTATAGTTTTCATTGATGAGATAGATAAAATCGCAAAGAAAAAGGAAACTCACAGCAGAGATGTCAGCGGTGAATCTGTACAGCAAGGCTTGCTTAAGATTTTAGAAGGTGCTGATGTTGAAGTACCTGTTGGCTCAGGCAGCAAGAATGCTATGACACCTATGACCACTATGAACACTAGAAATATTCTATTTATATGTGGCGGTGCATTCCCTGAGATTGAGAAAATAATCAAGCAACGTCTCAACAAGCAATCTTCTATGGGATTTAATGCAGATTTAAAGGATAAGTACGACAAGGATGATAACATTATAAAAGAAGTAACCAATGACGACTTAAGAGATTTCGGTATGATACCAGAGTTTTTAGGTAGACTTCCAGTGTTATTTACATTAGATGCCTTAGATAAGGATATGTACATCAAGATTCTTAAGGAGCCAAAAAATGCCATACTAAAGCAATATCAGAAGCTTCTTGCTCTTGATGAGGTTGAGCTTTTATTCGATGACTCAGCTTACGAAGCTATTGCCGACAAGGCTCTTGAAAAGAAAACTGGTGCTAGAGCCCTACGTGCTATTATTGAGAAGTTTATGCTTGATATTATGTATGAAATTCCTAGAGATGACAGTATCGGAAGAGTAACCATAACTGGCGACTATATCAATGGTAAGGGCGCTCCTATCATAGAACTTCGAGGAACAAACTAACTATAAGGAGATTTTATGAAACCTTACATCATTGCCCACAGAGGCGCGTCAGCTCTTGCAAAGCACGAAAACAGCCTAGAAGCTTTTCAGATAGCTATAGATATAGGCTCTGATTATGCAGAGTTTGATATTAGACAAACTAAGGACAAAAAGCTTATAGTTTTTCACGACCCAAGCTACAAGGGTAGACCTATAGATTCCATCACCTACGAGGAATTGAATCTACTGGCGGCAAAAGAAGGATTACACATTCCACTTCTACATCAAGTTCTAGAACTTTGTGCTAATCATATTAAATTAGATATTGAGCTTAAGGAAACAGGATTTGAAGAAGAGGTTATACATGCTGTTACTAATAGCTTTTCCTACGAGAATTTTATGATTAAATCTTTTTTAGACGACTGCGTTTCAAACATAAAAAAGCTAGACCCTAAGATTAAAGCAGGACTACTACTAGGTGTTCCAAAAGCAAGTAAAACTGTTAGACTATCTGAATATTTTCCTAAAAAGCGCTTAAAACGGTGCAAGGCTGATTTTGTATCACCAAACAAGAGGCTCGCCACCCTTGGGTTTATATTTAGAATGAGATGCTTAAAAAAAGACATCTATGTTTGGACTATAAATAGGGAAAAAACTATAAACAAATTTCTAAGGCGATCTATACAGGGAATCATTACTGACCGACCAGATATAGCTATTGCTATGAAAGATAAATTATAAAAATATACAGAAAGGGTGCATACTTTATGCATAAGGTGTTTTTCTATGACATATAAAGTAGGATTTATAGGATGCGGCAATATGTCATCTGCTATAATTTCAGGCTTAATCAACAAAGCTACTATGGAGCCAGCTAAGATTATCGCCTCAGATGCTTTTGAAGCCACTTTAAAAACTGCATCTGACAAATTCAACATTAATACAACTTCCGACAATACATTAGTTGCAAAGGAAGCAGAGGTTATATTTCTTGCTGTAAAGCCTCAGTACTACGAGGCAGTAATAGCTGAGATAAAAGACCAGATAACTAGTGACCAAATAATTGTTACTATCGCACCTGGCAAGACCCTTAGCTGGTTAGAGGAAAGATTTGGTCAAGTTAAAATTGTTCGTACTATGCCTAACACTCCTGCCCTTGTAGGAGAAGGTGTTACAGGTGTATGTAGAAACTCTCAGGTATATGACGGAGAATTCCAATATATTATGAGTCTTATTTCAAGCTTTGGTGTTGCTGAAGATATACCAGAGTCACTTATGGATGTATGTGTCTCTGTAAGTGGTAGCTCTCCAGCATATGTATTTATGTTTATTGAGGCTATGGCAGATGCTGCTGTTGCTGATGGTATGCCAAGAGACAAAGCCTACAAATTTGCAGCTCAGGCTGTATATGGTAGTGCCAAAATGGTTCTTGAAACAGGCATGCACCCTGGAGCATTGAAGGATATGGTTTGTTCACCTGGTGGCACAACCATAGAAGCCGTTAGAGTCCTGGAGGAAAAAGGATTTAGAAGCTCAGTAATTGAGGCAATGAAAGCTTGTACAGCAAAGGCAAAAGGGTTATAAAAGACTTTATGTAAACTATATATTGATAAAAAAACAGGGCATGTAAGAAAATCCTACACACCCTGTTTTTTTATAATTGGTTGGGTTATCAAAAATTATAAAGCGAATGAACCTTCCTCGCCATCTGCTGTGAAGTATACCATACCATTCTCTGGCTGATAGTATACGTTTAATGTCTTGATAGACTTCTTGCCACTAACCTCAGTTACCTTTGCAACGATATCAGCTGTAGCAACCTGTCCACCAGCGTACTCTATAACAACGTTAGCTGCAGTAGCTGCCTTCTTTGCTGGAGCCTTCTTAGCTGGAGCTGCCTTCTTTGCTGGAGCTGCCTTAGTCTCCTCAGCCTTCTTTGCAGGTGCCTTCTTTGCTGGAGCTGCCTTCTT
>JAGAKD010000103.1 GCA_017625815.1 Lachnospiraceae bacterium | reverse complement strand
TCGAGGAGAATGTAGCTAAGACTACTGAGCTTGTTGCACTTTGCAATGAGAAGGGTATCTCTATCGAGGCAGAAGTTGGTTCAATCGGTGGTGAAGAAGATGGTGTTGTAGGTGCTGGTGAGTGTGCAGATCCAGATTAGTGTAAGATGGTTGCTGATCTTGGTGTAACTATGCTTGCTGCTGGTATTGGTAACATTCATGGTAAGTATCCAGAAAATTGGGCTGGTCTTAGCTTCGAGACTCTTGATGCTATTCAGCAGAAGACTGGTGATATGCCACTTGTACTTCACGGTGGTACTGGTATCCCAGCTGATATGATTCAGAAGGCTATTTCACTTGGTGTATCAAAGATTAACGTTAACACTGAGTGTCAGCTTGCATTCCAGGAAGCAACTAGAAAGTACATCGAGGCTGGTAAGGACCTTGAGGGTAAGGGATTTGACCCACGTAAGCTTCTTGCTCCAGGTGCAGAGGCTATCAAGGCTACTGTAAAAGAGAAGATGGAACTTTTCGGTTCAGTAGGCAAGGCTTAAGATATAATGATTATAGAAGAGGCTGTTTTTTAACAGCCTCTTTTTTTAAAATCAAGGGGAGTAGATATGTTAAAAAGAGTTTGGATGTATTCACCAGAAGCAAACATAAAGAAAAGAGATGGTATAATTGCCACCTTATTTTGGGCGGTGGCTATTTTGGCTGTAGGAGTTTTCCTTTGTAGATGGGGAGTGAATACAGGAAAAATATCTATAAATTTCATACCATTTATTGCTATTATTGCAGTAGTAATGCCGGTACAGTTAGTGCTTTCTGGAATATCAACAATATATAAAGAAAAACTAAAAAGCTTATATGTGTTTGCTTTGGATGGAACAGGAGAGTTATATTATTTTTATTTATCATCTGATGCTTTTTTAGATACATTAAAGCTTAGAAAATATCAGATAGACAGGTTAAGATATAGGAATTTTATATATACCATAATTCGTGATGTGATAAATGAAAAAAATAGAAAAGAACTTTTGGCTATTGTAAGACAAGAGGGCTACATAGAAAAGATATTTAGTGAACAGCTTCAAGATAAGGTCGGACAAAAAATTCATAGCGTTGTAAGCCTTAGTAAAAAAGGAAAATATGCTACAGTAAGGATTAATTTAGATACGAATGAAAAACAGAAAGTGAAAACAATAATTGTTTATGATGTTATAGATGATTTTGATAAGTTGTTAGAAGCATTTTACAATAAGGTATTGTAAGTGGTATAATATGTTAAATTACTTTTGGGAGGTACATAATGCAAACGAGAAAGAGTGTATATTCAACAGTTAATTGTATATTGTCTATATTGTTTTTAGGACTCTTGATTTTTTATTGCTGGAATTTTTTATCCTTTTGCAGAGGAATGCAGGATTATGATGGCTTTTTACAGTTCTTTTTTGATTTCGGTGATAGGGCTATTTTAACCATTTTAAGCTTTGTGGCTGTAGGTGTATTTATTCTGTGTTTTTGTGCACAAGTGTTGCTAACAGCACTTAGTATGGGACGTAGAGATAAATATACGGATATAGATTACGGCTTTGTTGTTGAGTTTAATTATGTGGTATTGGTGGTATATGGTATATACATGCTGGCAGTGCCATGCTTGGCTATATATTTTATAGTGACTTGATAAAATCGGATAATATGCAATTTTAAAATTTTAAAGAGATATGCGTGTTACTAGTGGACAGTTATACGCATATCTTTTATTTTTACAAATATTTTGATGTTTTTTGATTTTATTCCACAAAATATCGAAAACCTTGCTTGTATTTAGCCGCGTATTGTATTAAAATTAAAGTAATTATGCGATGATAGGGGAAGTGTGCCCTTGTATATGATTTAAACGCATAGATACTATTTTGTTACACTACAGATGAGGTACTCATGGCACTTAAACACGTAATGATTAATGACATAATTTCAGAGCATAGCGCGAGAATGCATAACCTTAAGAAATATTACCCATTTTTCGTGTTGAATGAAACCACCTTTACTCAGTACAAGGAGGGTAAGTTTGGCTACCTTGATATGGGTTATATTACTATGGCATCCTTGCGTTTTTTCATTAATGAGAATAATTTCCATGAGAAGGATATTACCTTTGAAGAGTATGAGGCGTTTTTAGGAGAACTCCTGAGAAGAGATTTTGGACTTGAGGAAGAAGCTGATGAGGAAAAACAGCTTATAGTGTATATATTTGACAAGCTAAAAAATGATGGTAGAGCCTTTGAGTTTAAGTTTTATGACCCAGAGATTAAGGGTATGAAAATTGCCAGAGTTAAGCTTATTGATAGTCGCATTGAAAATGGACAGGTTCTATATACCATAACTGCTGAGGGTATAGAGTTTTATCTAGATACAAAGGAAGTAAAAGACGAGAGCAAGATTAGTGTTTCACAGTTGCTTCTTGAGAAGATGATAAGCTCTAACAATTTCAAGGGCGGTATTGATGTTGTAAAGAGAATAAATAGCCAGGTTATTCAGCTTAAAACTGAAAAGGAACAGGTATTAAAGCTTCTCGGTATTGATGTCTTTGAGGGGGCGAAGGCATACGAGGATTATATGGCCACCACTGCCAAATGGTTTACGGAGGAACAAAAGCTTTTTGCTAAGAATAAAGCCTTGGTTGATAAAGCTATTGAGAGAGCTTCTCTTGAAAAGAATGAGGATGGTAGTTCATCACTTCGTTCAAAAGCACTTGAGGATATCAGTAGCTTAGAAACTGAGCTTAAGAAAACCATATATAATCATAGCCAGCTCATTGCTGAGACTATGGAGCTCAAACAGATATCAGACAAGATTATCAATAGAGCAAAGCTTAGAAAGTTAAGACCGGTATTTGATTTTAGAGAGAGCTTGGTCAAGATTATGGAACAGGATAATCCAACCCTTATGGCGAATGTGCTTATGCCACTTTTTGCACCTCGACTCGGCAAATCCTTTTCTATGAAGTCCATAGACAATATGTTAACCCTTAAGTCGGACGACAAGCTAAAGGGTGAGAAGGTGGAAAAGGCAGCACTTGACTTTGACTTTGAATATGAAGACGAGATTTTGGATAAGAAGATTGGTGCAAACTTTGCAAGACTTTTCTATGAACTATTAGATCAGATTAACAAGTGGAATAAGGTAACACTAAAAGAGTTAAATGGTATCTTAGAAATTAAATTCGGAGAAGAAATATATGGCAACAGAGATTATTATTCTTTCTTAGTTCATCTCGCAGGAAAAAGAGTTTACCATATGTCTAAGATGCTTGAAAAGCAGGATACATTGCTAGAGGAAATGGTTATTCAGAATATGTCTCAGGATAATAAGGATAGATTTGCTAATATGTCATTTACTATAGAGTTTGGCACAGAGGAAGTGGAGCTTAATTCTCATATTATTCCAGATGAGGGGAAAACAAAAGAGAGCTTCTATGTTACGGATATGATATTTGAAAGGAGGAACGGAGACTAATGGAAGAAAGAAGTTTAGACAAAGCACTTGATATATATTCTGCACTTATTACTGGTCAGGAAGTTTCCCGTTCCAACCCAGATACGAGAGATATGTATGAGGATTTTTATTCCAATTCAGCAGTATATGATATTACAACAAAGCTTATGAAAAAGCTTAATTTAAATATCTATGAGTATAACGAGTCAATTTATGTTACAGCGGGAGAGGGTAACCGAGTATTTGGTTACACCAATGACGATATGAAGCGCAACCTTGGTCTTAGACTTAACAAGGAACTTTATATGGTTTATTTTATTATGTATAATGGTTTGCTCCTCTTTTATCAGGATTCAGCTTCTTATCAGGTTAAGGAGTATATTAAGCTTGAGGATATTATGGAGCAAGTGAGTACTTATCTTTCGGCTATTACATCAGATATATCCGTATATGCTATGGACGAGCTTGAGGAGGAAAGTTTCAAGACCATCGCTTTGCTTTGGGATGAGTTGCCTCTTGTTACTTCAGATGAGAAGGATAAGAATAGAGCCTCAAGGGCTTCCAAGATGGGATATGTGAAGCTTACCTTCAACTTCCTTGTAGAACAGAAGCTTTTTGTTGCTGTGGAAGACAGATATTATCCTACAGATAGATTTAAGGCAATTGTTGAGAACTATTTTGAGGAGTACAAGGGTAAGATATATCGTGTATTAGGAGGTGAAGCTGATGCCTAGTATTAACAGAATTAGAGTAAACAATGTAAAGTATAACTTCGGCACTCAGTTTTACGATGATTTTACTATGCGTATGCATGGTAAGAACACTTTGTATGACCTTGCAAATGGTGGTGGTAAGAGTGTGCTTATGCTTCTTCTTTTGCAAAATATGATACCTAATTGTACCTTGGATGAGAAACAGCCCATTGAAAAGCTCTTTAGAACTGGAAATAACAATACAACTATTCATTCTTTAGTTGAGTGGAAGCTTGATGAGGGTGATAGTAAAGAGGGCTACAGATATATGACCACAGGCTTTTGTGCTAGAAAAGCAAAGGAAGCTGATGGAGAAAATGAGGGTGGTAAGGATGTAGCCTCAATTGAATATTTTAACTATTGTATTTTTTATCGAGAGTTTAATAAGAATGATATTATTAATCTTCCCCTAGTTAAAGATGGGGAGAGAATCACTTTCCAGGGACTCAAATACTATCTCAAGGATTTAGAGCATAGAGATATGAGCCTTTCTGTAAAGGTTTTTGACAGAAAGGGAGAGTACCAGAGATTTATTAGTGGCTTTGGTTTACATGAGAGCCAGTGGGAGATTATTCGTGGTATCAACAAGACAGAGGGTCATGTCAGAACATACTTTGAGAATAACTACAAGACTACTCGTAAGGTGGTTGAGGACCTTCTCATTGAAGAGATTATTGAGAAAGCATTTATGGTCAAGACAGAGCGAGACGAGAATGGTCAGGATTCTATGGCTAAGATGCTTATGGACATAAAGGAACAGCTCACTGAGCTTGCTAAAAAGAAGAAGGATATATCTGCATATGACCACCAGATAGAGTTAGTTAGTGTCCTTGCTGATAAGGTTGCCTCCTTTATGGATTTGTATGAGGAGCAATCTAAGCTTAGCAAGCTTATTGCAGACATATGTGTAACTGGTGAGTATTTTGCCAAAAATGATGAGGCTCGTATTGAAGAATTAAAGAGCCAGGCAGACGAAAAACGTTTCCAGAAGAACAAGCAAAGAGAACGTATAGAATGTCTCAAGGTGTCAAGGGACAAGAAACAGCTAGAGGAGCTTAAGTCTGAGGAAGCATCACTTTTGTTTAAGGTTAAGGAATATCAGTTAAGATTAGATGAGCTTATAGAGGATCTTAATTTTAAGGAAAGTGTCAATGATTATCTTGAGTATATTGAGGATAGAAAGAAGTATCAGCAGTGTGATGCTGTCATTAAAAATATGATGACAGAGTCTAAGTTTGATGAGAATTTGCTTTACACATATGTATATAACATCAAGATGAGAACCGATGTTATGATGGCTGATATAAGAAGACAGATAGAAGAGATTGAAGCAAGATTAACTGAAGGAAGACTTAAAAAAGAATATCAGGCAAAGATGCTTCACGAGGCGAGAGTTAGCTATGCTGTAGCTCAAAATGGAAAGAAAAATGCTGATGAAGAAATAGTTTCCTTGAGTGAAAAGCTTTCTGCCATAAGAATGTCTATGAACGACATTAAATTCACTCAGATAAGTGAGCAGATAGATGATATCGAAGAAGAAAAGGCATCTATCAAGGCAAAGCTAGAAGAAAAAGCAAGTATTGTCAAAGAGAACAAAGCTCTTATAAATGATGCTTTACTAGAAATATCTATATTAGAAAGTAAAATTACTGAAAACAATGGTATTGTTGATAAGCTTGCTGCCAAAGAGGAAGAATATCTTGAGGCAAAGGATAAGCTTGATAATATTAAGTCGGTGTATGGTGCTTCTGATATAGAGAGCTTAAACACTACTATTTCAGGTAGAATAACACAGGCAGTTCTCGATAGAGGAGAGCTTACTAAAAAGCTCGGTGCCAACGCAAAAAGGGTAGAGCGTCTTAGAGAGGGCAGACTTATTGATATGTCAAAGGGTGCCACTAAGGTACTTGAATATATAGAAACAAGACATGGTGTTACAGCTATGTATGGTATGGATTATCTATCAGCCCTTTCAAGCGAGAAACAGTTAGAGATCCTTTCTGTTAATCCAGAGTTTCCTTATGGTGTGGTTGTGAGTGACTACGATACAATCAAGGATGACCAGAACATAAGAGATATTGATACAGGTGATATGGTAGTCAATATCTATGATATGGATATGATTTCCGATATGGCTATACATTTCGGTGATAACGCTTTTTCTGTTCGCAAGAGTCCAGAATACTTAACTGATGATGAAACAAGAGAAAAGCTTATTAGCAAGGAACTTCAAAATGCGGATGAGTTGAAACAACAGCTTGAGATTAAGGAAGAAATGCTAGAAGCATATAGACAGGATCAGGAATTTGTTCTTAAGATAGCTGACAGTGGTCTCCTTGATGCCGGCGAAAAGCTTCAAAGCAAAAAAGAGCTTGGAGTAAAGCTTGAAAAAGAGATGACTGCATGGAAGGATAAGTTAAAGAGCTATAGAGGAATTGTTGCCCATGAGGAAGAAGCTATTTCTCGTGAGGAAGTAAACTACGAAAAATGTCTTGCAGATGCAAATAAGCTTTATACTATTGAACAGCTTAATCAGGTTATTAGTAATCAGGAAGAGCTTCAAGCAAAATATCAGTCAGATATGGAGAGACTTGACGAAAGCATAAGAGACTTGACTAACACTGAAAATACTGAGGATAAGAGTATTGTAGAGGATGAAGCCAGACTTAAGTCCTTAGAGAAAAAGGCTCTAGAGCTTGAAAACGAATGGGATAACAATTATAAGTCTTATTACAATCCAGATGAGGATTACGATACTATATCCTATGAGGATGAGGAGCTCAAGGCAAGATTTACAGCTATGATTAGTGCTGGAAGCGAAGATGCTAAGGCTATAGAGGATAAACGTGCACTTATGGATACACTTAAGGTGTCCATGGATAGATGTATTAAGAATATTGAAAAGCGTGGCATAAGTGTAGAGAAGCTTAAAGATTATGAATTTAGAGAGCTTTTATATGTGTCTGATGAAGATGTAATAGCTTCCTGTAACAGAGTTATAGAAGAAGTTAAGTCTCAGATAAAGGAATATGAGGCAAGACACAAACAAAAGGTTTCTGCTATAGATAGATTACAGGGTAGTATTGATTATGCAATCCGTAACATTGAAGATGCCTTTGGGGCTTATGTAGAGGAAGAAGCTAGCCTTTCTGACATTGTTCTTACATTGGAAAATGGTGAGGCTGTGTTAAAGAGACTTGAACAAGAGGCTGCTGCTTGTGAAGATGAATACAAAAAATACATTAAACAGCAGGGCTATATGATTGATCTCTACAAGGATGTTAAGCGAATTGTCACAACTAATGATATAAGTCTAGATGGTGCAACTCCTATTATGGAGGATAAGGATAAGCTTAGAGAAATTTTTGAAGAAAATTTACTTAAGTATGACAGAAGCAACAAGAGTCTTGAAAAGGCCAAGAATGAATTGCTTAAATTTAAGGGTAACACTGCCACTACATTAGACCGTATGGAGGTTTATGAGTTAGCAGGAACCATAAGAGACGACGTTATTATACCAGCTAATTATGACGATGCTAGCGAGCTTATGGATAATCTTAAGACTATTGTAGAGTATATCCGTCTTGAAAAGGATAGAGTTGAAAAAAGCTTAGTGGATATGGAAACAATAAAGGCTAATTTTGAAGAGCAGTGTCTTCAGAGATGTCTTGATGTTAGGACAGAGCTTGATAAGCTTCCAAAGCTTTCAAGAATTATGGCTGATGGGGAAGCTATTCAGATGGTGGGTCTTACAGTACCATATGTGAAAGATGATTTCTTGAAGCAGAGAATGTCAGACTATATCGACAAGATAGTTGCACAGGCAGATGATTATGATAGTGATAAGGACAGAATAAAATTCATCAGAAATAGTCTTGCACTTAAAAAGCTTTTTGGCGTTATTGTTTCGGATATGAATGGCATAAAGCTTAGCTTGTACAAGAGAGAGCGAATTAAGGAGCAAAGCCGTTACCTTAAGTATGAGGAAGCGGTTGGTAGTACTGGTCAGTCACAGGGTATATATATTCAGTTCCTTGTATCTATTATCAATTACATTTCTGGTATGTATCAGACTGGTAATGAGGATACAAGAACGAAGACTATATTTATCGACAACCCATTTGGTGCGGCAAAGGACGTATATATTTGGGAACCAATATTTGCACTTCTTGCAGCAAATAATGTTCAGCTTATTGTACCAGCAAGAGGAGCAACACCAGCTATTACTGGCAGATTTGATGTGAATTACATTTTAGGTCAGCAAATGTCAGGAGGAAAGCAGCTTACTGTTGTGACTGACTACACTAGCAAGGTTGACCAGGAAGAACTTGAATATCAAGACTTGGAATACGAGCAGGTAAGTTTTGATTTCATTTAGAAGAGAGGTAGAATAAATGCACTATAAAGAAGTAAAAGCGATTCTATCGCCTCAAAACGGAATGAATCTATATAGGGGCTGTACCCACGGTTGTATTTACTGCGACTCTCGTAGTAAATGCTATCGTATGGATCACGATTTCGAGGATATAGAGGTAAAGCTAAGAGCTGATGAAATACTAGAGCATACTCTTAAGAGAAAAAGAACTAAGAGTATGATATTCACTGGCTCTATGACAGATCCATATTGTCCACTTGAAAAGGAATTGGAGCTTACTAGAAGATGTATCAATCAGATAGAGAGATTTGATTTTGGTTTGGTTATTCAGACCAAGTCAAACCTTATTATGAGAGATATTGATATTCTTGATAGGATTAACAAGAAAACAAAATGCGTAGTAGCTATGACTCTTACAACCTATGATGATGAGCTTTGCAAAAAGCTAGAGCCAAATGTATGTACCACAAAGGAGAGATTTGAGGTACTTATGGCTATGAAGGAAAGAGGTATACCTACAATCGTATGGTTATCTCCATTTTTACCTTTTATCAATGACACAGAGGAAAATCTAAGAGGTCTTATGGATTACTGTATTAAAGCTGGCGTATACGGCATAATGAACTTTGGTATAGGACTTACTTTAAGAGATGGCAACAGAGAATATTTTTATGCTCAGTTAGATAAGCTTTATCCTGGTATGAAGGAAAAATATATGAGAACCTATGAGGATGCTTATGAAGTGACAAGTCCTAATAACGAAAAACTTATGAAGATATTTACGGAGCTTTGTATAGAGCATGGCATACAGTATGACAAAGAAGAATTGATGAGATATATGAGAGAGTATAAAAATAAAACTCTTGGTACTCAGATGTCTATATTTGATTTTTATAACTAGTGTGATATACTTTTAAGTATGAAAGATTTTACGGAATGTAAGAGGAGTAATGAGATGAGTAAAAAGTCAAATAAAAAGAAAAATGATTACATAAAAAAGATTGAAAATCAGGCAGCAAAGGCTGCTGACAAAAAGGACCAGATTAAGTATGAACCAGCCCCAGATGTAACTTTAACTGCCTATACCTTTATAGCTATGTTAGTTATTGCAGTTTCCGCTGCAGCAACAGCTCTTGGTGCAATTATTGCAGCTAAGCCTATATATTATGGTATGGATATGATGTATGGAAAAGATACAGAAGCTGATTTTGTAGAGATTTTAAGTCAGGCTTTATTTGAAGGTGGCCCAGACAAGAAGATTAAGATAATGATTATTATTGCAGCTGTTGCTACAGCTATTACAGCTTTAGTGTCTCTTGTTGTTATGATAAGAGCTATGGCTCCAGAGAAAAAACCATTACCTATTCTTTCCTGGATAAACCTTGTATTGTCAATTGCTGCGGCAGTGGTTTTTGCATTTGCCACAAAAGAAATATATGATACAGGTTTATTTAACCCTATACAAAGACAATTTAATTTCAATATATATGTGGGTGCAGCTATTGGATATGGGGTAAATGTTTTATTTATGATTGCCAATGTGATTGGTAACTATATGGGACTTAAGAAGTTTAAGAAGAATGGTAAAGCATACTAAGAAGGAGATATGATATGGCATTTTCAGATTTCGTAAAAACAGTAAAAAATGAAACAGGTGATGCTATTGAGATTACCAAACTCAAGGCTAAGATAAGCAAGGAAAAAACTAATATCAAGGACGCTTATGAGCAGATAGGTGAGTTTTTATATAATAAGTATAAAGCCACTGGTGTAGCAGATTCAGAGATTATGGATAAGCTTCATGCAATTGATGAGGCAAAGGCAAAGATTGATGAATACAATCAGGAAATATCAAGAGTAAAGATGAATTAATTTAGACTAGGAATAGAGGACTATTTTATGGATTTCAATGAGTTGAGTTTAAAAATGCACGAGAAAAATAGGGGAAAGGTTGAGGTTGTTTCTAAGGTTAAAATTAAAGACAGAAATGATCTTAGTACTGCCTATACTCCAGGTGTAGCCGAGCCTTGTAGAAAGATTAGAGACAATAAGGCAGAGGTATATAGATATACCTGTAAATCAAATATGGTAGCAGTTGTTTCTGATGGAACAGCAGTCCTTGGTTTAGGAGATATTGGACCAGAGGCAGCTATTCCTGTTATGGAAGGAAAAGCTATTTTGTTTAAGGAGTTTGCAGGTGTTGATGCATTTCCTATATGTCTTGATACAAAGGATGTAGATGAGATTGTTGAAACTGTAAAGAGAATTGCTCCAGTATTTGGAGGTATTAATTTAGAGGATATTTCTGCTCCTAGATGCTTTGAGATAGAAAAAAGACTTAAAGAAGAATTAGATATACCAGTATTTCATGATGATCAGCATGGTACTGCCATAGTTGTATCAGCAGGACTTATCAACGCACTAAAGCTTGTGGGAAAGGATTTTTCTGGGGCAAATGTTGTTATCAATGGTGCGGGCTCAGCTGGTATATCCATATGTAAGCTTCTGTTACAGCTTGGTATTGGCAATGTGGTTTTAGTGGATAAGCAGGGAGCACTCTGCCCAGGGGAAGAGTGGATGAATGAGGCTCAGGCTGCCATGGCTGAGATAACCAATAAGGATAGACAAAGAGGAAATCTTGCTGAGATTATGAAGGGCAAGGATGTTTTTGTAGGTGTGTCTGCACCAGGTGTTGTTACCCCAGATATGGTTGCAACTATGGCTAGTGACCCTATAGTTTTTGCCATGGCCAACCCTACTCCAGAGATTATGCCGGAGGAGGCAAAAAAGGGTGGAGTTAGAGTGATGGCTACTGGTCGTTCGGATTATCCAAATCAGATTAACAATGTTCTTGTGTTCCCAGGTATATTTAGAGGTGCTCTGGATGCTAGAGCTACAGGAATCACTGAGGAAATGAAGATGGCAGCAGCCAGAGCAATCGCATCAATTGTTTCCGAAGAAGAATTAAATGAAGAATATATTATCCCAGGAGCTTTCGATGAGAGAGTTTCAAAGGTTGTGGCTAAAGCTGTTGCTGATGAAGCAATTAAACTGGGAATTACAAAATAAAGTCTAATCCCAGAGAGAATAGATAATCTCTTTGGGATTTTTTAGAAGGGAGTTACATTAATGCAGACAAAGATTAATAATGTCAGATTAGAAGTTAACAAGGTAATAAAAGGAAAGAACCATGTTGTAGAAAAGGTTCTTGCAGCAGTGATAGCAGGTGGTCATATTCTTATGGAGGATATTCCGGGAGTTGGTAAAACTACACTTGCTACTACCTTTGCAAAGGCACTTTCACTTGATTACAAGAGAGTGCAGTTTACACCGGATGTATTGCCAAGTGATATACTAGGATTTTCTATGTATAATTCTGCTACAAAGGAATTTGAATACAAACCAGGTGCGGTATTTTGTAATCTTTTCCTTGCTGATGAAATTAATAGAACCTCACCAAAGACCCAGTCAGCCTTGCTTGAAGTTATGGAGGAAGGAACAGCTACTGTAGATGGAGTTACTAGAAAACTGCCTAATCCTTTTGTAGTAATTGCTACAGAAAACCCATATGGTTCCTCAGGAACACAGATGCTACCAGAGTCTCAGTTGGATAGATTTATGGTTTGTCTTTCTATGGGCTACCCTGAACACAGTGATGCTGTGGAGATTCTAAAAGGTAATTCATCTAGACCACTAGAAAGTGTGGAGCAGATTATCACACTTGAAGAATTAGTTAAGCTTCGTGATATGGCTAATAATATGTATGTTCATGATGAAATATATGAGTATATTGTAAACATTGTTGAAACAACAAGAAAAATGGGGCTTTTTTCTATGGGCGCAAGTCCTCGTGGAACAATTGCTATGTTAAAGATGGCTAAGGCAATGGCTGTTATAGAGGGGCGAGATTTTGTTACAGCAGAGGATGTACAGAGAATTGTGGTAGATACGCTGGGACATAGAGTTAAGCTTAGCGCAAGAGGTAAAGCTCAGGGAATTAATGTAGAGCAAGCACTTGGAATGGTATTAAAAAACGTAGTAACACCTAGGAATTAAGGGATAGTATGGAAAATATTTTTAGAACAATTGGATATGTGCTTATTCTTGCCTTAGATGGATTGCTGTTTTACTTTTTGCATAGTCATTTTACATTTATTGTTTTAGTGCTTATGCTAGTTGCCCCGGTTGTATCTATAGCTTCCGTATTTGTGCTTAGAAGGTACATAAAAGTACAGGTATCAAATGTTGATAAGTCATATCATTTCGGAAAACAAAATGAAGAAGCTTATATTAATATTAGAGTCAGTAATCCAACGCCTTTTGTGTGCTTAGATGCAAAGCTAACTGTTAATGTGGGAAATACATTTTTTAAAACAGAGGGGAAAAGGGTTATTGATATACCTATCTATGCCTTTAAAGGCTATGATTTAGAACTGCCTATAACACCTACCCTTCCAGGTATAGTTACAGTTGGGGTATCCTCTATCAAGATTAAGGATATAATGGGATTTATATTTCTTAAGAAAAAGGTTGAGACAGTTAATGAGTTGGTTGTAATGCCTGTTGATATAAGTGATGGCCTTAATGAGCTTCCAAGCTTTGAACAAGGTATGCTTGAGAGTGAAGAAAGCTCTAAGCGAGGCAATGATTTTTCTGACGTGCAGGAAATTAGAGAATATATACCTGGGGATAAGCTTATGAGTATCCACTGGAAGCTTTCTGCCAAGAGAGATATATTGATGGTTAAGGATAGGGTAAGCATGTCTGACAGGCAGCTTGTTATATTACCAGAGCTTTGTGGACAAAACCTGATGTTGCTTGAAGGGATAATAACTACAACGTATTCCATTATTGCTAATTTAATCAAGGATAAGACAACAGTACGACTTATGTATTGGAGCAGTAAAAGATATGAGTATGAGGATATAAGGCTAGACTATATTGAAGATGTAAATGAAGCCTTTGCCAAGATGTTTTACGAAGAAACATATATGGCGTATGACGAGGCTGCAACCAATATGGCTAGTGTTAATCCTGAACTTAAAGCCTACGCCCACGTATCTAGCGATGGTGGAAGGGTATTGGTTAATATAAGGGAGAATGGCTAGTGGCTAAGAAGGAAGATGTAATAACAGAAGCAGAGCTTTGCTACGGTGTTAAGCTTGGCAAAAGCTTCTTCGAAAAGAAGGAAAATAGAATACTTACTTTGCTATTAAAAGGCTTCATCGTATACCTTCTTACTATGGGAAGTATAGGATTTTATTTGTCTGCCCTAAAGGTGGAGTACAATGAATTTCTTTGCCATCTTATTATTTTTGTTGTGGCAATACTTTGTGCCTTTTTGTATTATAGATTACTTGTTGAAAATTTAGGATACCTAATATTATTTGTAATGTTTGGTTTTCTTGTATATACATTTAGAACATATATTAACAGTGGATTTTATGCCCTAGTGAATATGACAGTTGACGAGGCGGCCCAGTATTTTAATGTGGATATACAAAGATTATATACTGAGCAGATAGAGGATAGATATATTACAGTTACATTCGTTTGCTTGTTTATCGGAATTGTGTTAGATGTGTTACTCAACGTTTATATTTCACGTCGAATGCAGTACGTGAATTCCCTTTTTACAGTTATGGCATTGAATCTTATACCATTGTATATGATTCTTGAACCAAGTACCCCATATGTAATTATGCTTTTGGCTGGTCTTGCTATGGCATATGTATTCAAATCCAGCAAGCATTATAGTCCACAGGTTAATGTAAAAAGAACGGATTATGTATATGTTGAAAAGGGTAAGAAAAAACGAGTGGATAAGCCTATATCCTATGTATATAACGTAAAGGCTTTGACCCAGGCTGGTATAGGTGTTTTTTGTTTTGTTATTTGTGTGGTGCTTGCCGTGAGCGCCTTTAAGCCAAAGGAAAATTTCAATGTAGGTTACAAGGGAAATAAATATAAAGACCTTACTATGGCGGCGGTTAGTACATTTCTTATAGATGGTTGGAGCGGTTTTTATCGTCAGCAAAATAACGTTGGTGGTATGATGAGTGGACGCTTGGGTGAAGTTTCTACAGTACGACTTGATTATGAGACAGATCTTTTGGTGCAGTTTACTCCATACAGCTATGATTCTTTATATTTAAAATCCTTCACAGGTCAAAGATATGAACCATATGAGAATGAATGGGTTAGTATGGAATATCTAAATGAAGAAGAGTATGTATATCAGACTCCTGAGGCAAATGTGCTTATGGAAGCTTATGAGGAAGATTTGACTAACACCGCCAAGGGAATTGTCAATATAACAAATGTGGGTGTAGGTGCAGGTAATCGTTTCTCTACATACTACTCAAACGAGATTGTTGATAATGAGGAGAGAACCTCCATTTATTCACTTGTATATTACCCTAGATTAGATGGAAATGATGCAGTGGTAGCTCTTGCTGACTATGAAGATGGTCTTGCATTTACGGAGATGGATTTATATGTTCCTGAGGAAAATAAGGACGCTATACGGGATTTGATAGAAGAGATAGAGTGGGGTGCAAATAAGGAAATGTATCCCGAGATATTAAAGGCATATTATCAGGAAAATATACCGTATACTATTAGACCAGGAAAAACACCTCGAAAGGAAGACTTTGTAAACTATTTCCTTGAGGAAAATAGAAAAGGTTATTGTGCACATTTTGCAACAACTGCGGTTTTGGTTTTTAGAGAATTAGGATTACCGGCAAGATATGCTGAAGGTTATGCTATAAATTATAATCAGGTTTTGAACTCAGAGGCTGTAGAAGGTGCTGAGTATGATAATTATTATGATGGATATTCTGAGCTTGGAAGAACAACCCTTGTTGAGATAAATGTTACAGATGCGGATGCTCATGCTTGGGTTGAGGTATACATTTCAGGTAAGGGATGGATACCGGTAGATGTAACACCTGCTGGTGAGGAAGAAGAGGTAGTGGACTTCTGGGAAATGTTTGATGATACTATGGGTGATTCTGAGGAGGATGCTGGTGGTAATATCGATGGTGGAATAGTGAATTTCAAGATTCCGGATAAAGCAATAAAGACCGTATGTTATATAGTGTTAGGTATAGTTGCCCTTGCGGTGCTTGCAGTTGCTATGCGATTTGGTTTTAAAGGAATAATATATATAGTTAAGTACAGTAGGGCAACAATAAATGATAAGCTTATAATAAAGTATTCCATATATTATAAAAAGCTTTGCAAAAGGGATAAGGTGATGTCTACAAAGCTTAACTACAAGGAACAAATGGAGTATCTT
>JAGAKD010000102.1 GCA_017625815.1 Lachnospiraceae bacterium | reverse complement strand
CGCAAATGCCACTTCTCTTAATGTTGAAGAAGTTGAAAAGTTGAGAAACATCAATTAACAAAAATCAAGCCTGTATTTGCAGTAGCTCTGCACATACAAGCTTGATTTTTTTATATCTCACAAAGCTTATAACTTACTTTTTCTTCCTCATCTATCTCCATAATCATAAAGGTTTTCTTGTGTCCCATCTGCCTTGGCAAAGATATACTTCCCGGATTAAGAATGGTAACATCACCCTCATCTAAAAATGGCACATGGGTATGTCCATACATAGCTATGTCACACTCATTCTCAAGGGCTAGGTATCTTAGCCTATCCACACCAAAATGTACTCCCTGTCTATGACCGTGGGTAAGTAATACCTTATGGCTTCCGATGTATATGACGCACATATCTCTTAAAAATCCACCATAATCGTTATTCCCAGCCACCATATAGGTTGGAACCCCTGCCATACGTTCCACCTGAAGATATTCTCGTCCCACGTCACCAAGATGAATCATAAGGTCGATTTTTCCTGCTTTTTCTAAAGCTTTTTGTATATTTTCATTTCTGCCATGAGAGTCACTCACAATCAGCACTCTTCTCATATCTTACAGTACCTCTTTAATCATTCTAAGTGCATTTCCTCTGTGGCTCACCTGATTCTTCTCCTCTGGATCAAGCTCCGCTGTAGTCTTACCAAACTCTGGCACATAAAAGATAGGGTCATAACCAAAACCATTTTCTCCCGCTGGCTCATAAGCAATTATACCCTCTATGGTTCCACGTCTTGTCTCCACTCTTCCATCTGGAAATGCTGCAGCGATAGCACATACGAATCTAGCTGTTCTTTTCTCATCAGGAACACCTGCGAGTCTGTCAATTATAATCTGATTCTTGATAGAATATGGAGTGTCCACTCCCTCGTATCTAGCTGAATATATGCCTGGTTCCTTGTTAAGGTAATCAACCTCAAGACCACTATCATCTGCTAGTACAACACAGTCATCCCCGGCAAGCTTACTAATCTCAGTAGCTTTGATAATAGCATTTTCTTCAAAAGTGCTTCCATCCTCCACTACATCTACATCTATACCAGCCTGTTTCATAGAGAGTATCTCATATCCACAGTCCGCAAGAATCATACGGATTTCCTTCATCTTATTTTCATTTCCTGTTGCAAATATAATCTTTTTCATAGTATATCATTACTCCTCTGTAGTTTCTTCTGTTTTAATCTCTGGAACAGCAGTATGTTCCTCATCATAATCTACATCTTCTGTAGAGCTACCTGTGGTAGCTTCTGTACTTCCCTCGGTAATATTACCTGCTGGTTCATCCTCATCTGAAGACTCATCCACATAATTTGTAAATGCCTTAAGGCACACATTACAGCTCTGAGTTTCTTCTGCACTGTGCCATATCTCACCGTAAAGACTTATATAACCCTCGCCATCTGTTATATCAAAATTCTCTGTTCTCTCATCCACATTGTACTCTATGGCAATTGGGTGAATAGCACCTGGGGTTTTTATCTTAACTATTACCGCGTATTTTTTATTGTCCTTAAGTCTTATAGTCTCTGGGAATTCCACT
>JAGAKD010000101.1 GCA_017625815.1 Lachnospiraceae bacterium | reverse complement strand
CCAGACGGATATATATTCTTGGTGGTCCTATAGATTTAAGGCAAGAGAAAAGAATGCAGGGTGGCGTATCGACTACTTCCTTGCATCAGAGGATTTAAAAGACAAGCTTCAAGGGGCAGCTATTCACACAGAGGTTCTTGGCTCAGACCATTGTCCAGTTGAAGTTACAGTAGAACTATAAAATGTAGGGAGGTACCACAAGATGATATATACAGTTACGTTTAACCCATCACTAGATTACGTGGTTACGGTGCCAGAGCTTGGGGTTGGCAAGGTCAATCGTTCATCTTCTGAGCGAATTGTTCCAGGTGGAAAAGGTGTAAATGTGTCCATGGTTTTAAGCAACCTAGGCGTTGACAATAAAGCTATCGGTTTTGCTGCCGGTTTTACAGGAGATGTATTTAAGAAGCTTCTCAAGGAAAAGGGACTCAATTCAGATTTTATTACTCTTGATGAGGGTACTACCCGTATCAATGTTAAGCTTCGGTCTGAGGAGGAGACAGAGGTTAACTGTCAGGGACCAAAGGTTAGCTCCCAGTATATTGGAGTGCTATATGAAAAGCTAGATTATCTCGACGGAGAGGATTATTTGGTTTTGGCAGGTAGTATTCCTGATACTATGCCAAGCTCTGCTTACATGGATATTTTGCAGAGATTGCAGGGAAAGGATATCAAGTTTATTGTAGATGCCACAGGAGACCTTCTTCTCAATGTTTTACCATACAAGCCATTTCTTATTAAGCCTAACAACTTTGAGCTTGGTGCTATGTTTGGTGTTGAGATTAATGACAGAGAAGATGTTATTAAGTACGGCAAGCTACTTATGGAAAAGGGGGCTAGAAATGTACTAGTTTCTCGCTCTAAGGACGGTGCTATTCTTCTTGCTGAGGATGGTAACATATATGAATCAGAAGCTCCTACTGGAGAGGTTAAGAACTCTGTCGGTGCTGGCGACTCTATGTTGGCTGGTTTCCTTGCAGGATACATAGATAGTGGTGATTATAAGAAAGCATTACATATGGGTATATGTGCAGGTAGTGCCAGTGCCTTTTCTGAGGATTTGGCTACAAAGGCTGAAGTTACAGAATTATACAATACGTATTTTGGTTAAAATTATGTGAAAAAATGGCTGTTGAACAGTTTGCGAGCGAACTCCAACAGCCTATTTTATGTCAGAAAAGAGTATAGATATGAATATTTTAACAGTAGATGAAATTACAAAAGCATATGGAGTTAGAAAGGTATTTGATAAGGCATCCTTCTTCCTTCAGGAGGGGGAAAAGGCAGGTATTATTGGTATCAACGGAACTGGTAAATCCACCTTGCTTAAGATTATAGCAGGTATAGAGTCTCCAGATAGTGGTAGTGTTATAACTGCCAACAATCTAACAGTTAAGTATTTGCCTCAGACACCAGTGTTCAATGATACTGATAACGTTCTTGATGCAGTTGTCAAATACAATAAGACAGAGGAAAATCAGTGGACTATAGAGAGTGACGCAAGGTCTATGATGACTAAGCTTGGTATAACTGATTTTGACGAGCTTTGTGGACATCTTTCTGGTGGGCAGAAGAAAAGGCTTGCCCTTGTTTCAGTTCTTCTAGCAAAGCCAGACTTGCTGCTTTTAGATGAGCCTACTAACCACTTGGACAATGAGATGTCAACCTGGCTGGAAGAACAGTTAAGAAGCTACAGAGGCTCTATCATTATGGTTACTCATGATAGATATTTCCTCGATAGCGTAGCAAATAGAATTATTGAGGTGGACAAAGGTAGCATATATTCCTACACTGAGAATTATTCTGGTTATCTTAAGTTAAAGACCCTAAGAGAGGATATTGCAGACGCCCAAGAGCGTAAGCGACAGTCTATCCTACGCGTTGAGCTAGAGTGGGTTAAGCGAGGAGCTAGAGCACGTTCTACAAAACAAAAGGCTAGATTAGAACGATACGAGGAACTGAAGAATACCAGTGCCCCAGAAAAGGATGATAAGGTAGAACTTGGCTCCATGTCTTCTAGATTGGGAAAAACCACAATTATCCTTGATAATATAACTAAGAGATTTGGTGACAGAACTATTATTAAGGACTTTTCTTATAATTTTCTTAAAAATGATCGTATCGGTATAATTGGGCCAAATGGCTGCGGAAAAAGTACATTGCTTAAAACCATTTTAGGCGAGTATACACCAGATGCTGGCTCTATAGAGATTGGACCAACTGTTAAGATAGGGTATTTTACTCAGGAGATTAAGTTAAATGTAGATATGGACCCTAATCAGAGGGTTATAGATTATATTCGAGACGTAGCAGAGTTTGTAGAGACTTCAGATGGCAAGATAACTGCTGCGAGACTGCTGGAGAGATTTTTATTTAAGGGTGAAGACCAGTATGGTCTTATAGGTAAGCTTTCCGGCGGTGAAAGAAGAAGGTTATACCTTTGCAAGGTTCTTATGTCTGCACCTAACGTGCTTATCCTTGATGAGCCTACAAATGATTTGGATATTACCACACTAACTGTATTAGAAGATTATCTGGATTATTTTGATGGTATAGTTATAGCTGTATCCCACGACAGATATTTCCTTGACCGTGTTGTCAGAAGGATATTTGCCTTTAATCCAGATGGAACTCTTAGACAGAGTGAAGGTGGATACACAGATTATGAGATTAGGTTAAGCTTAGAAAATCAAGATAATGAGGTATCAAAAGTATCCAAGGCCTCATATAATAGCGTAAATGAGGAAAAACAGGGAAAGGCTAAGCCTAGAGAAAAGAAGCTTAAATTCTCCTACAACGAGCAAAGAGAATACGACACTATCGAGGATGATATAGCTACTTTGGAGGATGAGATAGCTAGCCTAGAGGATGCTATAGCTAAGAATGCAAGTGACTTTATAGAGCTTCAAAAGCTTTCTGCAAAGAAGGAAGAGGCTGAAGCAAAGCTTGGAGAAAAAATGGATAGATGGACCTATCTTGAGGAGCTGGCCCAGGCTATAGAAGCTCAGAAGAATAACTAAAATATGATTGAAAAAAGGTGAAAAAGTATGAAAGTAATGTTGCTGAATGGCAGTCCAAGAGGAGAGAAATGTACATATACAGCTCTTTCCGTAATTGCAAAAAAACTTAATACCTATGGTATTGAAACTGAGATATTTAATGTGGGTGCTAAACCTATTAGTGGCTGTGTTGCCTGCGGTACTTGTGTTGCTAATGGCAAGTGTTTTATGGATGATGGAGTAAATGAATTTGTTGCTAAGATGGCCGAGGCAGATGGACTTATTGTTGGCTCGCCAGTTTATTATGCGTCAGCTAGCGGTCAGATTACATCTTTTCTAGATAGAGCCTTTTATTCAGGTTCATCTAAGATGACTGGGAAGCCGGCTGCAGCAATTGTAAGCTGTAGAAGAGGTGGTGCTAGTGCGGCATTTGACCAGCTCAATAAATATTTTTCTATAAGCAATATGCCTATAGTTACATCTAATTATTGGAATCAGGTTCATGGCAATACCCCAGAGGAAGTTCTCCAAGATGAAGAGGGTATACAGACCATGGAGATATTAGCTGATAATATGGCATGGCTTCTTAGATGTATTGAGGCTGGCAAGGAAAAAGGTATTGATATTCCTTCACGTCCAGATAAAAAAAGAACCAACTTTATACGCTAGAATCTAGCGTTTAAAGTTGGTGTTATAGCCTTCGGACATACAGTGGACAATGTCGCCAATTATCTGGATAACCTTGTCCTGGTCGATGGTCTTATATTCTTGATAAGAGTTGTAGCAACCATGTATGAGTGCTGAGAGGTAGATATTTGTTTTTAAGTCTGCTCTAAGCTCAGGACGTTGGTTGTATACAACTTTTTTTAGTTCTCTTTCTATACCATTTGCAAGAGATATTCTTCTGGTATCAGAAAAAATTGTCTTAAATATAGAGTCCTGAGATATAGCTCTTTTGAAAAGAGTAACGGTTACAAAACCTATGTTGTCCATAATATTCTCAATGTTTGGAAGGTCTTGACACATCTGTTCAATGAGCTCGCTCTCTATCTGGTCGGCCAGATCATATATATCTTTGTAATGTAAGTAGAATGTTTGCTTGCTTATGTGAGCCGCATCTGTGATTTCCTTAACGGTAATCTTCTCTAAAGGCTTTTGACTTCTGAGCTCTACAAAGGCATCAAACAAACTCTTTTTTGTCTTTAATATTCTAGTATCCATAATAAAATCTCCGCAAATTGATTTGTCCACTTGAAGGACATTATATACCAAAAGTAAAAATATTTCTATAGCCTTTTATATTTATTTCTGCTATGATTTAACTAACTTTTACATCCATGAGGAGTTGATAGAATTATGACAAAAAAACAGCGTGCCCTTGAGGTTATAGATAGATTAAAAAAAGAGTATCCAGTAGCAGAATGTTCCTTAGAATATGATGAGGCATGGAAGCTATTAGTAGAGGTAAGACTAGCAGCACAGTGCACAGATGCAAGAGTAAATGAGGTTGTTAAGGGACTTTATGAGAAGTTTCCTACAGTGGAAGCCTTGGCTTATGCACCTGTGGAAGAGATTGAAGCTATAGTTAGACCTTGCGGCCTTGGCAATAGTAAGTCAAGGGATATAAGTGCTTGTATGAAAATACTTCACGAAAAGTACAATGATATAGTTCCGGATGATTTTGATGAGCTTTTAAAGCTACCAGGAGTAGGACGAAAAAGTGCCAATCTAGTTATAGGTGATATATATGGAAGACCAGCTATAGTTACGGATACACATTGTATTAGAATAACTAATCGTATTGGATTGGTGGATAATATAAAAGAGCCTAAGAAGGTGGAGATGGCACTTTGGAAGATAGTGCCACCGGAAGAAGGCAATGGCTTGTGCCATAGATTGGTATATCATGGTAGAGAGGTTTGTACTGCTAGAACTAAGCCATATTGTGACAGATGCTGTCTTGCTGATGTGTGCAAGAAAAATGGAGTGAAATAAATGAAGAACCAGGGAAAAGAAGAATTTAAAATTGAAGATGTGATAGGGGTTATATTTGATTTTAATGGAACCATGTTCTTTGACTCGGATAAGCATATAAAGGCTTGGAGGGAATATACAGAGGAACTTATAGGAAGAAAGGTTACCCCAGAGGAGCGCAGACTTTATATTAGAGATAAATCTGGCAGACAGATTATAGAACATTTTTTAGGTTACGAGATATCTGATGAGATGTTTGAACAGTTTAGCGAAGAGAAGGAAACTATCTACAGAAAGCTCTGCAAGGAGGATAAAGCTAATCTTAAGCTTGCTAATGGCTTAGAGGAGTTTTTGGATTATTTGACAGAGTATAATATTCCTCGAACCATAGCTACTACAGCACCTTTATCCAATATAATGTTTTATTTTGAAACCTTTGATTTGTATAGATGGTTTGATCCAGATAAGATAGTTTTTCACGATAAGCGTTTAAGGGATAAACCATATCCTGATTGTTATCTTGTAGCCTG
This sequence comes from Lachnospiraceae bacterium, assembly GCA_017625815.1. Lineage (GTDB taxonomy): Bacteria > Bacillota > Clostridia > Lachnospirales > Lachnospiraceae > Coprococcus_C. The sequence goes on along the minus strand of JAGAKD010000101.1, from coordinate 1,779 downwards.
CAAAATGATTGATAAGGAACCATCAAAATGCTTGGTTTTTGAAGATTCTACAATTGGCATTACTGCAGCAACAAATGCAGGTATTAAACATATTGTGGCTGTAACTGGGGACAATCCTAAGCTTGATGTTAATGGCTTTGATAATGTTCAGGGAGTTATAAGAGATTATTTAGAACTTAATGAGGAATTTGATATTTAGATTGTATGATTGTAGCCCTATGTTAAGTTGACTGGAATGGTTGGCGTTTTGTGAAAAATGGGAGGTATAAAAGGAAGATGGAGTATAAACCCTTTACATTTAAGTCTGATATAGATGGACTAACTATAGATGCTATGGCATTAGTTCCAGATGCACCTATTAAGTATGTGGTTCAAATATTGCATGGAATGTGTGAATACAAGGATAGATATTATCCTTTTATGGAATATTTAGCAGGTAAGGGTTGCCTTTGTGTTATCCATGATCATCGTGGCCATGGTAATAGTCTTCGTGATGAATCTGATTTAGGCTTCTTTTATGATGCAGGTGTTGAAGGCTTTGTTGAAGACGCTCGTAAATTGCAAACTATGGTCAAAGAAAAGCTTCAAGATTTACCATACATATTTATAGCACATAGTATGGGCTCTATGATTGCTAGATGTTATTTGAAAAAATATGACGATTGCATAGATAAGCTGGTTTTGCTTGGAAGTCCATCAAAGGTTTTTGGAACTGAGGCGCTTCTTTTACTTAGACCTATTTTTGAAGCTGTAAAAGGACCTAAGGGTCATTCCAAGTTTTTGGAGGATGTAGTCAATTCCGCATATGAAAAAAAGTTCAAAGAAGAAAATCTGCTGCATGCTTGGATGACTACAGATAGAGAAATTGTAGAGTGGTTTAATGATAATCCGAAATGTAACTTTACATTTACAGTAAGTGGATATATGGATTTAGGCAAGCTTAATGTTGAAACATACAACAAAAAAGGATGGGAACTAAAGAATCCAGGGCTAGACATAAAGTTTTTATCAGGTAATGACGACCCTTGTATGATTAATAGAAAATGCTTCGGAAAAAGTGTGAGATTCCTTAAAAACAGAGGGTATTTCAATGTGTCGGCGGGGCTTTATAAAGGCATGAGACACGAAATTTTGAATGAAAAGGGCAAGAAGAGGGTATATAAGGATATATATGAATTTATATCAAAATAGGAGATGTTTGCCTGTGAAGATTAGAATGACCGCAGAACAATCCAACAAGGATAATTTTTTAATTAAAGTTATAGATAAATATCATTTTGAGCAAAAGGATAAGCCTCTTATAGAAGAGGTTTATGAGGAACTACTTAGGACTGCGACGCCCTTTGCTATTTATAAGATTAATCAGTGGCTTACTGGTTTAAAGTATATTGACGATGGTCAAGTGGCCCTTGTGGCTATGACTTTGGGAAAAGGCCCGGATATATTAGAGGAGACATATACTGAAGCTGGAAAGCTAACAGAGGCATATATGGTGGAATGCCTTTCAAATGAGATATTACTAGGTATGTATTCAGAGTTTAATCAGTTATACGCAAGATTTCACAGAAGATATGTTACCAGATATGTGTTTATAGGAGATGATATTCCTGTAAGTCAGATGAAGGATATTTTAGATAAGCTTCAGCAATGTGGAGAGAATTCTACGGCGGAGATTGTGGCAAATGAATACGGAGTCTTAACACCATCAAAGAGTGTGGTGTTTTATGCTATGCTTTCTGATGACCCTTATGTTAGATGCGAGGGAGTATGTGTGGGCTG
>JAGAKD010000100.1 GCA_017625815.1 Lachnospiraceae bacterium | reverse complement strand
TTATTTTCAAAAGAATTACAGATACTTGACGCCAACACTGTACAATTTATGGTAGATGAAATGCAAAAGGAAATAGACAAACAAAAGGATGAACTAGATAAACAAAAGAACGAATTAGACAAGCAGAAGAACGAATTAGACAAACAAAAGAACGAATTAGACAAACAAAAGAACGAACTCAACGCAAAAGATCTACAAATTGAAGAGCTTCAAGTCAGAATATCAGAATTAGAAAAAAGTAGCACATCATAAAAACAGAAATACCCGAAGGATTATCCCTCGGGTATTTCTATTTTACTTTCTACCGATAATATTGACCCATATCTCGCCGTTTCTGCCATCTCTTACATCTTCGGTGACAAAGGTTTCTATCACGTGAAATCCACAACTCTCAAACTGCACAGACAAAGAGTTATCATCATAATAATTAAAAAACCTACCATCTACTGTTCTCTCACCTTCACCGTATTTGAAAGAAGCATATATAACTCCATCTGGTACAAGAGCCTGGCGAAGTTTGTTTAGAATCCTCTCCATATCTGCCTTTGGAACATGAAGCAAGGAAGCACAAGCCCATATACCGTCAAATTCTTCCTTAAACTCGATCTCACCAAAACTCATATGTAATACTGGCTGACCAATAAACTTTTCCGCCACCTGACACATAGCAACAGAACCATCCAAAGCTGTAACCATATAACCCTGTACCATAAATGCTTTGGCATCTCTTCCACTACCACAGCCCGCATCCAAAATCCTTGCACGATTTGGTAAATATGATAAAAAACGCTGGCGACTCTGGCTCATATCACTGTTCATAGTCAATGCAGAGTATTCATATGCATTTGTGTTATAATAGTCCATAGTAGTGTTCATTTATAAACCTTTCTCACAAAAACCAAGAGGCAAAATCCATTCTTTAAACCCACAGTTTTTTGCAGCGGTGTAAACTGGTTGAACAACCTCCTCAAGACCTCTAGCAAACTCCGAAAATTGCAAACCATCCCTGTATATTTTACGTCGTACCTCGTCATTATTAAGATGTTCCCTGGCGCATTTCTCAAATTCCACACGTAGTCTATCATGCTTGTGCATCAGTTCGTAGGAAATAAACTCTGTTTTCGCAAACTTTTCAAAATATTTGTTCCAATCAGGTAAATTATTATTCTTGCTGCTATTTATCTCCTTGAGAGTTGGATGTAAATTCCAAAACTCATCATGAGCCACATAAGACCAAGGCACGAAATGATCGATGGAAATATTCTTTTCTGTAATATCTTTTTCCCCATATATATCTTTCATAGGAGATATTGTAATAAGAAGTTTCCAGTACTTCTTTACCTTTTCCAATTTTCTCTCCTGTGGCGGAGATAACTTGTCTGCAATACCAGGAACGCTAGGATTACGTCTTTGTAAATACATAATCATATTATACTGAAGCCAGCCTTTTATAATCTCCTTATTACTTTGAATGTAATCGCACCATTCTGGTTGAATGCGAATTAAGGTCTGCATACCATTTAAATTATCGATATAATAAATCAGTCTCTTCTCCGCATTAATCTTAGTAATGAGTGTACTCTCAGACACATTCCACTCAGAGCCCTTTAACTTGTCCATAAATGGCGCCTGTAAACGATATGGAACATTATATGTAAGAGTACGTTTATAACGTTTAACCTCCTTATCCTGACAATCCACAAGAAATGCTAAAATGCATTCTTTCTTCTCTGATGACTTCATATTGGAAATGTGCTGAATATGATGTACCAGCTTTTCCAGTGTATCATTTGGTCCCAAATTAAGATGGTACTCAGTCACCATATACCAAGCATCAGCAATCATCTCATTGACTAACTCATCATAGGTTACTGTTTCTTTTCCATCTATAACTTTAGCAATAATAGCTTTAAACCAAAAGAATTTGTAACACTCGCTGGTGTTGTCAAAAAGACGAGATAGGTATTTAATTTGTAGGGTTTGGGATGGTGGTAGGTGCATGGTAATTCTCCTATATTCAATACTCTTTATTCAACTTATCCTTTGTAAAAACATAATCTGATTCAAAATATCTAAACATATTTTTAAAATGTACTTCACCATTATCATCCTTTATTGTAATATATATATAATATGTACCACTATCATTTACATATTTTTTTATATCAAATATATATTTCCAATAAATCGTTTGCTCACTTATCAATAATCCTTCTTCTACACTATCTTCTCCCACAAAATTATAAACAACGCTATGCTCTTTAGCATACAATAATTCTTCTTCATTTATATTTATTTCACATACTGGAACTAATTTTTCATCATACATTTTTATTACTAATTTATTTTCTTTGTTAAAACCCTCATTACAAATTATAACTTCTCCACTATCTTGAAAAACTATTTCCGCTTTAGACGATTTTGAATTAACCAAATGACCAAGACACAAATATAGAATTATTGACAAAATAATCCATATTCCTGCTATCTTATATAGTTTTCTTTTTATTATAGTTTTTACTCCCCAATAAGCGATACTAAATAAAACAATGAACACTATTATTCCAGCAACTTTTTCTTCGATACTCCCCTTTATCAAAAAAACAGAAAGTATAGCAACGAAAAAATACGAAATAACGCTAAAACATAATGAAAATAATTCAATCAGAAAATTATAATTTTCATCCGACAAAAAATCATATCTTTTATAATCAACATATAGTACATTATATCTATTAATATCAAAAAAGATGAATCTTAATACAAAAAACAACAACAATACGGTAGCTGAGGCTGTAAATACATACAGCCATGTAAACATATTTGTTATAACACCTCCCGGAGCATATATGTCTATATAGTTTCTAGATACCTTAATTACAGCAACCAAAAAAGTCCCCATCGCCGCAACAACAACCAACACAATACTCAATCTAACACCTCTACGTTGTTGTAAATCCCCTTCTTCGGCCGTTTCGTCGTTATAATATGTTTTTGTTACTTTATTTTCAAATTTTTCTATAATACGTTACCTCCATTTCTTAATTTACTTTTTAACAATATCCTGTACTATCTAATTTATCAATAAACATTAAATATATTATACCCCTCCACACCACATCTTTCAACAAAATCCGACACAAAAAGCACATTACGAATGACAGGTAAAACCCTTGCTAATACACTTTACCAATAGGTAATCTTTTTCCTATTTTTACACGCAAATCATCTTATGAGTTTTATCTTTTTTCCCCAACAAAAAAATCGCCAGAAAGCTTACACTTTCCAGCGATTTCATTATAACTATATATTCTGGCTTACTCCGCCATCTCATTTATTATCTTCACAGCTTCCTCTAACTGAGTATCATCTTCACGCTCCACATTTACGGCGCTAAGCTTACCATCTGGAAGCTCTACCACGTAGTCTGGTTCAACTCCAATCTCGTGGATATCGTGACCATCTGGTGTGAAGTATTTTGCTACTGTGAGCTTGATTGCTGTTCCGTCTGAAAGAGGTATAACGCTCTGAACGATACCCTTTCCATAGGACTGAGTTCCAACTATCTCTGCTTTATCTGTGTCCTTCATAGCTCCTGCAAATATTTCAGAAGCACTAGCACTGTTGCCATTTATAAGAACAACCATAGGTATATCAAGTGAGTGGTCGTCTGTGTCCTTGTACTCCTCTATAGCAAAACCTGACTTATCCTTGGTAGTACACACTACACCACCGTCCATAATATATGAACACATATCAACAACTGCTGTGAGAAGTCCACCTGGGTTATCACGAACATCTACGATGATACCCTTAACATTCTGAGACTCCAAGAACTCTATAGCTGTTGTAAATTCAGTTGAAGTATTCTCATAGAACTGCTGCACCTGAATGTATCCTATATCTCCTTCAAGAATCTCTGAGTATACAGAAACATTTTCAACTACTCTACGTTCTACATTGAATTCTAAATAATCATTGATACTTGGACGATAAACCTTGATATAGGCTGTTGTACCCTCCTCGCCTCTTATCTGGTCAACTACAAAAGTAAGCTCCTGGTCAATAATCTCCATATCATCGACCTGAACAATAATATCCTCAGCCATAATACCCGCTTCTTCTGCTGGGCTTCCCGGAACTGGTCTAACTACTGATATAGTCATGTCAACATCCTGTGTTACCACACAGCCAACACCAACATATTCACCAGAGTTAGTCTCCATGAGGTCTGCAAACTCCTCTGCTGTATAATACACAGAATATGGGTCATCTAAGCCTTCCATAATGCTGTCATATATGGCTTCTTCCTGCATAGCCTCGTCTGTTTCGAAATAGAAATATGCATCTATATATCCATTAATTTCTTCCACTTTATCAGCTACAGCCTCATCCTCATATATGCTTGAGTTGCTAGAACCCCCTGACTTCATAGGGTCATTTTTATCTTTATGAAATAAATCACAACCGCAAAGGGACACCAAAATCATAGCCCCTGCTGCCATAGCTACCAATCTCTTTTTAAACAATATCTACACCTTCTTAATTAGTTAAATATGGGTATGGATCAACATATGAACCATTAATTCTAAGTCCAAAGTGACAGTGTGGACCTGTTGAGTTACCTGTGCTTCCTGCATAGGCAATAAGCTGTCCTCTCTCAACGTACTGTCCTGCACTTACACAGAGAACTGAATTATGCATGTATACTGTAGTAACTCCACCGCCATGGTCTATGAGTACATAGTTACCCATTGAGCTACTGTATGCTGCACCGATAACTGTACCACCTTCACCTGCAACGATAGGTGTACCTGTTGGACATCCTATATCTATACCGTTGTGATTACGTCCCCATCTAGGTCCAAAATGTGAGGTAATAACTCCGCCGCCATTACCAGCCACTGGCCACTGGAATGAACCCCCATTATATACAAGCTCTGGTGATAGATTACCACCTGAACCAGAACCACTTGCAGCAGCTGCTGCAGCCGCAGCCTCAAGCTCTCTAATCTTTTCCTCAAGGGCCGCCTGATCTGCCTCAATAGCTGATATCTGATCCTCGTATTCGCCAATAGACGCTTCATAGCTAGCTGACTGTTCTTTCTTAGCTGAGTGAAGCATCTCTGCTGCTTCCTTGTTCTCAGTAACCTCTGCTTCTACTTGAGCAAGTGCTTCATAGTCTGTCTCTAGTTCAACCTGCTTGTTAGCAATAGTTGTCTTAATAGCAATTAATTCGTTGAGCATATTTGCATCATAGTTATATATCTGCTCAACATATTCTGAATTGTTAATCATATCTGTTACATCTGTTGATGTAAATATGGTATCCATATAATCTACGTTACCATTTTCATAAGAGTACTGAATACGTAGCTTCATAGCTTCATACTGAGCAGCCTCCTCAGACTTTGCCACCTCAAGCTCCGCTGTATTGGTTGCTATATCTGCTTCAAGTACAGCCATCTCTCCCTGAAGTTCAATAAGCTCTGCATCATATTCAAGTATCTGTTCATCAAGTGCTGTTATAGTTGCCAAAATGTCACTATGCTCTGACTCAAGTCCATCTAATATAGCCTGCGCCTCTTCTTTTTTGCTCTCGAGTTCATCGTCCTCTTCCTGCAAATCTGAAATTGTTGTGGCACTAGCCTGGTAAGATGTAAGACCTATAGCTCCTACAACCGCAAATACCATAAATTTCTTAAATAATTTACGCATCTAATTCCTCCTTATACCTTGAGGTGCTTTCTTGTAGTTACTAAGCTTCCGATAAGACCTAAGCCAATACCAATGATAATTGATACTGGAATAAGTACGCTGAATATCTCTCCCGCTGGTACAAAGGCAAACAAGTTCTGAACAATGCTCTGCTTGCTCACCAAATAATCAACAACCTTGTCGTACATAAGATAAACCAATCCAACTGGTACCATAGAACCCACAAGACCGATGACAATACCCTCAACTATGAATGGTGCTCTAACGAAGAAGTTGGTTGCACCAATCAATTTCATAATCTGTATCTCTTCCTTACGAACTGTTATACCTATAGTTATTGTATTACTGATAAGGAATACTGATACCATTAAAAGTATAGCAATAATCGCAATAGAAGCATATGTTACAATACTGCTAAGTGCGCTAACACCATCTGCAGTCTGCTCTGAGCTTACAACCTTACGTACTCCATGAAGCTCTCTCAAGTACTGAACGAACTCAGCATGATTCTCTAAGTTCTTAAGTGTAATCTCATAGGAATCACTGTTCTGAAGTGGATTATCACCTGCAAATGACTCCATAGCGAGCTCATAATTATCCTTATACGTTTCCTTTGCATAATTCTCCCACGCCTCTTCTGGAGAGATGTAATACATAGTATTAACCTCTTCTCTAAGACGTATCTGCTCACCTATAAGAGACCTATTCTCATCTGTGATACCCTCATCAAAGAAAACCGAAATTACTACTGAATTCTCAAGTTCATCCATGGATGACTTGAAGTTCATTACAACACAATAAAATACACCGAATAAGAACAAACAGGATATAATAGTTCCCACAGAAGCAAGTGAGAATAAGAGATTACGTTTAATATTCTTAACACCCTGTCTGATACTGTATAAAATACTACTAATCCTCATCTATATACCCACCTTTTTGTTCATCGCTAATAAGTTCACCCTTCTTCAAGGTGATAACTCTCTTCTTCATCATATTAACTATCTCTTTGTTGTGTGTAACAACAACTACAGTTGTACCCTTCTTATTAACATCCTCAAGAAGTCTCATAATCTCCCATGAGTTCTTAGGGTCAAGGTTACCTGTAGGCTCGTCCGCAAGAAGAATCTCTGGCTTGTTAACAAGGGCTCTAGCAAGAGCTACTCTCTGCTGCTCACCACCTGAAAGCTGCTTTGGATATGCCTTGTACTTGTCTGCAAGACCAACCAATGTAAGCATAGCTGGCACCTGTCTACGAATATATCTAGTAGGTGTCTCAATAACTCTCTGAGCAAATGCTACGTTCTCATATACTGTTCTATCCTTCAATAAACGGAAGTTCTGGAATACAGTTCCAATTTTACGGCGAAGCTTAGGAATATTTCTTCTCTTAAGCTTAGCATAGTCTGTATCTGCAACAGTTATCTTTCCTGATGTTGGCTCTAACTCCTTGAGTAAAAGCTTGATAAGTGTGGTTTTACCAGATCCACTGCTACCAACTATAAAGACGAACTCTCCATCCTCAATTTTGATGTTGATGTCATTCAAGGCGTAAGTCTTGCTAGCCGGATATTTCATTTTAACGTGATCCAAAACTATCATAATAAAACAAATCTCCTATAATTAATAATCTAATGACTCCATATACTTCATGTACTTAACTACCATAAGAGCAATCTTAAATGTTATAGCATCCTCAAAAACTCTAAGGTCTAAACCTGTACTCTTCTCAAGCTTAT
>JAGAKD010000099.1 GCA_017625815.1 Lachnospiraceae bacterium | reverse complement strand
TAAATCATCGGTCTATATCCTGTCTGCTTAACAGCATCACAAAATCCAACTACACCATCTGTACGTGCATCAACAGAAAGTCCTTCTGTTCTTGCTCCTTCTGCTTCAATATACTCTGTATCGATAACCACAGGACATGTGATGTTATAGTCCTTAATTGCATCTAAAACAAATCTCGCTTCTTCTACACCCTCGTCATAATTTATGGCTTGGCTAAAGAAGTAAACTCCTACTCTAAGCCCTGCTGCCGTTGCTCCTTCAACATGTTCAACAAACATCTCATCCAGCACCAGCTTACCTTCACTTCCATATCCTCTATAACCAACTCTTATCATAACCCCATCAACACCGTCAGCTTTTACAGCCTCCCAATCAATATCGGTCTGATAAGTAGAAACGTCTATGACAACCATAGAGGCTCTCGAACCATCATCACTGTGATAATACATGACATCATCGCCATCTTCTATATAAAAATTCTCCACGTCATAGTTATGTCTAGGAACTTCCTTGACAATTTTATAAAATTCGCAATCCGGAGGTGTACCTACTAATACATAACTTGCATCTATAAACCTCCAAAAATTATTTTCAATAAGAGTAGCTTCTTCTCCAACTCCTAGTGTCCATGCATGTCCATCTGAATCTACAAGTACCGGTGAACGTCTTGCCAGCTTTATGTTAATACCTATAATAACCCCAATAGAAACAAGCACACATGCAGACGCAATTAAAAGAAGTGCTTTAATAATGGTATTTTTCATGTGTATTTTATATCCTTTACAAACATTATCTCACTATGAAATATTGTAACACATTTGTAAAATATAAACAACGCATTCAGACAAAATCTTTTAGTTTTTTTGTACCTTTTTTGCCCCTATATTTAATACTAATAAGCCCAGGCAGACAAATATTATACCAAGCGCCAAAATAAAAATAATATCACTTATATATAGGCTCTCCTTCATCAAAACAGGAGCTATTTTTTTCACTATATCAGGATAGAATATAGTAGCTGTAGCTATCATATTATTTGTGAAATGCATAATTATACCAGGCAAGAGACTTTCTGATTTATAAGCCACATAGCATATAGCAATTCCAAGCAAACTAGTTGCAAAAAACTGAGTTAAATTCATATGATACGCCCCAAAGATAACCCCCGAAATAATAGCCGCTTTGCCAAAACTTAATTTATTGCTAAAGGTAGAGAACACAAAGCCTCTAAACATCATCTCCTCGCATATTGCTGGAAGCAATGCAACTAATAAAAGGGCAAGCAAGAAATTATCTCCCATTATATAATTCATACTCTCCGTCATTTCTGTTGCACTATTTTTAAATATGGTGCCTGCAATTCCTGTAAGAATCATACCTACAAGCATAGCACCAATAATTATTAACACTCCTCCAAAAACAAACTTAATCTTCGGTAATTTTAATTTAAATGTTTTCTTCAAGTCTTTTTTCGTGTAGATAGACGCAAGCAATGGTATCAGCAACACAATAAGCTGAGTTGCTATAACTCCACGCTTCATATCGTCAACCTGAACCAAGCCGCCCACATATATCATCATAAGCAATGTAACAGCCAGAACTAGCCACATATCTCCAAAAGCTGGCACCCCACCTTTTTTCATATTACTTCGTCTCTCAAAAATCTGCACTGAGGTACTTCCATCTGAGAAAAGAATAGCTTCACTGTTATATATTTTTCCCAAAAACATAACTGATAACATACCATAAAGTATATTGCTTATAAGAACTATACTAATAGCTCCAAATTCAAACTTAAAGGCTAATAAATCCCTAATGAGAAGACATACATTCGCCACCGGCATAAGAGCAATATTAGACGATAAGCTCACATTAGGTATCATAGAAATCATGGAGGCAAACATAACAACTAACGTAAGAGGTGTAATATAATTATTTGCTTCCTTATACGACTTTGCAAATACACATACACACATAGATATGGCACTTATAAATATAGCAAATGCAAGTACACACATAACACCAATTATAATTGCAGGAACGAATTGAGACATATTTACGCCACCGTCCATTCCCATACCTTGCATAAGCTTAAACATATATACGCCTATACCACCCATAGATACAAGGTTTAATATAGCTGACACTATACCTATGGTTGCAACTGCAAGAAATTTACTAAAAAATATTTCCTGATTAGTAACCGGCAAAGTCAAAACAGTTTCTAGAGTACCGCGCTCTCTTTCACCTGCTGTTGTGTCTATAGCAGGATACATAGTTCCCATAAGTAAGCTAACCACTAACATAAACGGAACTATAGTTCCCATAAGACTTCCTGCCGACTCTTCATTACTAGATCTATCCTCTATAGCTATATCAATAGGATAAAGCACCTGATTCGCATCAAGATTTGCCTCCTCTATAATATCCACTGTAAGCTGTAACGAATAATCCTTTAAGACATCAATAACTAAATCTGTGGCGTAGCTAGAGTTAGTTACCGCAGAAAGATATGTAACAATAAAGGTTTCTTTTCCCTCTACTATTTCTTTACGAACATATACATCTATTTCCTCATTTATCAAGGCATTATCTAAATCACTTATCTCCACAACAGTAAGTGAATATCCTTCTTCCTGTGCCCCCTCAAACATAGACTTGAGCACGCCACCTTCATCCTCAAAATCAAAAGCAATAATATAGTTATGCTCTGCCATACTTGTAGAAATACTAGTCATTAGCTGCATACCCACAATCAGCATAAGAGGATACAAAATAAGAGGTACAATCAGCATCATAATAACTGTTTTCTTGTCCCTTAGTACGTCTAATATTTCTTTTTTATAGAGAGTTTTTACTATCCTAAAATTCATAGTCCACACCCTCCTTATTAATTAAAATTCTAAATGCATCTCTAAGATTTTCCTGGCCAACTTCTTGTTTTAAATTATCAACAGTTCCTTCATATATAATCTTACCAGCATTTATAATAATTATCCTGTCACAAAGATACTCTGCTTCCTCCATATAATGAGTAGAGTATATGACAGATTTCCCATTTTCTCGTTCATTCTTAATAAACTCAACTATTGCACTACTGCTCAATATATCTAACCCAAGAGTTGGCTCATCAAAGATATAAAGCTTTGGTTTATGCATAAGACACCTTGATATTGACGCACGCTGAGTCTGGCCTGTAGAAAGCTTCTCAATTCTATTATCTATAAACTCCTCCATATTAAGAATTTTACAAATTTCATCTATTCGCTCACTTATCTCTTCTTTTGTCATTCCATATATATTTCCCATAATATTAAGCAATTCTCTTGTACTTAATCTTCCATATAGCTTAGTATTACCTGACAGATATCCAATGGTTTGTTTTATTATTCTTTCGTCATCAACTAGGACTCCCTCATCTTCCATAATAACCTTTCCAGATGTTGGCTTCATAAGACTTCCAAGCATACGTAGAAGAGTTGTTTTACCTGCACCATTAGGTCCAAGAATCCCAACAATCTCACCTTCCTTAATATCTATTGAGATATCATCTACCGCATTAAACTGTATCTTTTTTTGTTTCTTTTCATTCTTTGTAAAGGTTTTAACCAAATGCTCCGCTCTAAGCATATATCCTCCTCCCGACGAAAATACCGTCTTAATTCACAAAAACTATCAGGTCATTTTCATATAGAAAGCACCTGATAGTTTATGATGAAATTTCGTAAGCCTCACTTCCTAGCTTTACGTGAATTACTTTATGATTGTAGGTTGTCTGATTGTAAGCTATAGCAATCTTCGCTCTAAGACCCACTTTTCCTGTTCTTGGTCTATACTCCATAACTGGAGTTTCTTCCATTATTTTATAATCTGGACGCCAGTCACTAAGTACCTGCTGGGCATCGTCCATGGACATCTTAATCTTTCCTCTAGTTGTTAAGCTATTTTTCTTGAGAAGATTATTGTAGGTTGTTGCATCAGTAGAGGTTGCAACAAAGACTATCTCACTTCCTGGGAATCTATTTTTTATCTTTTCAAAAAGATCTTTGATTTGAGGCAACTTAAAAGTTGTAAGAGCATCGTTAAATACAAATATTATGCCCTTCTTTCTATCGCACCTAATATCCTCTATCCAAGTAAAATCCATAATACTTCTACCGATAGTCTTTTCTCTAGATATATCTCCATATATTCCACGTCTCACAGACATAGTATTGTGACTATCAACGCTATACCACTGAATTCTACCGTTATCTAATCTCTTGAACATATTGTCCAATCGACATCCAACATTTACAACTGTGGCATTTGGGAACTTTTTAATGTATTTTTCTACAATAGCGTCACAAGCTAAATATCTAGACAAGAAAAGCATTTTTCTGTACTTGGAATTTTTAACCTTACCAGAAAAATCAAATTCATTGGCATAGACAAATTTTCTAGCCCATTCATCCTTTATAATATCTGGATGTCTTTTACTAAGCTCCGCAATTTCTGTCAATGGGTAGATATCCTTCATAGATGCATTGAAGGTTCCATTTAACAAATCAATCAAATATTCTCTTGCCTCTAATTTTGTGCGAGAATTTGAATTGATTAGGAAATTGTGTCCTCCACCTGTGAACTCATAATATCTAATATTGACACCCTGGTGCTTTGCCTTGGCATAAAATGCCTTAGCATAACAATTATATATATCCCTGTCCGAGGAAAATACCACTATATCATCACATATATCTGTATAATCCTCATAGTAAGGACTTGTATACTCAGTTTTTACAGCATAATCCTTTACCCAGTAGGTATTAAGAAAATCCTTAATCGCATCATTGTAAAATGCATAAGGGTCAATACCATTTGCTGCTCTTAACTGTTCCTCTAACTCCTGGTCAAAAAACTCTGTATCTAAAACTGGTGACAACATAATAATCTGATCCGGCTTTCTGTAACCGTTCTTCCATGCAAGCATGGCAAGAGACAGAGAAAGGCCTGCTCCAGCCCCATCTCCAAGCAATACTACTCTAGATACATCAAAGCTTTTCGCAAAATTAGCGTAGCTTCTTGTTAGCATATTGAATAATTCTCTACAGCTATGCTCAGGTGCTAAAGGATACATAGGAATAAATAGTCCAACACCTGTTTTAATGCATATATCGTAAATAAAATCCCATTGATCATCAGAAATATTGTTACACATATTGCTACCATACAAATATATTATATATGTGCCATTAAAGTTTTCCTTTGGCAATATACGATAGCATTTACAACCACCTTCTATAAGCTCATCAACCTGAAAAGACTTAGTAAAAACACTCGGTATCTTTGGAATGTGTTTTTTACGATTCTGTAAAACTAACTTTTTGATATCTTCTTTATTCATTTTTAAAAGCTTCGACGATATCTTCTTAGCCATAAATTACTCCTAAATTATCTATATCCTGTAGGATTATTACTCTGCCATCTATAGGAATCCACACACATACGTTCAATATCATACTCTGCTACCCAGCCAAGTTCTTCCTTTGCCTTAGCACAGTCTGCATAGCAAGTTGCAATATCACCAGCTCTTCTAGGCTTAATCTCATAAGGAATAGCTACTCCCGCTGCTTTGCCATAGGCCTCAACCACCTGAAGAACACTGTATCCGTGTCCTGTTCCAAGGTTATATATAGAAAGACCTGATTTATCTTCAATCTTCTTGAGAGCCTTTACATGTCCTCTAGCCAAATCTACTACATGTATATAATCTCTGACACCTGTACCATCTACAGTAGGATAGTCATTACCAAACACACCAAGCTTATCTAACTGTCCAACGGCAACCTTTGCAATATAAGGAACAAGGTTGTTAGGGATTCCCGCTGGGTCCTCACCAATAAGACCACTTTCATGAGCACCGATAGGATTAAAGTATCTAAGGATAACTACATTCCACTCTGTATCTGCCTTATATATATCAGTAAGCATCTGTTCTAACATACCCTTTGTGTGACCATATGGGTTGGTGATTTCTCCCTTAGGACACTTCTCTGTAATCGGTATCTCAGCTGGGTCACCATACACTGTTGCAGATGAACTAAATATAATATTCTTAACATTACAATCGCTCATAACCTTACATAAGTTAAGAGTACCTGTAATATTATTGTTGTAGTATTCCCATGGTTTAGATACAGATTCACCTACTGCCTTAAGACCTGCAAAATGAATAACTGCATCAACCGCTTCCTTATCAAATACTTTTCTAACTTCATCAATATCAAGTAAATCCACCTCATAAAAAGGAATAGATTTTCCTGTTATCTTTTCAACACGACTCACTGCTTCTTTGCTGGAATTAATAAGATTGTCCAAAACAACGATATCATAACCTGCACTAATAAGTTCAACACAAGTATGGCTACCTATAAAACCTGCGCCACCTGTAACTAATATCTTCATAATTATATCTCCTAAACATATAGATACTAAACATTATACCAAAAAAAGAGCTAGGAAACAATATTTCCCAGCTCTTTATTTTATCATATGTAGATGCAGTCGATGGGACTTGAACCCACACCCACTTGCGTGGACATGAACCTGAATCATGCGCGTATGCCAATTCCGCCACGACTGCCTGACACAGTCTGTATAATATCATCACAGACTGTTTATTGTCAATAATTACTCAGCTGCATCTGTTGATGTAGCTACTGTACCAGGGTTATTCTCTAAAAGGAACTCATATACCTTATCAGATATTGTATAGAAAATAATATCCTCTTCACTATACTCTTCCTCAAGCTGGTCCTCTGTATATCCAAGCTGCTCCATCATAATCTTCTTGTAATCTTTAATCTCATCTTCTGTTACAGTTATATTCTCAGCCTTAGCTATAGCACAAATAACAATCTTTTCTCTTATGAAATCCTCAGCCACCTGACTAATATATGCCTTAAAATTCTCTTCAGAAGTACCATATCTAGCAGATACATATGTTGCAAAATCCATACCGTATGTTGCAGCTTCTGCAGTCACGCTCTCAACGCTCTTATCAATAAGCTCCTGAAGTTCTTTTTCAGGGTATTCATTGATAACTACATAAGTGTTGCTGTTTAAAATAGTTTCTATAATAGCAGTTTTGTTTGTACTGTCATCACTGTCCTTGATGCTCTGTACAATAGCCTCTTCAAGCTCAGCAACAGTAGCGTAATCAGTATTAGCAGCTACAAATGCATCATCATATGCAGGAAGAACAGTTACCTGAATATTGTTTATAGTGATTTCAAATACTGCATCTACACCAGCAAGCTCTGTATTACCGTAATCCTCTGGGAAAGTTACTTCTATATCAAAAGTCTCTCCTACATCGTGACCAACTATCTGCTCCTCAAATCCAGGTATCATATAACCTGAGCCAAGGGTTAAATCATATCCCTGTCCATCTGTTGAACCACCGTCAAAAGCAACACCGTCAACAGTTCCAGTAAAATCAATGTTTACAGTATCGCCATTCTTAGTAGTACCTGTTGTAACAGTTTCCACTGTAGCAAAATTAGATAAGAGATAATTAATCTCTGCATCCATAACCTCATCAGTTATTTCTGTCTCTACCTTAGTATAGTCTAGATTAGTATACTGTGTGAGCTCACAATATGAAGCATACTTATCAACCATCTTCTCCTGAGTTTTCTTAGCTGAGTTACCACAGCCTGATAAAAGTGAGCAACCCATAACCATAGCCACAACTAAGCTAAACTTCTTCAAATTCTTTTTCATAGTAAAAATCCCTTCTATATTATAAAAATAAAATATGATTATTTTCCATAAATCTTTATATCACAATTTAATAAAAAAATAAAGTAGCTTTTCCTATTTTCACATTTTATACATACATAACACCATATATAGTGTCTAGATTTAGTCTATTATGTTTATACTTTATGTAAACTTTTTTCTTAATACTCGTTGTAAATCCGTTATTTTACACATTTTGTCAACTTTCGACAAGAGACAAAAATCACAACATCTTGTAAATTTTTTTAAAAATAGCACTATATTTTGTAGACAAACACTAAATATAGTGCTATAATAACAATCCACGGGGATAGTTCGCTTTATCCAACGTTTTATAGCATACAGTAGATTAGGAGAGGTATTATGAAAGTTATCAAACGAGATGGTCATACAGTCACCTATGATCGTTCCAAAATCGTTATAGCCATCCAGAAGGCTAACGCAGAGGTAGAACCTTGCGAAAAGATTTCTGACGAAAAAATTGAAGAGATAGTACAGGGAATTGAAGCAAAGAATCGTTCAAGAATGTTAGTTGAAGATATTCAGGATATTATTGAGCAGAAGCTTATGGACGAGCGCAAGTTTGTACTTGCTAAAACATATATTATTTACCGTTATACTCGTGAACTTGTTCGTAAAGCTAATACAACTGATGATTCTATATTAAGCCTCATTCAGAATAGAAATAAAGATGTTATGGAAGAGAATTCTAACAAGAATGCAACTGTAGCATCAACACAAAGAGACCTTATCGCTGGTGAGGTTTCAAAGGATCTTACACGACGAGTTCTTCTCCCTGAGAAGATTAGTAAAGCTCATGACGAGGGTGTACTCCACTTCCACGATGCGGATTACTTCCTCCAGCCGATTTTTAACTGTTGCCTTATCAATATCGGTGATATGCTCGATAATGGCACAGTTATGAACGGCAAGCTTATAGAGAGTCCAAAGAGTTTCCAGGTTGCTTGTACAGTTATGACACAGATTATATCATCTGTTGCTAGTAGCCAGTACGGTGGACAGTCAGTTGACGTTAGACATTTAGGTAAGTATCTTAGAAAAAGCTACAACAAGTATAAGAGCAAGCTTGTTGAAGATTTTGGTGACACAATCGAAGATACTATATTAGAGAAAATGGCTCAGGATAGATTAAATGACGAGCTCCGTTCAGGTGTTCAGACTATCCAATATCAGATAAATACCTTAATGACCACTAATGGTCAGTCTCCATTTGTTACTCTTTTCCTTAATCTTGACCCTAAGGACGAGTACATTGAAGAAAACGCTATCATTATTGAGGAGATTCTTCGCCAGAGACTTGAAGGTATCAAGAACGAAAAGGGTGTTTATGTTACACCTGCTTTCCCTAAGCTTATCTATGTTTTAGATGAACATAACTGCCTCAAGGGTGGCAAATATGATTATATAACCAAACTTGCTGTAAAGTGTTCAGCTAAGAGGCTTTACCCAGACTATATCTCAGCAAAGAAGATGCGCGAGAATTATGAAGGCAATGTATTCTCATGTATGGGTTGTCGTTCATTCCTTTCTACTTGGAAGGACGAGGATGGCAACTATAAGTGGGAAGGACGTTTCAATCAGGGTGTAGTAAGTCTTAACCTTCCACAGATAGGTATTATTGCTAAGGGTAACGAAGAAAAGTTCTGGAAGCTTCTTGACGAAAGACTCCAGCTTTGTTACGAGGCACTTATTTGTCGTCATCACGCACTTCATGGCATTACATCAGATGTAAGCCCTGTTCATTGGCAGTATGGTGCTATTGCACGTCTCAAGAAGGGTGAAAAGATTGATAAGCTTCTACATGATGGATATTCAACAATTTCACTTGGATATATTGGTTTATACGAAGTTACAAAGCTTATGAAGGGTGTTAGCCACACAGAACCAAGTGGTGAGGAATTCGCTCTTAAGGTTATGAAGAGACTTCGTGCAGCATGTGATAAGTGGAAATCAGAAACTGGTCTTGGTTTTGGACTCTACGGAACACCTGCTGAGTCACTTTGTTATAGATTTGCTCGTATTGATCAGGAACGTTTTGGTACTATTCCTGATGTTACAGACAAGGGCTACTACACTAACTCTTATCACGTAGATGTACGTGAAAAGATTGACGCATTTAGTAAATTCAGATTTGAAAGTCAATTCCAGACTATATCATCTGGTGGTGCTATCTCATATGTAGAGATACCTAATATGAGACATAACTTAGATGCACTTGAAGAGGTTGTTAGATTTATCTACGACAATATTCAGTACGCAGAGTTTAACACAAAATCTGATTACTGCCATATATGTGACTTCGATGGTGAAATCATTGTTAACGATGACAACGAGTGGGTTTGCCCACAGTGTGGCAACAAAGACCACAACAAAATGAATGTAACAAGACGTACATGTGGTTACCTTGGTGAGAACTTCTGGAATGTTGGTAAAACTAAGGAGATTAAGCAGCGTACGCTTCACCTGTAAAGCATACTAGATTTACAAAAATATGATTTTACTCGGGAAATACAGGAAACTGTATTTCCCAATATTTTACCCTTTTATGAAAGGATTCTATATATGAATTACGCAGACATCAAATATATCGATGTGGCCAACGGACCTGGTATACGTGTTTCTCTCTTTGTTTCAGGTTGTACACATCACTGTAAGAATTGTTTTAACGCAGCCACTTGGGACTTTAACTACGGAGAACCCTTCACAGAAAAACACATCGATGAAATAATAGAATATTTAAAACCAAGCCATATCAAAGGACTATCCCTACTTGGTGGAGAACCCTTTGAATACTCTAATCAACAAGGTATTCTTCCTTTGGTTCGAAGAGTTAAGGAGGAGTATCCAGACAAAGATATATGGTGCTGGACCGGATACGATTTTGAAAAAGATATCAAGGATAAAATGCTAACTACCTGGCCAGAAACCAGAGAACTTATTTCTTATATAGATATTTTAGTAGATGGTAAATTTATAGAAGAACTAAAGAATTTGTCTCTTAGATTCAGAGGTTCATCTAACCAGAGAATTATAGACGTTAAAAAATCACTAGACACAAATGAGGTTGTCTTGTGGGAAGAGAGAGGAACAATATAATGGTTACAAATATTCCAGTTAATATTAAAAAACTTAAAGAAAACGCAACTATTCCAACCTATGGTTCTGTCAATGCAGCCGGTGCTGACCTTTACGCTTGCATAGATGCACCACTAACTATCGAATCAGGTGACACCTTCCTTGTACCAACAGGTCTTGCTATGGAGCTCCCTGAAGGCTATGCAGGTCTCATATATGCAAGAAGTGGACTTGCATCTAAAAAAGGCCTTGCACCTGCAAATAAAGTTGGTGTTGTTGATTCAGACTATCGTGGTGAGGTTATGGTAGCACTTCACAACCATAGCAAAAATGCAGCTACAATTGAACCAAACGAAAGAATCGCTCAGTTGGTAATTACACCATACATTGCCGCTGCATTTAATACTGTTGATGAGTTAGATAGCACCGAAAGAGGCGCTGGTGGTTTTGGTTCAACCGGAACCCACTAACTAATTTATCTTAATTGTATTGTATACTTCCATATTGATAGACTCGGGATATGTGAATTCTGAGTCTATTTCTTTTTGCCACTCCATAAGATTCTCCTGAAGATAAAGCTCCACAGCTTCTGCAGTCATACTGTCTTTTCTAGCTTGAGTGGCTTTTTTATCTGTGAGTGCAATCATTTGAAAAACGTGATATCCATACTCAGTTTCAACAACTGTACTGTAATCACCATTTTCCATTGAGTAAAGGAGATTATATACCTCCTCACCATAGGTATTCATAATTTCCTCTGGAGTTATTGTGTATTCATCAGCATAATCAAGCTTATAGTACTCCGCTAGATTCTCGATATTCTCCGCCTCACTATTTTCATCAATAATAGCAGTTGCAAGAGTACTACATGCTGTTAGAGCATTTTCATACTGAATATCCTTTTGCTCCTCAGTATATGAAACCATAACACCATTTTCATCATATGAATAACAATTGAAGTACATATCGTAAAAGGTTGTCATTCTAGCTTCTTCATCAGATATTTCAATAGGATTTTCCTCAAGAAGCTTATTCTCTACCATGGTTGCAATTGTATTTTCAGTCATAACCTTTATAACTATATCAAGAGTCATCTCCAATGTCTCTATGTCAACATCAGTAAGTCCATCATAAAACTCTGAAGCTGCTGTCTGTATATTGGTTTCCTGCTCTGTAGTCAATGTTATACCATAGCTTTCAGCCTGAGCAAACAAGGTCTTTACCTTGATAATCTCATTGATTACTTCTTCTCTGGTGAATTCTTCCATAGTGACAGTAGTCTCACCATCTTCTGACTTAGGAAGGGTTATCTCCCATATACCCTCACCATACTGAGCCTCGTATTTCTCTTTTACAGTATTGATGTATATATATACCTCTCCCTTTGTAATAGGCTCATCACCAAAGGTGAATACTACTGTTCCATCTTCTACTACAGTTTCCTTGTTGTCTTTATCCTTCTTACCACATCCGAAGCAACAAATACATAATAGTAGCATTAAACAAAGTAATATATATTTTTTTGATATATTATTTACAGAAAAATATATCTTGTTATTCTTCACTGTTCTCCTCCTTTTTTGTAAGGGACCCAATATCCATAATAGCCTGTTCAGAAACCTGAATTAGTTCCTCTTGACTAGTCTTAGACGCCTTTAAATGAAATCCTGACTGCTTACCTGTAACAAACTTTAACATTCCTTTGTAGCTCTTAAGCAGTTTATCCATACGTTCAGGCACTACCGGTGCTTCTGGATACATAATAAATCTGATTTCATTTTGTAAATACTTTACATCAGTTATATAAGCCTTATGAGCAATAGCCTTGAGATAAGCCACATCTAAAAGACGTAAAAATGATTTTGGAGGTTCTCCAAATCTATCTCTTACTTCTTCTAATATTGCATCATTTTCTTCCCTTGTCTCACACTTAGAAATACGCTTATACAAATCCAGCTTCATATATTCATTCTTAACATATGTGTCTGGAATATATGCATCTAAAGGTAATTCTATAGAGGTTGCAAAATCCGCTTCTTCTGCCTCACCTGACAAACGCTTAATAGCGTCATTTAACATCTTGCAATAAAGGTCATATCCAACCGCTTCAATATTACCGGATTGTTCTTGTCCAAGTAAATTTCCAGCTCCTCTTATCTCAAGATCCTTCATAGATATTTTATATCCTGAACCCAAGTCTGTAAACTCCCTAATTGCTTTAAGTCGCTTTTCTGCTACTTCTTTTATCATTTTATCTCGTTTATACATAAGAAATGCATATGCACTTCTGTTAGAACGACCAACTCGACCTCTAAGCTGATATAGCTGTGATAATCCAAAGGTATCTGCATCATGAACAATCATAGTATTAACATTTGGTATATCCAGTCCAGTTTCTATAATTGTGG
The DNA here is from genome assembly GCA_017625815.1 of Lachnospiraceae bacterium. GTDB lineage: Bacteria > Bacillota > Clostridia > Lachnospirales > Lachnospiraceae > Coprococcus_C. The sequence goes on along the minus strand of JAGAKD010000099.1, from coordinate 14,644 downwards.
TAGACACAAGAACATCTATCTCTTTTTTAGTGAAGTCATGCATTATATTTTCAAGTTCTCGCTCGTTCATTTTACCATGGGCAAATTCTATTCTTGCGTTAGGCAAAACACTTCTTAACTGGTTAGTTATATCTTCAATAGTATTTACTCTATTATATACATAATATACCTGACCATTTCTGTTTAGTTCTCTGTTAATTGCCTCCTTAACAAACTCAATATCAAACTCCATAATATATGTCTGTATAGGCATACGGTCTACAGGTGGCTCTTCAAGTAAACTTATATCTCGAAGTCCCACTAAGCTCATATGAAGAGTTCTAGGAATAGGTGTTGCAGTAAGGGTAAGAACATCTACATTTTTCTTCATCTGCTTAATCTGTTCCTTATGCTTTACACCAAATCTCTGCTCCTCATCTATAACCAAAAGACCCAAATTCTTAAATTCTACATCCTTCGACAGCAATCGATGAGTTCCGATAACTATATCCACCATACCTGACTTGAGCCCAGCTATAGTTTCTCTATTTTCCTTGGCTGTTCTAAATCTAGATAACAATCTAACATTTACAGGATAGTCCTTCATACGCTGACAAAATGTCTGATAATGCTGTTCAGCCAAAATGGTTGTAGGTACAAGATATGCAACCTGACGGTTGTCCTGAACCGCCTTAAAAGCTGCTCTTATAGCTACCTCTGTTTTACCAAAGCCCACATCTCCACATACAAGTCTATCCATGATATGGTCACTTTCCATATCCTTTTTAGTATCATCTATGGCCTTTTGCTGATCCAATGTCTCCTCATATGGGAATAGCTCTTCAAATTCCTTTTGCCACTGAGTATCCTCACCATAAGCAAAGCCCTTGCTAGTTTCTCTAATGGCATAAAGCTCCACAAGCTCCTTAGCTATATCTGCCACGTGGCCTTTTACCCTGGTTCTAACCTTTTCCCAATCAGTTCCACCAAGTCTATTAAGCTTGTGTGCCACACCATCCTTGCCAGATAATTTGCCAATAACCTCCAGCTGTTCTACAGGTACAAAAAGCTTGCTTCCTTTGGCGTATTCAATGCTAATATAGTCCTTTAATCTGCCATCCGTTTCAACCTTTTCTATACCTCGATATATTCCAACACCATGTCTTTCGTGGACAACATAATCCCCCACCGAAATATCTGCATAGCTGTTAATCTTATCCCCTTTATATTTAGGGAGTTTTTTACGCTTTTTTAATTCCTTTGAGGTAAATATATCTGCCTCACTAATAACTGCAAGCTTGCACTCTGGCACCTCAAAGCCTGTCTCCATTCGACCTACAAATACAGCTATCTCTCCCGGCTTTAGCACCTTTTCCCTATCATCAGAAAAATGGGCAATAATCTCATTATCTCTTAAGTCTGAGGCTATACGTTTTCCCCTTGTACCTGATGGGGATAAAATAATAACCTTGTACTTTTTATTATGCCATTTTTTTATATCAGAAAGCAGAGTTTCAAAGCTATTATTATAGCTGACAAGCCCTCTTGTTGTAATGGAAATATCACTCTGCTCATTCCAAGCTAATTGCTTTGTGTAAAGCTCAGATATAAGCAATGTTCTCCTATTGGCTAAGCGACCAACCATTGTCTTTCCGTCGTATAAAACATCTGCCTGAGTAGGAAGTACATATCCACCTTCAAGTCTCCCCTCCATAGACATAGCAAACTCTTGAGTATAAACCACCGCCTGACGATGTACTCTCTCAGGGTCGTCTATGAATATCTCTGCATCCTCAGGTATATAGTCCAAAAAGGACACCGTATCATCATAAAAATATTCCACCATGCTATCTATTCCCATAGTAGAATTAAATTCCTTTAACTCTTCCTTTAGACTATTAACCATTTTATTCAAACGGGCATACTGCTCAGTTCTAAATTCCTTTTTTAATTTTTCAGACTGCTTCTTATGTTCCTTTTTTATAAGAGCAAGTCCCTTTTCAATTCTTTCTTCTGTTAGAACCATCTCACAGGATGGATATATCTTTACAGATTTAACCTCCTCTATGGAACGCTGACTCTCTACGTCAAAGCTTCTTATAGAGTCTATATCGTCTCCCCAAAGCTCAACACGATAAGGGCACTCTTCTGTAAGAGGGTATATATCAACAATACCTCCACGTACAGAAAACTGCCCTGGTGTTTCAACCATAAATACTTTTTCATATCCAAGTGTTGTAAGCTTCTTAGATAATTTTCCTAGAGATATAGTATCCCCGACCTCTAGGTTAATTACATTTTCAACCATATGGGATATCCCGGGAATCTTATCCATCAATCCCTCTATAGTTGTTACAACTGTAACTCTTTCCCCTTCTGCTATCTTCTTAAAAATCTCTAGTCTAGCCTTTACAGTTGTATTACTATGCACATCTGCATAGTAAAAGAGAGCATCCTTTGCTGGATAATAGTAGACATCTCTATCGTAAAATCTATAGTCCTCCACTATCTGCCTTGCTCTCTTTTCCTCATAGGTCACAATCAACCTTACAGGATTAGTTCTATCTACACTCTCCATAAGAAGAGGAGCTACTCTCTTATCTAATCCCCAGATGTGTATTGGAAAAGCCTTTTCCGCAATATGTCCCTGAAGCTTCTCAAATCTTGGATCCTCACTAAATGCTGCTCTAATAGCCTGCATACGAAGACCTCCAAAATCCACTAATTAAACTTATTCATAGCGGTTGCAATGTCCTCTTTAATCATAAGAGCCACTGCATCACACGCCTTATCCGCCCCTTCTCTTATAATAGGTTGTTCTTCCTTTGAAAAATGGCCTAACACATAATCTGCAAGGTCCATTCTAGGTGGTTTTTCTCCAACACCAACCTTTATCCTTGGAAACTCCTGAGTTCCTAAATGAGCTATGATGTTCTTGATACCATTGTGACCACCAGCACTTCCCTTCGCTCGAATGCGAAGCTTACCTACATCTAGACTTATATCATCATATATGACAATAATGTCCTCCGGGTCACATTTGTAATAATCCACAAGCTCTCTTACACTCTCACCACTTAAATTCATATAGGTTTGAGGCATAGCAAGAATAACCTTTTCTCCTTCGATTATACCCTTGCCAATAAGTGCCTTATGCTTCTTTGTATCCACATTTATATTATATTTGTCACTAATATTATATATTACCGAAAAGCCTACATTGTGTCTTGTACCTTCATAATCCCTAGTAGGATTTCCTAAACCAACTATAATCTTCATAATGTCACCTAAAATATAATCTATTATTAACGATTCTTCATGATTTCCTCAGCCTCTGCAAGCTGCTCTAAAGTATTTACACCACGTATCTCATCGATTGCACTACCTGAAAGTGGCATAGCTGCAACCTTCATTCCCATACCCTTGATAATCTCTATAGTATCAGTGAGATAATACTCGCCAGCTGCATTATCATTGTTAATCATATCAAGTGCTTCAGAAAGTGCCTTTGCGTTGAATACATACATACCAGAATTAATTTCTCTGACCAGCTTCTCCTCCTCAGTAGCATCCTTTTGCTCTACAATCTTAGCAAACTCTCCAGCACTATCTCTAACAATACGTCCATATCCTGTTGCATCATCTAAAATAGCTGAAAGCACAGTAACTCCGTATCCACCCTTTGTATGTGTCTCATAAAGCTTAGTTAAAGTATCACCTGTAATAAGAGGGGTATCTCCGCAAAGAATAATTACATCTCCCTCCTGACCAATAAAATCACCTGCGCATTTTACTGCATGACCTGTACCGAGCTGTTCTGTCTGAAAAGCATATTTTACATCTGCTGTTATGGCAGATTTAACCTCATCAGCCTTGTAACCTACAATAACACATACATCTGTAGCTCCAGCAATCTTTGATGCTTCTATAACATAATGTACCATAGGATTACCCATACATTTATGAACAACCTTTGGCAAATCTGATTTCATTCTAGTTCCCTTGCCTGCTGCAAGAATAAGTGACTTTAACATATATCTTACCTCTCTTTTACTTATATCATTATATGTATTTTAAACCACAGATTAAAAAAGTCAAGAAAAACAAATTGTCCCGTGATGTGTGGAGCAACACGGGACATGAGAAAGGAGTTCAATATAATTCCTATTTTTTATGTGAATATTCAAAAAGCAATTTATTACTGTTCCTGCTTAGAATGACATGTACTTGCTGATGGGCATGAACTACAGCCACAACCACAGCCACCACTCATTCCCTTTGCCTTAGACTTTATCATACTTCTAGCCGATAAAAACAGTATAACAAGAATTAGTAATATAACAATTGCATCTATCATCCTATAATAATCCTCCAATTACATTTACAAGAAGGGCTACAACATATGCTGTTAACATCTGTACACCAACTGCAAAGCCAGTTGCTTTCCAAGTCTTAAGCTCTCTCTTAAGAGCTCCAACTGCTGCAAAGCATGGCATACACAAGAGGTTAAATACCATATATGCATAAGCTGCTGCCTTAGTCTTAATATCATCCTTCATAGTAGGAAGAGCATTCTCATCTCCACCTTCAAAAAGTGTACCCTCAACATAGATATCATATGCTGCTTCTGGATCATACTCTCCACCTTCAAAGCCTAATTCCTCAAGCTCTGACCCATCCATGGCACCAAAATATTCATCAAGGTATTCCTGAGTAACATCCTCCTCATACAACTGAGCAAAAGTTACAACAACGTTTTCTTTAGCAATCCAACCAGTTATAACACCAACTGTTGGTCTCCACTCGCCAAAACCAAGTGGCTTAAAGATTGGAGCAATAACCTCACCTGCTGATGCAAGGAAACTATCATCCATCTCACACATAATGCATCCATCTTCATTTGCTTCCTTATTCTTTCCATTGAATGAATCAAGGTTAAAGCTTGAGAGGAACCATATAAGGATGGTTGAGAAAAGAATAACTGTACCAGCCTTCTTTCCAAGGCCCTTAACCTTCTCCCAGCCATGAATAAGTACACTCTTAGCAGTAGGTACTCTGTACTGTGGAAGCTCCATAATGAAGTTTGAAGCTTCTGACTTGTATACAAGCTTATTGAGAATTAAGCTTACAACAATAGCTACAACAATTGAAACTAAGTAAATTGAGTAGTTAAGTAATGTCTGATTGTCATCTGCAAACATAGTAGAGAAGAACATAGCGAAGATAGGAAGCTTAGCACCACAAGGCATAAATGCTGTGATAATAGCTGTTATCTTTCTATCCTTTTCCTTCTCAAGTGTTCTAGTTGCCATAATAGCAGGAACTCCACATCCAATACCCATAAGAAGCGGGATAAATGAACGTCCTGAAAGACCAAACTTTCTGAAAAGTCTATCAAGAATGAATGCAACTCTTGCCATATAACCGCTGTCCTCTAAGAAAGACATAAGTAAGTATAACACAAGTACAAGTGGCATGAAACCTAAAACTGCACCAATACCAGCTAATATACCATCAACTACAAGAGCATATATCCAAGGTGAAGCACCTTCTATTAATCCAGCTATACCTTCTACAACCCATTCCCAAGCGCTTTCTACAACGCCTGCAAGCCACATACCTGGGCTGTTAATTCCAAGCCACAAGAAATTCTCACTAAATGTACATGCATACATAGCAAACATAATTACAAGGAATATAGGAATACCCAGGAATCTATTTGTAAGAATCTTGTCAATCTTATCTGACTTAGTATTTTTAACCTCTGTAGCCGCCTTACCCTTTTTAACTGTCTTTGAAACTATGTCATCGATAGTCTTATAACGAATGTCTGCAACTGATATTTCAGCCTCTTCCTTTTCCTCATCTGACTTAGCATTTAACTCAATGTTCTTAATCTCCCCAAATATAGGAAGATTCTTTGGTGTAGACTTAGATGCTGCCACTTCTTCAATCGCCTTTACAACCTCTGCAAGACCCTTTCCGCTTCTAGCAACCATAGGCACTATAGTCACTCCAAGCTCCTCAGAAATTTTATCAACATCAATCTTAGTGCCCTGTGCCTCAACCTCATCCATCATGTTAAGAGCGATTACCATAGGTATTCCTGTCTCCATAATCTGAAGAGTAAGGTATAAATTTCTCTCGATTGATGTACCATCAATAATGTTAAGAACTACATCAATGTTCTCACCATTCTTATTTGTAATAGTCTCACCTGCAACAATCTCCTCCGCTGAATATGGAGAAAGTGAATATGTACCTGGAAGGTCAAGAATCTTAATTTCCTTATTCTTCTTACAAGTACCTTCTTTTTTATCTACTGTAACGCCTGGCCAGTTACCAACATGCTGCTTTGAACCAGTCAAATCATTGAACAGTGTAGTTTTTCCGCAGTTTGGATTACCTGCTAAAGCTACCTTAATCATAATTGCCTCCTTAAATAGTTAGTGTCAACTAACTCAATTTCCAAAAATATATGCAGATATCATCTGCAAAAATTATCTAAGCTCTATGGCTTCAGCCTCTTCCTTACGAAGACTTAAGTTATATCCTCTGAGCACAATCTCAACTGGATCACCTAATGGAGCCACCTTAATTACATCAATCTTAGTACCTGGAGTAACTCCCATGTCAAGAACACGTCTTCTGATGTTGCCCTCTCCTTTAACGGAAGCAACCACACCTGACTGACCTGGCTTTAAATCTCTAAGTGTCATAGCTATATTCCTTTCATATATTAATAATTCCTCATGTGGGGATTAGTCACACACGATTATTCTAGAAGCAAGGTTTCTATCAAGGGCAAGCTTAACACCCTTAACCATAAGGATTAAACCGCTAGGATTGTGACCTACTACCTGAACCTTCTCTCCAGGAACAAAGCCCATCTCTCTAAGTCTGGTAATAACTTCTTCTTTACCTATGAATCTCTTAACTGTTTTAATTTCTCCGCTCTGTGCCATTGATAATGCCATCACCAAACACCTCCTTAATGATATAGTTAGCGACGCCTAACTTCTTTCGTCACCTTTATGTTAGTCTAAACTAACCACATTGTCAAGCTATTTTTCTACATATTTTTCCATTTTTGTGAAATATGTAAAATTATAGCTACCCTGTTTAGTTTGCATTGACTATTTTTTTATGTTAGTATAACTATAATATATTTTATATATATACGAAATATTACGTGTTTTATTATAAATTTTTTACACCCCTACATTTTTTTAAATTATAGGAAAGTGAGTAGATTATATGAAGATACAAGAATCAGCTGAAGATTACCTTGAGGCAATATTACATCTTAGTCAACGTATGGAACATGTTCGTTCCATTGATGTAGTTCACCATCTAGGCTTATCTAAGCCTAGCGTTAGTGTATATCTTAAAAACCTCAAGAACAACGACTACATCAAGATTGATACCAACGGCCACATCACACTTACCGAAAAAGGTATGGATATTGCATCTAAGATTTCAGAACGTCACGAGATACTTTCAAATATACTAGTCAAGCTTGGTGTTACAGAGGCTGTTGCATTAGAGGACGCCTGCAAGCTTGAACATGCTATGAGCGACGAGAGCTTTGAAGCTTTGAAAGCTTATTATAGCAATCATATGATAGATTAGACATTTTCTAGAGCCTTTTCAGTTCTAGAATATTTTAAAACAATATAAAAGAGGAGCAGACATATCAGACCAATCTACTCATCAGGTCATACATATGCAATCTGCTCCTCTTTTATATTAAACTACTAAATATGTAAGATTGATTACTGCTTCTCGAATCTCATCTCGAAACCGCTCTCTTCCATAACGAGATCTCCATCATCATTTACTAAGACTATCTCTTCACCATCAGATATAAGAGTAACCTCGTCGCCATCAACCTCTACATCACCTGTAACTGTCTCTTCCTCTTCCCAAGTTGTAAGGTCATAAGATACAAGTGAAACCATAGTAAACTCACCGCCATCAATCTCGAGTTCAATTTTGATACCCCATGATGCCATATCATCATATAAATACTCACCATCGTACTTATTGCCACCGAATACGAAAACCTTTAATACAACGATAATAGCAATAATAGCTACAACTGCTACTGCAATACCAATGATTAAACCTTTCTTGTTGCTCTTTGGAGCTGGAGCATATGCTGGAGCTGCCTGATAAGGCTGCTGCATACCCATATCCATACCCATAGGTGCCTGCTGTGCATTCATATCTACAGGAGCTGCTGTGCCACAGTAAGGACAAGCTGCTGAACCTGCTGGAATATCATTGCCACAATTTGAACAAAACATTAATAATTCCTCCTCTTATCTTTAAACTATACATAGTAACGCTGTTATTGTAGCACGTCACAGTAAAAAAATCAATATTTTAGCCATAGAACAACGTAGAATATATCACACTATATCCTATCCATTCGAGCTTTAATGTAGGTTTCAAGCACTTTCACTGTTTCCTCAAGTTCAAGTTTATTGCTGTTGATGCACAAATCGTAATATCTCGAATCTCCCCACTTAAAGTCCGAGTGATAATTATGGTATCTTTTTCTCGCTTTATCATGTCTATTTATCTTAGAGATTGCTTCATTTCTGCTTATTTTAAAATATTCCATAATGTGGTTAACTTTATCCTCAAAATTGCCTGTAACAAATATGGATATTAGGCCCTCATGATCCTTGAACACTGTTTCGCCACAACGTCCTACAACTATAAAGCTTTCACCCGTTTTAGCCTTTTCTCTAAGATATTCAAACTGAAGCTCTGCCATAACCTCTTCTATGGAATTAGAAAATCTACCCACTCTTCTGGAGAGCATAACATTTTTAGGCTTTTCATCATATTTTTCCAGATACTCAAGCTTAATATTTTTTTCCTTTGCCATCTCATCTAATATACTTCTATCATATAACTTAAGTCCCATATCACTTGCAATCATACCTGCAATGTGATGCCCCATACTGCCAAACTCTCTACTAATAGATATTATTGTCTGCTTGCTCATAATATTCCCCCTTTAACAGTATCTAAAGAAAATCATTATCATAGATATAGTAACTACAATGATTGTGGCAGGTGCCGCACCCTTGCAATATCTACCCCAACCAATAGGGTGACCACTTTTTGCAGAAACCGAGGTGCCAACAACATTTGCAGATGCACCTATTGGTGTTGCACTTCCTCCAATGTCTGTACCCATGGAAAGTGTCCATGCAAGTGTATCCAAATCAACGCCAGATGTGGCTGCAAGACTTTGAATAACTGGTATCATAGTGGCTGCAAAAGGAATATTGTCAACAAAGGCACTAGCTATAGCTGATACCCAAAGTATAATAGCAACCATAACAAAAAGATTACCACCACTAACGTCTCCAATAAACTTAGCTATAACTTCAAGCACTCCAGTCTGTTCAAGTCCACCCACAACCATAAACAAGCCAATGAAGAATAACAATGTCTTATAATCCACCTTCTTGAGAAGGCCAAGAGCATTTTTTCCAGCTGTTATAAGTGTTACAAGTGCAATAACCGCACCTATAAAAGCAACTGTGAGATGTGTTGAGGCATGTGTAACCAACAAGATAATAGCACTTAAAAATATAACTGTACTAATAGCAAAGTCCTTCTTACTTGTTATAGCTTCCTTAGGGGTTGGTATAGTACTAAAATCTATATCTACACCATCCGCCACCTTTAATTCCTTGCGGTATACTATATAAAAATATATTATCACAAATATCAAACTAACTCCAGCAATTACACCAGTGTTGGTTATAAAATCTGCAAAAGAATACCCGAGACTTGTTCCGATAATTATGTTAGGAGGATCTCCACACATGGTTGCCGAACCACCAAGATTTGCACAGAATATCTCTGCAAGTATCATAGGAACCGGGTCAAATTTGAGTAATTTTGCAAGTTCTACAGTAACCGCTGCCAAAAATAGTATAACGGTAATACTATCGATAAACATAGCAAGAACCGCTGACATTATCATAAACACTATAAACAAAGGTATTGTTTTGTAATTAACCATCTTTGCAAGCTTCATACAAAGCCATCTAAAAAATCCTGCCTTTGCCATGCCTTCAACCATTACCATCATGCCCGCAATAAATATAATGGTTGCCCAATTAATTCCAGATGTAGATTCCCCAGACTCCCCTGCGGCATACCAAAATTCTGTAGTGAATATTCCCTTTACGTTGAGAGTATTAATCACTGCATCCATGTTCTTCATAGCCACTCCAAACACAAGCACCAAGGTGAGTGCTCCACATGCTAAAGTTACTATGTGACGTTCAATCTTATCAATTACAATAAGAACGAACATTGCGACGAAAATAAGCACTGCTAAAATTTGAGCTATAGTCATAATATTTTCCTCCTAATCTTCACCGGTTTATCCACTAGTCCCCCTACCGGTATTATGCTTCCATCATCATAGCACTACCTATTGAAAAGGGATATGTTAAAAATATATAATTTTTCAACCTTTTTTCACGTCTTTACTTAAAAAATAACCATAAGTCACACCCATTGTGTTCAAATAACTTATTGAACAATTATTATTGAAAATAAAAAAACAATGTGCTATATTACTCATTGACGTTTAGTGCCGTTTTTATAGGAGATGTATTATGGATTGCGTTTTATGCAGTAAAGAGTTCAAACAATTTTATGATGACATTCAAGGCAATATTACAGATATGGATGAAATGATGAAACAGCTCAACGTAGCTATCAAACATATTGAAGATGTAATATACCTTGGTTTAATAAAGGTTGATTTCGAGGCATCAACCGCTATGTTCGGTCCCTTTGGACAGAATTTCACAAAGGATGTATACACTAATGCCTCTGGATACGAAGATGAACCTATTTCAAAGGAATATATTACTGGAGAAAATAGCATAACACGTCTTATTGCATGTCCACGCAAAGGTCATAGCTGGTCTGAGGAAGAAAAACAAGCTATTGCATTTTTATTAGATAATATATTTATAATTATGGGACGTACTAGACTTGCTGGCATGGCTAAGCAAGCTGCTTTTACAGACCCACTTACTGGCGCACTTACAACTCCTGGTATAAAGGTACATATCGGTACTATATGTCGTAATGAGGATATCTCTAATTATGTTGGTATTTTCATCAACATAAAGAATTTCAAATACATCAACAAGGTTGCAGGAGATAAATGCGGTAACGAGGTTATGATTGCCTTTTCTAACAGCATCCGAAACTTTTTGGGAGAAGATGGTGTTGTAGGTCGTCTTGGCGGAGATAATTTTTATGTATTCGCAAAGAAGAGTATGCTAGATATGGTTTTGAATCATATCAAATCCATAAAAATCAATGTAAAAACCTCTAGAGCCACATATAACTTTGACATAAATTGCCGTATGGGTATTTATTTCCCTACTAGCAAAGACACTGTAGATGATGTACTTAACAGAAGTAGCATAGCCCTAAGAACTGCTAGAAAAACATCTATTGACCAGGTAAACTTTACACCTAAAATGTTGCAAGAGGTTATGCATCAAAATAAAATATCATCTACATTTCCAGCTGCTCTTGCAAATCAGGAATTTGTAATTTACTATCAGCCAAAGGTTAGTTTAATAGATAAAAACCTCTGTGGCTGCGAAGCTTTAGTTCGATGGGCTCAAGATGGAGAAATTCTTCCTCCAGCAGAATTTATTCCTGTGCTAGAGCAAGAAGGAAGTATTTGTCAGCTTGATTTATACGTATTAGACAAGGTATGTTCACACATAAGAAATTGGATGGAAATGGGCATTGAACCAGTTAGGGTTTCTGTGAACCTCTCTAAGAAGAACCTAGAAAATCCTAATCTGTCAGAGGATGTTCTTAATATAATTAATCGTTACGACATACCACACGAATTCCTTGAGATAGAATTGACAGAAACATCAGGATACGAAGATTTCAACGCATTAAATGCTTTTGTTGAAACTATGAATAAGCATAACATAACTACTTCAATAGACGATTTTGGAAGTGGATTTTCTTCACTAAATCTCTTAAAGGATTTAGCAGTAGATGTAATTAAGCTGGATAGAAGTCTTCTAAGTAGCATCGAGCTTCACGATAAATGTGATGAAATTGTTCTTAGAAACATTATTAATATGATAAACGAGCTTGAAATGACAGAGGTTGCAGAGGGCGTAGAAACTGTAGAACAGGCAACATTCCTTAAAGATATCAACTGTTCTATGGCACAGGGATTCCTTTTCGACAAGCCTCTACCACAGGAAGAATTTGTAAAGCGACTAACAGGATCAAGGGCATACTAAAATGCCCTTTTTCCATTTCGGGAGGATAAGGTATGACAAAGATAAAAAGCTTTATAAAAAAGGAAATCGTCTTTTCCATAGCTTTATTACTAGCACTTGTATCTGCATTTATAGTTAAACCCAGCAAGGAATATATATCTTACATTGATTTTAGAACCTTAGGCTTACTTCTTGCTCTTATGCTGGTAGTGCAAGGCTTAAGTAGCTGTGGTCTCTTTGACTATTTAGTAAAAAAACTTATGTCAAAAATAAAAAATAGACGCCAGCTGGCATTTATGCTTACATCACTATGTTTCTTTACCAGTATGCTAATAACTAACGATGTTGCACTTATTACCTTTGTGCCTTTCACCGTTATGCTTCTTGATTACATAGATGACAAACAGTACAGTGTATATCTTATCGTGTTAGAAACTGTTGCAGCTAACCTGGGCAGTATGTTTACACCTATAGGCAACCCTCAGAATTTGTATTTATTTTCTGTGTCAGGCATAAGCATAGGTAGCTTTCTTTCACTTATGCTACCATATACACTAACCTCATTTGTGTTACTTATTATTGCTATTGCAATTATAAAACCTAAGACTATTGAAAACACCCCCATATCCAACTCAAAGGACCTTAAAACATCTCATCTTGTTGTTTACATAATATTATTTGCCCTGTGCATATGCACCGTACTTTCACTTTTAGATTACAGGCTTATGCTAGGTATAGTTATTGTGGTCACGGCAGTGGTTAACATAAAACTTATTCCTAAGGCTGATTATATTCTTTTACTCACATTTATTGCCTTTTTCATATTTATCGGTAATATGAAAAATATACCGGATGTTAGTCAGTTTTTAGGTAAAATGGTTTTAGGTAGAGAATGCTATGTATCCATAGGTGCCAGTCAAATCGTCAGCAATGTTCCTGCAGCTATGCTATTATCCGGCTTTACTACTAACTATGAAGAACTTATTATAGGCACTAACCTTGGGGGCCTTGGAACTCTTATAGCTTCTATGGCAAGTCTCATATCATTTAAGTTTTATAATAAAACAAAGGCAAGCAACACCATAGAGTATATGCTCACCTTTACTTTAGTTAATATTTTATTTTTGATAGTTCTCACTGTAGAATATATTTTAATTGGTTAATATTTTTTACAAAACAAATTTATCAAATACATCTAACTTAGAGGCATATCCCTTAAGACCAAGGAGATATGCCTTTGCTTCTATATGCCTATCTCCCATATCTATAATCATCTGGTCAATGAACTCCTCCTGTATGCCACCTAACTCTCTAAACAGCCTGTAATATCTCATATCGTCACCATACTCTTTTAGCAGAGTTTGCCAAGCTTCATCACTGTCACAGCCCTTTGTATGAGACCTAACATAATCTTCAAATAAGATTCTTTCCTCGCCTAAGTGTTCGTTATACATAAGTCTTATTAGGCAAAGCTTAGATTTCAACATCTTTTTCTCAGATATATACCCAGGCACACTTCTTTGAATATCCTCTTCACCACAAAGGACTAGGTTTGTGTACCCCTCTTCATCTGATTCTTCCAAAAATTCTACCAGCTTTCTATCCCACTTAATAAACCATTCTCTCTCACCAGCCACTTCGTCTGTAAGTAGATAATCAGCTTGAAGTCCACTAGGAATAGTTCCTAAAAGGGCTGAAAATGTATTTTCCTCAGCAGTTCCAACGCATATATGTTCAAGCAGCGCACAATCTGAAAAAACACCTTTACCAAGCTTAGGCATAGAGTGCTCATTATCACCAAGGATTATAACCTTCTTAAGATTGTCACACTGTGCAAATGCCCAATTATCAATATAGGCTATGGTCTCAGGAAGAGTTATCTCTCTAAGGCTTCTATTTCCAAGAAATGCCTTCTTCCCAATAACCTTCACCGGATATTCCTTTTCATCTACAAAAAAACTTTGAGGGATATCCAGCACACTACCTTTTCCAATACATTGGCATATAACAGCCTGCCACTCTATATCTCTTCCGTTAAAATGCTTTTCTATCTCGTATTCAATTCTATAATCGCCAATCCTATAAATGTAACTTCCTAAACTCATTTAAACTAACTCCAGCTTAGATATAGCTTCTCTTATGTCCTCTCTTCTCTTTGACACCATAAGCTTATCACTATATTGATTATAATCTTCACAGCCAAACATACCTATATATCTTGAGCTTGTCTCCCCAGCCGTCAGCTCTGTAACAAGGATAAGTAACTCCTTTTCCTCCCCAAATGCCTTAACTGTAAACTCAAAAAGATTATGGAGCATACCATCTGTTTTAGACACACTATCCTTCATATCAGC
>JAGAKD010000098.1 GCA_017625815.1 Lachnospiraceae bacterium | reverse complement strand
GTATCATATGGATAATGCTTCTAGATATTCTAGAGGCAGTTATATCCTTTGTTTTAAGCATGGATATAGCTTCCTCGTATGTTATAGACTTAGCTATGCCTGAAAGCTTATTGCTCAATTCTTTTGTAATATCGCAATATTCTTCATAGTTATAGTTGCTAAGAAGAGCTGCTTGTAAAAACGGTGTGAGACAATCATTTGACACTGGTAAAATATTCTTGTACCCCTCTTGTAATATAGATAAAGTGGAGGCTGGAATATCCTTAGAAATAATGTCCCAGGAAAAATCCTTTGAGCCAAAAATAGATTCTCTTATTGCAGTAGCAGAACTAATATTGCCATAAAGGGTAGTATCGTGATATCCGGCAGTTTTTCTTAATACTGGGATAGGTTTAATTTTTGAATTAGTTCTTTTTAAAGCACATACATATTCTATTCCTAATATATTGTTAGGGCTTGAAACAAATTCTTCTATGGATGAATCCTTTGTATATTCTACGAGAGCCTTTTGTCTTGCCACAGGATAGGACATACCAGATGACAAATAATCCTTAAGCATATTGCTATAAGAGTCTGGTTCGTTAATCAAAATATCAGAAACCTTTTCAAATAGACCTAATTCTGGTGTTTCTGCGCCAAAACATAAATAATCAATAGAGTTAAGCTTGTTCAATATACATACAGAACCCATAGCAAAATCAAAAGCACTGCCAGTTGCATATGGAAATGGTAATTCCAAGGCAAGATCTATGCCTGACATAGCACACATACGTCCTCTGGTGTATTTGTCTGCAATTGCCACAGAACCTCTCTGGAGAAAATTACCGCTCATAAGAGTTAGGGCATAGTCTGCACCAGTTATAGACTTAGATGCCTCAAGATGATATTTATGTCCGTTATGAAAAGGATTGTATTCAGCTATAATGGTTAAAGTTTTCATAGTACGCCTCTCAATAATAGTTTGTAAAAAAATCTCAATAATAGTTGTATTATAACTTTATAATTGAGGTTTATCAATAATCTAAATATATTTATTAGTTCTATAATTATTTTGACAAAATGTAGTCAAATGTACACAAAATGCAACAAATAATTGCTTTACAACCTATTGATTTATAAAGTAAAATGTCATTAGCATATTATCAAAAAAAGAAATCGAACATAAATTCGATAAAAGTGTTGACATTTCCCACAATATGAATTATATTATTAATATCAAAGCAAACATATGTTTTATTTAGGAGGTTATTATGGCAAGCGAAGAGAAGTTAAGAGCCCTTGATGCGGCATTAGCACAGATAGAGAAGCAGTATGGTAAAGGTTCAGTTATGAAGCTTGGTGATAAGTCAGCAAGCATGAATATAGAGACAGTTCCTACAGGATCACTTAGTTTAGATTTAGCACTTGGTCTTGGTGGTATGCCTAGAGGTAGAATTATTGAGATATATGGACCAGAATCTAGTGGTAAGACAACAGTTGCACTTCATGTTGTAGCTGAGATACAGAAGAGAGGCGGTATAGCAGGATTTATTGATGCAGAGCATGCTCTTGATCCAGTTTACGCATCTAATATTGGTGTAGATATTGATAACTTATATATTTCACAGCCTGATAACGGAGAACAGGCATTAGAGATTACTGAGACTATGGTTCGTTCAGGGGCTGTAGATGTTATTATAGTTGACTCTGTTGCGGCATTGGTTCCTAAGGCAGAGATAGATGGAGAGATGGGAGATTCTCATGTAGGGCTTCACGCTAGACTTATGTCTCAGGCACTTAGAAAGTTGACAGGTATTATTAGTAAGTCAAACTGTGTTGTTATTTTTATTAACCAGCTTAGAGAGAAGGTTGGTATTATGTTCGGTAACCCAGAGACAACTACAGGTGGTCGTGCTTTGAAGTTCTATGCCTCTGTTAGACTTGATGTAAGACGTATAGAGACTCTTAAAGTAGGTGGTGAGGTTGTAGGTAACCGAACTAGAGTTAAGGTTGTTAAGAATAAGGTTGCTCCGCCATTCAAGGAAGCTGAGTTTGATATTATGTTCGGCAAGGGTATATCAAAAGAAGGCGATTTACTTGATTTAGCTGTTTTGAATGATGTTATAGTTAAGTCAGGTGCATGGTATTCTTACAATGGCGAGAAGATTGGTCAGGGTAGAGAGAATACTAAGCTCTATTTACAGAACAACCCTGAATTTACAGCTGCTGTTGAGGAGCTTGTTAGAGCTAAGTGTTTTGGAGAAAGTGAAGTAGCAGAGGAAGAGTAATATGAACTATTCAAAAGCAAGATATTCTGCTTTTGATACAGCCCTCTACTATATCACTTTTAAGGATAGAACCGAAAAAGAGATACAGGATAAGCTAAAAGAAAAAGGCTATAGTTATTCTGATATTGATGTAGCTGTGTCAAAGCTAAAAGAATATGGCTATATCAATGAAGAAAACTATGCCTTTTCTTATATCAAAAGCAATATTCATAAAAAAGGATATAGACGTATATCGAGTGAATTAGCGGCTAGAGGTCTAGATAAGGATATTATAGAAGAACAGTTAGATATGTTTGATTTTTCAGAGGAAGACACCATATATAATATTCTAGATAGTAGGTTTTCTAACTGTGATATGTCTGATGAAAAGCAACTTAGACGAATATATTCCTTTTTTGCAAGACGTGGTTTTTCTTATGGTAATATAAGCAATGCCTTGTCAAAATATAGAAAAAATACAAAAATTTTATTTGATTTATAATACAATTTGCATAAAAAATATTATTATTTTCTTGACACATATTCAAAAAAAGTATAATATTTAACTGTTGTAGTTTTACAATGAAAACTTAATAAGGAGGTGCTCCTGAGTAATGTCAGAAACCGTAATCTTTGCTATTATAGTTGTTGTAGCTATTGTTGTGACAGCACTTATTACTTGGTTTGCAGCTATCGCATATAGAAAAAACATTGCGGAAGCTAAGGTTGGTAAGGCTGAAGACAAGGCTAGAGAGATTATAGATGAAGCGCTTAAAAGTGCGGAAGCTAAGAAACGCGAGACCCTTCTTGAAGCTAAGGAAGAAGCTCTTAAGACTAAGAACGAGATTGACAAAGAGGTCAAGGATCGTCGTAGTGAGCTTCAGCGTATGGAAAAAAGAGTTATCTCAAAGGAAGAGAATCTTGATCGTAAGAGCGAGGCTATAGAGAAAAAGGAAGCTGCTCTTGCTAAACGTGAGTCCGAGCTAGAGAAGATGAAAAACCAGGTTTCGGAATTAGAAGCAAAAAGAACTCAGGAACTTGAAAGAATTTCAGGTTTAACCTCTGAACAAGCAAAAGAATACTTATTAAAGACTGTTGAAGACGAAGTAAAACACGAAACTGCAGTCATGATCAAAGAATTAGAAACACGAGCAAAAGAAGAAGCAGATAAGAAGGCTAAGGATTATGTTGTAACAGCTATACAGAAGTGTGCAGCAGATCACGTATCAGAGACAACAATTTCTCTTGTACAGTTGCCTAACGATGAGATGAAGGGAAGAATCATTGGTAGAGAGGGTCGTAACATTAGAACTCTTGAAACTATGACTGGCGTTGATTTGATTATTGATGATACTCCAGAAGCAGTTATTCTTTCAAGCTTTGATCCAGTTAGAAGAGAAGTGGCAAGAATTGCCTTAGAGAAGCTTATACTGGATGGAAGAATTCATCCTGCAAGAATTGAAGAGATGGTGGAAAAAGCGCAGAAGGAAGTTGAGACTATGATGCGTGAGGAAGGTGAGGCAGCAACTCTTGAGGTTGGTGTTCATGGTATCCACCCAGAATTAGTTCGTTTACTTGGTAAGATGAAGTTCAGAACAAGTTATGGACAGAACGCTTTGAAGCATTCTATGGAGGTTGCTCAGCTTTCAGGATTGTTAGCAGGCGAGATTGGTGTAGATGTTCGTATGGCAAAACGTGCCGGACTTTTACATGATATAGGTAAATCAATTGATCATGAAATGGAGGGTTCACATATATCTATAGGTGTTGATCTTTGTAGAAAATACAAAGAATCTGCAATTGTTATTAATGCAGTTGAGTCACATCACGGTGATGTAGAACCACAGAGTTTAATAGCTTGTATAGTACAGGCAGCTGATACTATTTCAGCAGCAAGACCTGGTGCTAGACGAGAGACGTTGGAAACATATACTACTAGACTTAAAGCATTAGAAGATATTGCTAATGGCTTCAAGGGAGTGGATAAGACTTTTGCTATTCAGGCTGGTAGAGAAATTCGAGTAATGGTTGTTCCAGAGCAGATAAACGATGCTGATATGGTATTACTTGCCAGAGATATTTCTAAGCAGATCGAAAGTGAGCTTGAGTATCCAGGTCAGATTAAAGTTAATCTTATCAGAGAATCTAGAGTTACTGATTTTGCAAAATAAGGGGAATACAGGATGTGGTTATGCCACATCCTTTTCTTTATTTATGAGGAATTTATCTTTTATTTGTAAAGAGTTTACCTTGAAATATTTTGAGTATTATATTATGATTTTACATATACAGGATATATTGGATATATTGGATTTATTTAAAAATATAATCATTTTTGATGATGTATATTAAATTTATATAAGGTGGATTTTAACATGATAGAATTTAAAAGAAAAAATATGGAATTAGCATATGATTCTAAAATAGTTGCTTTATATAAGGATTATCTTGAAACTCCAGATGGTAATACTGTGTGCTACGATTATATAAAACATAAGAGTGGTGGAGGTGCAGGCATACTATTAGTTGATGAGCAGGAATATACTTATCTAGTTAAACAGTATAGAAATTCTATTGATGCTTTAGATATAGAGATACCAGCTGGCGGTTATTCCTTCCTAGGAGAATCAGGAGAGGTCTGTGCTATTAGAGAGGCAGAGGAGGAAACTGGTTATATTCCTCAAAATGTATATCATGTATCCAACTCCATATCATCTGTAGGAACCTTTGATGAGAAAACAGATATTTATATTGGTACCAATCTAAAAAAAGGTACAATCAAATTAGACCCAGATGAATATATCGAACTTATTCATATTCCAGTTAGTGAGGCAGTTGAGATGATATATAAGGGGAAAATAATCGATGGAAAAACTATTATAGCTTTACTTGCCTATAATGATATGAAACAAAAAGGTATAATCGAATTAAAATAAACATATGAAATAGAGAGTGATATTTTTACTCTCTATTTTCTTTTTGTAGAGTACTTATAATTACCTAAATATATTATAAAAAATAATAAGGAGAAAAGAGAAGATATGTCAAAAATTAAAGATGTTGATATAAGTAAATCCTTACTTCTGATTATTTCGGTTATATTTGCAAGTATAATAATAAACTTATTTATTAGATGCGGATTTGATTTTAGTTACCTAAAATTATCTGCAGCTGATATAAATAAGCTTGATGAGGTATCCTACACAACATCAGCCATATTTGTACTTATAAAAAGATTAAAACATATTATTTTGATAGTTTTATTTATGAAGGTAATAAAACCAGAGATAGTATATAGCCTTTTAATGATTGCGCTAAGTTTTATGTTTGGGGTTTTTGTAACAACCCAGACATATTACAGTGGTATGATAGGTGTAATTGAACTAATATTATATTTATTCCCACATTACATAGTATACATAGTTCTATTGTATGAAATTCATAAACTTATAAAGGACTGGACAAAAGATTCCTACCAATTAGGCAAAATTGTATTTTTTATGGTGATATTATGTTGCGGAGTTCTCTGTGAAGGAATTTTTTCAAGATTTTTTTTAGAGCGATTTTATCAATATATTGTAATATAAATTTAACAACTTCCTCTATTTTGTAGAATTTTTGTAAAAATTAAAATTGGTTCAAATTTTGTGAAAAAATTATATTTGATTTTATGTAAATTAGTCTATATAATGGGTGTATGCGGTTAGATTTTGTCGAATTACAAGGGGTTTTTATATGATTCAACAAGTTGACAATTATATAGATTATTTAAATAATGTTAAGCGCGCAAGCAATAATACAGTAGCGTCATATAAGAGAGATTTGTTGAAGCTTTGTACATATTTAGAGGGTGCTAAGTGTAGTGAACCAACGGAAGTAAGTGCAACAGATTTAAGCTCATATATTATCTCCTTAGAGAAGGTGGGTATGTCATCTGCTACAATATCTAGAAATATTGCAAGTATCAAATCATTTTTTATGTTTATGCTCAAAAAGGGTATCATAAAAGAGGATTGTTCAGAGCAGCTTAAGCCACCGAAGATTGAGAAAAAGGCTCCAGAGGTTCTTACAGTAGAAGAGGTTAACCTTTTATTGGATCAACCATCAAAGGTAACACCAAAGGAGATTAGAGATAAAGCTATGTTAGAATTACTCTATGCAACAGGTATGAGAGTATCAGAGCTTGTTTCTCTTAAGATTGAAGATGTTAACCTCACTATGAGTTACATATATTGTAGAGATGCTAACAAAGAACGTGTTATTCCTATTGAGAACGCTGCTAGAGTTGCTCTTGAGAATTATATGAAGGGTGCCAGAGAGAGTATGTGTGAAGGTAGCAATTATCTTTTCACTAATCTTAAGGGACAACCTATGACTAGACAGGGATTCTGGAAGCTTATTAAGGCATATGCTAAGAAAGCTGGTATCAATAAAGATATTACACCTCATATGATTAGACATTCATTTGCTTCTCATTTGGTTACTGGAGGAGCGGACCTTAAGGCTGTTCAGGAGATGCTTGGACACTCTGATATATCAACAACTCAGATATACCTAAAGAGTAGACAGAGCAGAATAAAAGAAGAATACGATAAAGCACATCCACGTGCTAAAGCATAAAAAATCACCATTCACATAGGAATGGTGATTTTTTGTTGTGATTATTTATAAATCTTGAATAAATTATCTAACTTTGAGGTAGCATTAACCATAAGCAAATCAAGTATTGTAATTGCACACATAGATTCAACTACAACTACAGCTCTTGGACCAATGATAGGGTCGTGGCGTCCCTTGATGTTTATGTCTATTTCTTCATGGTTGGAATTAACAGTGTGTTGCTCTTTATATATGGATGGTGTTGGTTTGATAGATGCTCTTACAATAATGTCAGAACCATCGCTCATACCTCCAAGTATGCCACCAGAGTGGTTTGTTGCTTTTGCAATCTTGTTGTCCTTGATGATAAAACTGTCGTTATTGACAGAACCTACTGTTGCGCTAACAGCAGTACCATCGCCGATTTCAACAGCTTTTACAGCTCCGATTGACATAAGAGCCTGAGCAAGTAGAGCATCCAGCTTGTCAAAAACAGGTTCGCCCACACCCGCAGGCATTCCTGTTATAACACATTCTACAGAAGAGCCAACAGAATCTAAGTCCTTCATCATATTCTTAAGGTATTCGGAAGCTTTTTTTGCACATTCTTCATCCGGCATATATAGGGAATTATTCATTATTGCATCTGCATTAAAGTTATCATAGTTGATTGTGTATTCTCCAATGGAACGAGTATATGCTGTAAGCTTGATGCCAAGAGTGGCAAGAACCTTTGCAGCGATTGCTCCTGCAGCTACACGACCAATGGTTTCTCTTCCAGAAGAACGTCCACCACCTCTGTAGTCTCTGAAACCAAATTTTTCATCAAAGCAATAGTCGGCGTGGCCTGGTCTATAGCAAGTAGCTATATCACCATAATCTTTTGAATGCTGATCCTGATTGTATACCAACATGGAAATAGGAGTACCAGTTGTTTTTCCTTCAAAGACACCGGATAGAATGGTAACGGCGTCAGCTTCATTTCTTTTTGTTGAAAAATCACTCTGACCAGGTTTTCTTCTGTTAAGGTATATTTGTATATCTTCCTCACAAAGAGGAACGCCAGCAGGACAACCATCTACAACAACGCCTAATGCTTTGCCGTGAGATTCTCCCCAGGTGCTTATTTTAAATAATCTTCCAAATGTTGAACCGCCCATATGTATTTCCTTTCTATAACAGAAATGTTTTCGCATTAATTATGATTTTTGATTATATAACATAAAAAAAGATATTACAATTATAATATATACATAATACATCATAAACAATGTGATGTGAGTAATGCAAAAAAAAGCAATGTGTAAAAAATTTTAATTTCACTTTACAATACAAATCACTTGTGATACTATACTAGAGGCCGTTACTTAGTTATAGGACAACTCCGACCTTTACTCAGTAACAGGACTTATTTTATATTTTAGGAGGAATTGTAGCATGATTACTACAGAGATGAAGAAAGAAATTATGGAAAAGTATGCTCGTTGTGAGGGTGACACTGGTTCACCAGAGGTACAGGTTGCACTTCTTACTGCAAGAATTAACGACCTTAATGAGCATTTCAAGGCTCATCCAAAGGATCACCACTCAAGAAGAGGTCTTCTTAAGATGGTAGGTCAGAGAAGAAACCTTTTAGCATACTTAAAGAGCAAGGACATTGAGCGTTACAGAACACTCATCGAGAAGCTTGGTCTTAGAAAATAATCACACTAAACAAGAAACCGCAGGTCGCTTGACTTGCGGTTTTTTCGTCCCCTAGTATTGCAGGAGAAATAGCTAAGTGGTATATTATCAAGTGTGATAGTTACCCACATTTTTGATAATAAATAGGTTTTAGGATTAGGAGATTTTATGAACATAATGAATTATGCCATTGATGGCTATAAAGATATACAGACTAGTAAATACATAGGAATATTTGGCAATCCAATTAAACATACATTGTCACCTGTTATTCACGATACTATTAGTAAAGAACTTGGTATAGACGAGA
Source organism: Lachnospiraceae bacterium (assembly GCA_017625815.1). GTDB lineage: Bacteria > Bacillota > Clostridia > Lachnospirales > Lachnospiraceae > Coprococcus_C. The sequence goes on along the minus strand of JAGAKD010000098.1, from coordinate 1,560 downwards.
GGTATATACCTTTTCATATAACTGAGAATTTAGGTGAAGCTGTTAATACCGCATTTTTTGATGGAGTATTAGGTCTTAATATAACTGTTCCTTATAAGCAGGAGGTTATGCCGTACCTTGTGGATATAGATCCAGCTGCAAAGGCTATTGGTGCAGTTAACACTTTAGTTAGGATGAAAGATGGATATAAGGGCTATAATACTGATATGCCAGGTCTTGCTAAGGCTATTGAAAGTGAAGGGATAGTGATAAAGGACAGCAAGGTTGTTATGCTTGGCGCCGGTGGTGCAGCTAGAGCAGTTGCTTATATGTGTGTTTATTATGGGGCAAAGGAAGTATATATAGTAAATAGAACCTATGATAATGCAAAAAAAATTGCAGATGATATGAATACAGAGTTTGGGAAGGAAAATATTATACCAATTGAAGCAGCTTCTTATAAGGAAATACCACAGGATAAGTATATATTTATCCAATGTACCTCTGTGGGATTACACGATGGTGATGGACTTCCTGTTGTTTCTGATGAAGAATTTTATAAAATGGCGGAGTGCGGTGTGGATTTGATATATAATCCAGTCCAAACCCCATTTTTAGCTCTTGTGGAAGGATTAGGTGGAAAAGCCTTTAATGGACTTAAAATGCTTTTGTATCAAGGGGTTATGGCATATGAACTATGGAACGATGTTAAAGTATCTGAGAAAATAATTCATAAGGTTTATAATGAACTTAAAAAAGCAATATACGGAAACAACATAGTTCTTATAGGATTTATGGGTTCTGGCAAAACAACTGTTGGAAAATATCTTGAAGAACATTATGGTTACAGTTTTCTTGATACAGACGCTTATATCGAAGAAAAAGAAGGTATGAGTATAAGTGATATATTTGAAGTTAAAGGTGAGGAGTATTTTAGAGCACTTGAGACGAGTATATTGAAGGATTTTACCCACACTCTACATAAAACAGTTTTATCCACAGGTGGGGGAATGCCGCTTAGACAAGAAAATGCAAGTCTTCTTCAAGAAATTGGTCAGGTGTTTTATCTTAACGCCAGTTCTAATTCTATTTATAAACGAGTTAAGAGTGATACTTCCAGACCTCTTTTGCAGGTGGATGACCCGTATGCTAAGATTTGTGAGATGCTGGACATAAGAAACCCTATATATTCAGATACTGCAAATGTTGTAGTAAATACGGATGATATAACTGTTTCTGACATAAGTAAAGAAATAATTTCAAAGTTGTAATTTATATAAAAAAATAATAGTATTTTTTACAGGAAATCCTTATATTTCCCTTGAAGAGTTATCTTATAAATGATATAATTGTTAAGATTGCATTAAGACCCAACCGAGACTACTGAAAATATCATTTTTAAGGTAACTCTTTTAGGTTTAAAGTGGTATTTTCAGTTGTTTCTGCGTCTTAATGAAAAATAATATTTAAGGAGAATTTGTTTTATGTACAAGAAGTTTGAGATGGAACTTGCCGGCAGAACTCTTCGTGTAGATGTTGGCAGAGTTGCAAAGCAGGCAAACGGTGCAGCTTTAATGCACT
>JAGAKD010000097.1 GCA_017625815.1 Lachnospiraceae bacterium | reverse complement strand
TTGATGGAAAACAAAGATGGTAGTACAGGTGGTCACATTAAGAGAACCACAGCCTATGTAAAGCTTATTGTGGAGGAGCTTAGACGAAGAGGATATTACAAGGATATTCTTACTAAAGATTATATTAAGAATATTTGTCTCGCAGCCCCTATGCACGATATAGGTAAAATAGCTGTACCAGATAGCATACTCCAAAAACCAGGAAAACTCACAGAGGATGAATTTGCAAAGATAAAAGAACACGCTGCAAAGGGTGGAGATATTATAAAAGAGACCTTTGGACATTTTGGAAATGAACAGTATGCTCAGGTTGCTTACGAGGTGGCTAGATACCATCACGAAAAATGGAACGGAAAGGGTTATCCGGAAGGATTAGAACGTAAAGAAATACCTCTTTGTGCAAGAATTATGGCTATAGCCGATGTGTTTGATGCAGTATCAGAAAAACGATGCTATAGGGAGGCTATGCCCCTTGAAAAATGTTTTAGAATCATTGAAGAGGGTAGCGGTCAGGATTTTGACCCACTTTTAGTAGAGGTATTTTTGGATATTCGTGATGAGGTTGAGAAAACACATGCTAGTATATAAGTAAAATTTTTAAATAAGTATAACGTTTTAAGTGTTTTTTATTGAAAAAAGTTATCAATAATGGTAAAATTAAACCTAACAAATCAAAAGCCGAATGCGTTACTTCATTCGGCTTTTGTCGTACGGTAGAATATTTAAAACTATTAAAGGGGGTACGATATGTCATTAGTATTCACAAACGATAATTGTGTTGGCTGTAATAAATGTATAAGTGCATGTAGTTGTCTTGGAGCTAATATACATGTTGAGGAGAATGGTATCAGCAAGATTCAAGTTGATCCAGATAAGTGTATTGCTTGTGGAGCATGCTTTGATGTGTGTAAGCACAATGCAAGAGAGTTCAATGATGATACAGAGAGATTTTTCCAGGATTTATCAAGAGGTGAGAGAATATCTATTCTTATTGCACCAGCGTTTAAGGCAAATTATCCAATGCAGTATGAGCAGGCATTAGGTGGACTTAAGCGTGCAGGTGTTAATCGTATGATTAGTATATCTTTTGCAGCGGATATTACAACTTGGGGTTACATCAATTATGTTCAGCAGAATAATTTCCTTGGTGGTATATCACAGCCATGTCCTGCGGTAGTGGGATACATTGAGAGATATATACCTGAGCTTTTACCTAAGCTTTTCCCAGTACATAGTCCTATGATGTGTGGTGCTATCTATGCTAAGAAATACATGGGTGTTACTGATAAGCTTGCATTTATTAGTCCATGTATAGCAAAGAAGGAAGAAATTGATGATCCTAACTGTGGTGGATACATATCTTATAATGTTACATTTGACCATCTTATGAAGTATATGCGTAAGAACAATCTTTTTGGTGCACCTTGCACAGATGAGATTGAATATGGTCTTGGTTCTGAGTACCCAATGCCAGGAGGACTTAAAGAGAATGTTTACTGGTTTTTGGGTGATAGTGTTCTTGTTCGTCAGATGGAAGGCGAGAAGCATATGTACCATTACCTCGAGCAGAACAAGACTCGTATAGCTAACAATGCTACCCCATACCTTTTCATAGATGCTCTTAACTGCTCACAGGGTTGTTTATATGGTACTGCTACAGAACCAGAGAAGCAGGACAATGAAGATGCACTTTATGAGGTTCTTCGTATTCGTGAGCAGTGCAAGAACGAGATGAAGAAGAGCCCATGGTCTAAGAAGCATACTCCAGAGGAGAGACTCAAATTCTTAAACAAGCAGTTTGAGAAGCTTGATTTAAATGATTTCATCAGAAGATATACAGACAAATCAGCTAATTGCAAGTACGAGGTTCCAAGTAGAAGTGAATTAGATGATATCTTTACTGATATGAAGAAGGATACAGAGGCTAAGAGACATATAGATTGTTCCTGCTGTGGTTATGAGAGCTGTACTGAGATGGCTACAGCTATTCACAATGGCTTCAACGTTAAGGAGAATTGTATCCACTACATTAAGGATTTAGTAGAGAATGAAAAGGCTGAGATTGCTGAACTTGCTGATGAGATTAATGCTCAGAAGCTTGAGATAGCTGAGATGGTTGATGCTATCAACAGTGAGTTCGAAGGACTTAATTGTTCTGTAGAGCAGATGGAAGCTGGTAACAACGCCAATGCGGAGGAGAGTACTGGTATATCTCAGGAGGTTCTCACTGTTACAGATTTCTGTCGTAAGCTTGAGGATTCTTTGAATGAGATTAGCGACCTTCTTTCAGAACTTAAGGAGAACAATGATCAGGTTGTTAATGTAGCTACTAAGACTAATCTTCTTGCACTTAACGCATCCATAGAGGCTGCTCGTGCTGGTGAGGCTGGACGTGGTTTCTCAGTAGTTGCTAGTGAGATTAATGAACTTGCTATTACTTCTAAGGAGACAGCTGGTAACAGTAACGCTGGTCAGACTAAGATTGAGAATGCTATAAAGGTTATTATGAAGGAGGCTCAGGAGCTTCTTGGAGTAGTTGATAAGGTTTGTAATAGAACACAGAACCTTGCAGCTTCAACAGAAGAGATTGCAGCATCTTCAGCAAGTGTAACTGAGATTAGTGCTTCTATCAAAGATAAACTTCAGACTTTGGTAGATGATATTTGTTAATTTATACGATGATATTTATTTGATGGATATTTATATCAGGACAGGAGTTATGTTTCTCCTGTCCTGTTTTATTATATGTTTTGTCAAATTTATTTTTGTGTTTGAGCAATAGTTTTTGACATTAAACCTTGATAGTGTTATAGTAAAAAATGCGAAAAAATGAATACTGATTTTTCGTAAATGTTAGTTCAAAGGGAGGACAACAGATGAAGATTAAAGTTGGTATTATGGGCTATGGTAACCTTGGAAGAGGTATCGAGTGTGCACTCAAGCAGAATGATGATATGGAGCTTGTGGCGGTATTTACACGTAGAGATCCTAGTACGGTAAATATTCTCACCGAAGGAGTGAAGGTTTACTCAGTAGATGAAGCCGTAGCTATGAAGGATACGATAGATGTTTTGATTCTCTGTGGAGGAAGTGCAACAGACCTTCCAGAGCAGACAAAAGAATATGCAAAGTATTTTAACGTGATAGATAGCTTTGATACTCACGCAAGAATTCCAGAGCATTTTGCAAATGTAGATGAGGTGGCAAAGGCAAACGGCAACATTGCTATTATCTCAGCAGGATGGGACCCTGGTATGTTCTCACTTAATAGATTATATGCTAGTGCAGTTTTACCTCAGGGTAAGGATTATACATTCTGGGGCAAGGGCGTTAGTCAGGGACATTCAGATGCTATAAGAAGAATTGAGGGTGTTGCCGATGCTAAGCAGTATACAGTTCCTGTAGATACAGCCTTAGAGGCAGTACGAAGCGGTTCTAATCCAGACCTTACAACTAGAGAAAAGCACACAAGAGAGTGTTTTGTTGTAGCTGAGGAAGGTGCAGACCTTGCTAAGATTGAGGCTGAGATTAAGAATATGCCAAACTATTTTGCAGACTATGATACAACAGTTACATTTATCACAGCAGAGGAATTAAAGGCAAATCACAGTGGAATTCCACATGGTGGATTTGTTATCCGTAGTGGCAATACTGGCTGGAATGAGGAGAATAAGCATATCATTGAATATAGCCTAAAGCTTGACTCTAATCCAGAGTTTACTGCATCAGTTATAGTTGCTTACGCAAGAGCTGCTTATCGTATGAAGCAGGAGGGTGCAACAGGCTGTAAGACAGTATTTGATATTGCACCAGCTTATATGAGTGCACTTTCTGGCGAAGAGCTTAGAAAGAGTATGTTGTAGA
>JAGAKD010000096.1 GCA_017625815.1 Lachnospiraceae bacterium | reverse complement strand
TTTTTAAGAGATTTTAGTAAAATATCATTAGAGATATACTTGCGATAACGCCCCGCTGTTTTAGATGTTTGAGCAAGACAAGGAAAATGGACTATGACTTGTTCGGATTAATCCGAAAACAAGTCATAGTCCATTTTCTTTGTGATTGCGAGTTTCTAAAACACGGGGCTTATAAGATATCGCAAGTATTCTCTAATAGATATTTCAAAATCTCTTAAACTAGACTAAAAAACTTTCTTATATGTTTATATCACCATCAGCATCTCAAACATGTACCACGCGGTGTACTCATCGAAAGTGCTTCGACAATGATATTGCAAAAAATCTCTTAAAAGTCATAACAACTAGTTTAGCCCCTAGTGTATGCCATATATAATAATTCTTGGCATATTTTATTAGGTTTTTTGTTGGCTGATTTTGTGTATTTAATTTCGATATCCCTTGCAAAATAATTCATACAAACGTATAATTCATTTTATTGAAATAAATCTGTATTATATATACTACACAACAATTTGTGTATCGGAGAATATATGAAGAAAAAGATGTTAAAAACAGGTATTAAACATAGAGAACTTCGTTGGGATAAGCTTGACAATACAGCTAATTTGTTTCCGGTTATTGTCAGCGAGACAGTGAGCAATGTGTTTAGAATATCTGTCACCTTAAAAGAGGATATAGATGAAGAACTATTGCAGAAGGCTTTGAACAAGGTTCTGCCTTATTTTGATGTGTTCAAATCACGTATGAAAAAGGGTATATTTTGGTATTACTTTGAGACCAATAGAAAACCAGCTCCAAAGGTTATGCCGGAAAATACCTATCCTTGTTTATACATCAACCCATATACAAACAATGAGTATCAATTTAGAGTAACTTATTTTGAAAAAAGAATTAACTTAGAAGTGTTCCATGTGCTGACAGATGGTAATGGTGCGTTTACTTTTTTAAAGGAAATAACATACCAGTATTTGCGTTTTAAATATCCAGAGTTAATGGAAAATAGTAATGACATATTGCAGTCTGAGACTTCTTTAGATAGAGAGGATAGCTATCTAAAGAACTACAAGAAAAGTGCAAAGAAAACCTACAAGACAGAAAAAGCAGTTATAATAAAGGGAGAAAAGCTTCCTGTTAACCATTTTGGTATAATTCACGGATATATAGATTTACCACAGATAAAGGCGGTTGCAAAAAAATATGGAGTAACCATTAATCAGTATCTGTTGGGTGTATTTGTGTGGTCAGTGTACAGGGAATACCTTGGCGGAATGCCTAGTGAGAACCCTATCAGTGCATGTGTGCCAGTAAACCTGCGTCCATATTTTAACTCTGATACAACGAAGAATTTCTTTGCAGTTGTGTCAGCGGTTTTTAAGCCAACAAAGGACAATTATACCTTTGAAGAAGTTCTTGAAGAGGTTGCAAAGAGTCTTAGCAATCAGATAAACAAAGAAAATCTGGAAAAAATATTCTCCTACAATGTGTCTAACGAGAAGAACTGGGTGGTTAGAGCTATACCTCTTTTTGTGAAAAATATTGCTATGAAGTTTGTTTACAAAACTTCAGCTAGAGCTAATACAACAACTATTACCAATCTTGGAATAGTTAATGTAGTGGATGAATATAGAGATTACATTGATAAGTTCCATACAGTTCTATCAATGTCAAAGGGGCAGAATATCAAGGGAAGTGTATGTACCTTTAATGATGTTCTGGTGTTTACATTTAGCTCGGCTATAAGAGAAAATTTTGTGCAGAAGGCGTTTTTTAGAAAATTAGTGGAAGATGGAATAAATGTTTCTATAGAAAGTAACGGAGTGTATTATGAGTAAATGTAGTAGATGCAAACTTAATATATTAGATGACTCAGTTATATGTCCACTGTGTAATGGTATACTTGAGATTGACGAAAATCTTTTGCATAAAAGAGAAACTGCAGGTGAAGATAATATGGCTGAGGAGGCTGCTGGTTTAAGTGATGCTAAGGAGGAAAATAGCACAGGTGAACCGATTGAGGATATTGAAGTCTATCCATCAAAATCTGTTATGTATCCAGACGTTAACCCTGCTATGAAGAGAATTAATTTTGTAATCAAATTGTTTGTATTCTTTTCTGTGTTGGTTGAACTGGTTTTGATATTGATAAATTATCTTACTTATAACGGCGTCAAGTGGTCCATGATTTGCGGTGCTGCTTTGGTGTACGCCTGCTTTACATTAGTGTATTCTTTTAAGCATAACAGAAGTCATAGAAATAAGCTTATTGTTCAGTCCATAGGCGCTATTGTGCTATGTGTACTTATAGATGTAGCCTTAGGATATACTGGCTGGTCTTTAGATTATGCGGCACCATCAGCTATCATGGTGGTTGATGTACTTGTAGTGGTGCTTATGTTTATTAACATTGACAATTGGCAGAACTATATTATGTCTCAGATAGGTCTTTTGTTGCTTAGCCTTTTGTTTTTAATATTGAATTTTATGGGATACGTTAATCACCCTCTTTTGACTATTATAGCTGTAGGCGTAACAGGACTTATACTTATTGCCACAGTTGTGTTTGGTGATAAAAAAGCCACAACAGAGCTTAGTAGAAGATTCAGAGTTTAGATGAGAGGAAGATAGATATGCCGTCTAAAAGTAAGGACACACAGGATGTAAGCCTCAGAGGAAAAATGATTCGTGGGGCTGTTATGGAATTTAATAAAAATAGTTTTATCAAAAACCATTTTGTTGGTGAGGAAAGAAATATAAGTGATATAGACAAACATTATAAGTATTCAGATGCTTATGTGGTTAATAAGTATGAATTAGATAATTTTCCAATGGAAATGATAGAACCAAAAGAAGGAAACGGCTTGGCTATATTGCAGCTTCATGGCGGTGGCTATGTTAATGCCTTTAAACATCAGTACCGCAATATGGCAAAGCTATATTCAGAGATGGGCGGAGGAGCAAAGGTGCTCACTATTGATTATAGAGTCGCTCCAGAACATACCTTTCCTGCTGCTTTTGAAGATGCTATAGCAGCCTTTGACTGGCTTATAGAGCAAGGCTATAAGGAGGAACAAATAATTGTTGCCGGTGACTCCGCAGGTGGTGGTCTTGCTATGGCTTTAACTCACTATCTTAAGGATCAGGGAAGAAAGCTTCCTTCGGCATTGGTATGTATGTCTCCTTGGACAGACCTTACAATTAGTGGCAAATCCTATACGGAAAATGTTAGCTTAGATCCTGTCTTTGGAAACTCTAAGGAGGATATTATAAACAAGAGCTGTTATATAGGGGAAAATGATGCGGCAAACCCATACATATCACCTATGTTTGGAGATTTCACAGGTTTTCCACCTATGCTTATACAGGTAGGAACTCACGAGATGCTTTTTAGTGACTCTGAAACTGTTGCCGAGAAGGCAAAGGCAGTAGGTGTTGATGTAACCTTTACTATATACGAAGGAATGTTTCATGTATTCCAGATGGTAGGACTTCTCATGCCAGAGTCAAAAGCTGCTTGGCAGGAAATAGGAGAATTTATTAAAAATACAATATAAAATACCCCACACCCCTTGAATGGCACTAAGCATGGTTATAGTGCCTTAAGGGGTGTGCCTTTTTTCTTAAAGAAATCTTAAAGATTTAACTGATTTTATCTTAAAAATATATTTGGCATAATACACTCAGGAGGTAGAGATATGTATAACATACTAGTATGCGATGATGAAAAAGATATAGTTGAAGCTCTTAATATTTATCTTTCAAGTGAAGGATACAATATAATCAAGGCTTATAATGGGGAAGAAGCAGTGAAGGCAGTTGCAGATAGAGATGTTCACCTGGTTTTAATGGACATAATGATGCCAGTTATGGACGGTATTAGTGCTATGACTAAGATTAGAGAAAAGTCTAATATACCAGTTATTCTGCTCACTGCTAAAAGCGAGGACACTGATAAGATACTTGGACTTAATGTGGGAGCCGATGACTATGTAACAAAACCTTTTAACCCAGTAGAACTTATAGCAAGAGTAAAAGCACAGCTTAGAAGATATATGTCTTTGGGAGGTGGAAGTATATCCAAGGAAGAGGATACCATAATCATAGGTGGAATTGTGTTAGATGATAAGGCAAGGACTGTAACCGTTGATGGTGAAAATGTAAACCTTACACCTACAGAGTATCACATATTAAAATTGTTTATGAAAAATCCTGGAAAGGTGTATTCGCCAAAGGATATATACAAGATGGTGTGGGAAGATGTTCCTCTGGGTTCAGAGGGGACAGTGGCAGTACATATTAGACACCTTAGAGAAAAAATAGAGATAACCCCATCGGAGCCAAGATACTTAAAAGTGGTATGGGGACAGGGATATAAATTGGAGGAATAACTATGAAGCTTAGAAAGAGCATTTCGCTAAAAATAATTGCAAGTGTGCTGCTTTCTATATCAATTGTCACAGGGCTTATAAGTGGATTGCTTGTAATGGGTGCCTTGTATGATGATTACTATATGGAAGGTGGAAAAGAAAACTTTCGTGAGAATATTATAGAGAATATATGCTGGGATTACAATGAAACAGCATATAATTGGTATGAAAGTCTGGATTTTGATAATTTAGAAAAGGAAAATGCAGATACAGAACGTTACAGGGAACATTTTGCAGAGGAAAATAGCAACTACTTTTTTGTTATAGAACCTCTTGATGAGGAAGATAAAAAGGTTTATCCTACTTTGTCCAATTACACCTGTGATGATTATCAGTATAAGGGTATGACAACCTATTCTATAGGGGATACATCTGGACAAGAGATGTTTGTATATGAGCTTGATTTTGATGAATTAACAGGATATGTATACAGCCATTATTATGATGAGGTATACAATTTAGATGAGAATGTATACTATGAAGAATATGAAGAATATGACTCTACTACATCGGAGCCATATTATGATGAGGTTGCAACAGAAATACCATATGAAGAAAATACGGAAGCATATATAGATGCACCTGATACAACAGTGGCAGAAAATTCTAACCAAATAGTAATAGAATCTGGGGAAGAAATATATACAGTTAATGTGGAAAATGAAGAACTGCTAGACTATTATTTATATGAAGAAGATCAGGGAGAATATGAAAGCATATATCTTGTTATGGTATATGATGGTTTTGAAATTCAGTATGACTTGCTTGAAAATGATGATTTAAGAAAAGACTATTATGAGTTCATAGAGTCTATAGAAGATAAGTATGATTGTGTTAGCGTGAATAATTTGGAATTTGACCCAAGAAGCAATAAGGTATCAATCAGCTTTGATGGTGTAGAGTATGTAGAACTTAAGCAGACATACTATGTAAAGCGTGAGCTTACTGCAAATGATGAGTTTAAAGAATCAGCAGCACTTAGATATTATGGAACAATATTAGATGCTGCTCCTGCAGCTTTGATTTTATCTGCTATACTTGCTCTTTTGTCCTTCGTATTTATTATTGTGGCAGCAGGACATGTAAAGGGTCAAGAAGAAATATATCTTAATTGGTTCCATAGGATGCCCCTTGATATTGTTGCCATAGGATTCTTTTTATTAGTATGTCTTGGTATATATGGCCTTGACGAGATGAGTATGTATTACTCGTATAAAAGAACAATATTTTATGCGTGCTTTATGATACCGGCAGTAGGATTTTTACCAATAATGATATCCACTATTGCTGCAAGAGGAAAGTGTGGAAATATATTAAAAAATACTATTACATATAAAGTGTGCAGATTAATCTTTACAAAGATAAGAGATATATTTAATTATGTCAGAGTAAATGCAAATCTATATATAAAGTGGATTGGTATTTATGTAGTTATATCTATTGTTGAATTATTCCTTGCATTAGCCTCAAATAGCTATGGGTTTGTTATTGTTCTCTGGTGTGTAGAAAAAATTATCATAACCATTATTTTGGCTATTGCAATTATCAATATGAACAAACTTAAAAAAGGTGCTCAGGAGATTGCTGATGGCAAGCTTGATTACGAGATAGAAACTGATAAGATGTTCTGGGAGTTCAAAAAACATGGTGAGAACCTTAATCGAATTCGTGATGGAATTCAGGTTGCTGTGGAAGATAGAATGAAGAGTGAGCGAATGAAAACAGAGCTTATTACCAATGTATCTCACGATATAAAAACACCCCTCACATCACTTATCAATTATGTTGATTTGTTATCAAAAGAAGAATTAAATAATGAAAAAGCGGATGATTACATTGAGGTATTGGAAAGACAGTCGGCTAAGTTAAAGAAGCTTATTCAGGACTTGATAGATGCGTCAAAGGCTTCCTCTGGAAATCTGGAAGTGGAAATCGCAGATGTAGATGTAAAGGTTCTTGTAGAGCAGTCACTTGGTGAATTCTCAGATAAGCTCTCAGCTAGAGGACTTAAACCAATAGTAAATTTCCACACTGAAAATACAACAGTAAAAGCTGATGGCAGACATTTGTGGAGAGTTATAGATAACCTTATTAACAATATATCAAAATATGCACAGGAAGGAACTAGAGTATATATTGATGTGGAAAGAGTTGGTGGAAATGAACAGCAGATGGGTATAAATCAGACTGTAGAAGGCAAAACTGATGTTATAGCTAAAAAAGGGGAATTGCTCAAGTTAACCTTTAAAAATATTTCGAGCCAGGAACTTAATATTTCAGGTTCGGACTTAATGGAAAGATTTGTTAGAGGTGATAAATCTAGAAATACAGAGGGTAGTGGTTTAGGGCTCTCTATTGCTCAAAGTTTGATGAAACTCCAAAATGGAGACATGGAAATTATTATAGATGGCGACTTATTTAAGGTGGAATTGTACTTACAGTAAAATGTTGTAAAAAATATCCAAAATTAACTATGTAAAATCTATGTTAAGTTTTTAAAATAATATTGACGGAGACTTGTTTGTGGTGGTATTGTTTGAGATGTGGGCTTTGGAGCCCGCTAGACAATACTACGATTGATAAACAAGGAGAATTATATGACTATCTTCGATGTCCTATCTATGATAGGAGGCTTATCCTTATTCCTTTACGGAATGCATGTTATGGGAGAAGCCTTGGCAAAAATGTCAGGCGGTAAGCTTGAGAGAATTCTTGAAAAATTAACAACAAACAAATTTATGGCTGTACTTCTTGGAGCTGGAGTTACAGCGGTTATTCAGTCTTCGTCAGCTACAACAGTTATGGTTGTAGGTTTCGTCAACTCAGGTATTATGAAGCTCAAACAAGCTATTGGTATTATTATGGGTGCCAATATAGGTACAACAGTTACTTCTTGGATACTTAGTTTGAGTGGCTTGAGTGGAGATAACATATTTATTAAGCTTCTAAAGCCGACTTCATTTACACCTATTCTTGCACTTATCGGTGTTGTGTTCTTGGTGTTTATGAAGAATGAAAAGAAAAATAACATAGGAACTATATTACTTGGTTTTGCTGTGCTTATGTTTGGTATGGATGCTATGAGTACTGCGGTAAAACCACTTGCAGAGGTAGAGGAGTTTACAAATATTCTTACGATGTTTGAAAACCCTATTCTTGGTATGATAGCAGGTCTTGTGCTTACAGCGGTTATTCAGTCATCATCTGCATCAGTTGGTATACTTCAGGCTCTTTGTGTAACAGGTGCCATTACCTACGCAAATGCTATTCCAATTATTATGGGACAGAATATAGGAACTTGTATTACTGCAATTCTTTCATCTTTAGGTGCAAGTCGTGATGCAAAACGTGCTTCAGCGGTACACTTATATTTTAATGTGCTTGGAACAACTATATTTATGATATTGTTCTACCTCATCAATGTATTTGTGCCATGGCCATTCCTTAACGATGTGGCAGGGGCAGCAGGAATAGCAGTAGTTCATACAGCTTTCAATGTATTAGCTACTATTGTACTTCTTCCAATGGCGAATGTACTTGAAACTCTTGCAATTAAAACCATCAAGGATAAGGGAGAGGATGAAGGAGAGCAGGATGCTACACTTCAGCTGCTTGATCCTATTTTCTTAGATAAACCTGGTTTTGCAGTTGCTCAGTGTCAGAAGGTTGCAGCTGTTATGGCACAGGTATCAAAGGATAGTGTTCTTGAGGCAGTTTCTCTTATAGGTGCTTTTGATGAAGCGAAGGCGACTCATGTAAGAGAGACAGAGGACTTAATTGATAAATATGAGGACCAGCTTGGTGCATATCTTCTTAGACTTAGCGAGAAAGATTTGTCTAAAGAGGATGGACATATTGTATCTACACTTCTTCATAGTATAAGTGATGTGGAACGTATATCAGACCTTGCAGTGGACATACTTCTTGGAGTAGAACAGATGTATAAAAAGGAGCAGGAATTCTCAAAGAAGGCTATGGAAGAGCTTAGAGTTTATGGTCTTGCATTGAAGGATATTCTTGAACTCACAATAGATGCATTTATTAATAACGATAGGGAAAAGGTTGCCCAGGTACAGCTTATGGAAGAGCTTATTGATCGTATGAATAAAGAGGTTAAGAAGCGCCACGTTAAGCGTCTTAAGAAGGGCAAATGTACTATCGAATTGGGAATCAGTTTGTCTGATATAACAGATACTTACGAAAGAATATCAGACCATTGTTCTAATATCGCTGTAAGTGTTGTACAGGTTGATGATGAAGAGGTAGAAGCACATAACTACCGTAAAGAAATGAAGGACAACGAAGCTTGGTTTGAGCAAAAATATGGTGAGCTTGAAGCTAAGTATGTATTGCCTTAGTGAATCATTAATTTAAATATTTAACTCATAGAGTATTGATAAAAACCTTCTTTGCCGGATAGTCCGGTAAGGAAGGTTTTTTTATGTTGAAATTGAATTATGTAAACTTGCACAGGTTATTTCAATAAAAATATATCGTAAAACGATAAAAATATATTGACAAACAAAATAAAGTGGTATAATATACCAACAAGAGTAAATGATTAACAAACCATAAGACAGATAAAAGGGTAAATAAAGGAGGAATTAAATCATGTTAAAAATACCAAGTAAGCTTTCCATTACCATATCAATAGGAGTGTCGATATTATTTTTTGCGTTGTGCATAGGATTGGCCTTTTATATGCCTGAATTTGCAAGCCTTATGATACAGGCAGTAAATGATTTGGGTATCGCATATGTAGAAGGAATTAATGAGAGTATTATATTAGGTTTGGCTTATGTGGCATTGCTATTCATAGCCTTAATTGATGTATTACTGTTTATGCTTCTTTTAAGGGTTAAGGCTGGAAAAGTATTTACATCAGAAAGCGTAGGGCTTATTCGTGGAATATCCTGGGGATGTTATCTTGTGTCAGGTGTATTCTGTGGCCTTTCGGTATATTTTACATTTGTTGCGTTACTTGTAGCTTTTGTGGCGGCATTTTTAGGACTTTGCTTAAGAGTGGTAAAAAATGTAATTGAGGAAGCTACAGAGATTAAGAGTGAGAATGATTTAACAGTATAGAAAGCGATGGAGGGATAATATGATAATAATTAATTTGGATGTTATGATGGCAAAACGAAAGATGTCCCTAAATGAGCTTTCTGAGAAGGTGGGGATTACACTTGCTAACTTGTCAATACTTAAGAATAACAAGGCAAAGGCGATTAGATTGTCTACCTTAGATGCTATATGTAAGGCCTTAGAGTGTGAGGTTGCGGATATTTTGGAGTATCGTGAGGGAGAAGAGGATTCACAGGATGATTAGTTACACATATCATTGACCCGGGAGGTGTATGTATGGAAGAGATAGTTAATAATATAGATGCGCAAGAGGCAAATATTGCTCACCAGGAAAATATAGATGGAAGTTGTGATAAAGATAAGATAACCGAGCATCATATGGAAGAGGAAAAGAAACGAAACTACACAGGGTTAGAAAGTGTTTTTGCATGGATGTGTATGGCATTTGGATTTTTCTTCTGTAAGGTGTTTCCGGCACATCAAAATCCATTGGGGGCGTTTTTGCTTGTAGTTGCAATTTTTTTAGCAACAACAGTTGTGTTAAAGGTAAATAAAGTAAAACTTGGTGTGGTGCCAGTGATTATTTCTATATCAGCGGTGATAGTGTCGGGAGCATTAATTACAAATTCAAATCTCATGCTGGCATCCATAGCAAATACTTACGCTGTAGTGACATACTGCTACTATCTATACGCGGTAAATGGAAATCATACTAAGCTGGGCTTTAATGATTTTATTGTGGTTGACTATTTTAAGGCACTTTTTGTGGCACCATTTCTTAAGGTGGGTAGTTTGTTTCAGGGCATGTTTTCTGGAAAGATTAGAAAGAGTGGTGATATATTAGGAAAAGTTATTAAGGGTGGTGTGATTGCCCTTATACCTACTGCAGTAGTATGTGGACTTTTGTCCTATGACAGTGATTTTTCTAGGATGATAGGCAATATGATAGAGTTTGATGCGGATAAGGTGTTTCATGATATCTTGTGTTTATGCCTCGGGATGCTAGTTGGTCAGTATGTATTTAGTTTATTTGTTGCATCATCTGACAATGTGGCGAAGGACAAATGCACAGAGGAAGAGTGTGTAACAAAGCTAAGAGATATGCAGAAAACTCATGTTGCTACTGCTCTTGCGGCGGTATTGCCAATACTTTTTGTGTATGTAATATATTTTATATCTCAGTGGAAATATTATATGTCAGCGTTTACAGGTAAGCTTCCGGCAGGATTAAATTATGCAGACTATGCTAGAGATGGATTCTTTCAGCTTTGTTCTGTGTCTGTTATAAATATGATAATTATAATATTTGTGCAGATGTTTATGGATGTTTCAAAGCCCTCTATAGCCAAGATAAAAAGTGGAATCGTTATAACCTATGCAGTATTCACGTTGATACTTATAGCGACAGCTATATCTAAGATGGTACTTTACATAGATACCTACGGTCTTACTGAAAAAAGAGTGCTTTCCAGTTGGTTGATGCTTGTGCTTGCGATAATATTTATTGTGGTTATAGTGAAGCAATTTGTAACAAAGCTCAATGCGTTAGCTGTGTCTATGGCAGTAGTTGTGGTAGCTTTTGGGGTTCTTGCCTTATCTAATGTAGATGGCATTATCGCCAGATATAATGTGGATAGATATTTAGATGGAAGTGTTGAGAACATAGATGTGTTAGCATTGCAGGATTTGGGAGATGCAGCAGTGCCAGAGCTGGTTCGACTGATGGAGGAGCTTGAATATAGGGGTATGGTAGGAACGGATTCTTATGCCAGCGGTATATATGATAGAACTAAAGGCGTTCTAGAGGATATTGCATTGGGATATGAAAATGAGGATAGACAGACTATGTCCTACACTATACCATATATGAAGGCGAAGGATGCTTTAGAAGAAGCAGGGATTACAGGTATATATTATGAATGGTAGAACGTAAAAAAATAAATGCTTATAGTAGCCTTGAGAACAGGCGCTATAAGCATTTTTTTTATTCTAGAGATTCTAAAGTTTCTGTGATCTTTGAATAATTATTGAAATATGTCATTGCAACTACTCTGTTACTTTGCTCGTTGACAATAAGAACAAAGCAATCGTTTTCTGACTCGTTGTAGTAATAATATGCAGTAGAATTTCCCCCTGCCATATCATTTAAGACGCACATACAATCATCAAAATTGTATGACATATTTTCTTCTGCAGAATATTCGGGATCCCCAACCTTAACATTGTACATTGTGTAAGATTTTGAGTCTGTATGCAATCCGGCATATTTACCGTCTATATATACAACGCCTACTTCTCCGTCGCCTTCTACTGTAACAGTGCCAGTGGAGTAATGATGTATTTTAGCAGCCATGTCATCGTCTTGTGAAAAGGTAAGGTTAAGCCCTTTTGCAACTTCATCAGCTTCCTTATTTATGTAAGAAGTCAAATCTGTTGTTTTAGGATTTACTAGATTAATTATAAATTTAACTGCCACAATAGCAATGATGGCAATGATAACCCATTTGATTATGGAAAAAATATTTGAGTTATTCTTCTTGCTTGGGCTATTGTAATCTATGTTTGTTGATATTTTAATAGGCTGGGTGTCTAAATCAGAAAAATCATTTTTAGAAACAATGTCACCAGTTTCTATATCTAAATCAAGCTCCTTTTTCTGGGTCTTAACTTCTTCGGTATCATTTTTTAACGTTAATGCCATAATGTTCTCCTTTATAAAAATATAATATTTGCTG
>JAGAKD010000001.1 GCA_017625815.1 Lachnospiraceae bacterium | reverse complement strand
TTTGAGTAGGTGTATTTGCCATTTCTACCCTCCTCATTAAATTTAATGTCCAAAATAAAGCTTCTCCGCACACTTGAGTTGCTTTAGGTTGGTTTAAACATTTTCTTTTATCTTATTACTTAAATGCTTCGCTTTATAATTTCATATATTGTTTAATTATTATTATTCTACAATTTCAGCTTTTTCGGCAGTATCTTGAGCTTTAGCTAATTCTTGTTGTAATTGATAGCTACGTAATTCTTCCACCTCTTGCAACAATTCTTTCATAGCAAATGAAACTAAAGATAAAGGTAATTCTGCCTCGTTTACAGCTTTAATTAAAGTATCTTTGAATTGTTTTAATTTCAATTCCATATTAGTACTTCCTCCTTGTAA
The DNA here is from genome assembly GCA_017625815.1 of Lachnospiraceae bacterium. Taxonomy (GTDB): domain Bacteria; phylum Bacillota; class Clostridia; order Lachnospirales; family Lachnospiraceae; genus Coprococcus_C. The sequence continues at coordinate 26,861 of JAGAKD010000001.1, read as the reverse complement.
TGTCATATAAGCATCTAATACTTAACTACCTTACAATTTAATTATAGCATAGAAAAATTTCATTGTCAAGTATGGAAAGTTGTAATTTTATTTATCTTTAAATTCCAATTTCTCCACGAACTTATTCTAACTCTACTTTAAATAAATTTTTGTCAATAGCGATTTGGTATAACTTTCTATGACAATAATTAAATTGTTTTAATTAATACTTATTCATCTATAATAAATCTTTTAAAATCATAATTAAAAGACTGTGTTATAGTCTTTTAATCGCTTGCAATTCTTTTTCTAAAAGTTCAATTCGTTCCAAAAGAACACGAACACCTTCCCAAGCGATAGAAGCTACACCATAAACATCTACGGCAATGTCCTCTTCACGGTCATTACGTTCTTTTTTAGTTCTCATTGTTGTTCCTGTGTAGTCCTCTTCTTTACCTTCTTCAAGAGATAGATTTGAAGTCTCTTTTGGAATATATTGTTTTGTAAGTTCCACTGGCAGGTCTTGTGCCATTAAACCAAACGAGTTGTTTAATGAGTCATCATCATATGTGTGCATATAAGAATACACTTTCGCCTTTTTAATAATATCTAATGCTACTGACCCAGTAGTTTCCTCTTCGTTTAAAGACAACATTTTTATTTGAGCGGAAGGGTCATCAAGCGGTTTAATATTCTTTTTAAGTCTCATGTCAGACATATTGTATGTTTTATTGCAAGTGATATCACCATAACTTCCCCATCCTGTACCCTTGCAAATTACAGTTCCACCAGCAGCATCACCGGCTGGGAATAAGTGAAGTCCTCCGCCAGAACCGCTATACATCTTAATCGTTGGCGCCCCCTTTGTTAACGATGAAGCTGCAGCGTCATTACTTGTATTGGTATAGAATGCACAAGAGTATTTCCAGTCTGTGGAGTTCCCCCAAGAAATGTACCCACTTCCTGACCGAGAGGTAATCATTCGTGTCCCACCAGTTGCAAAATATCCACTATCAGTTCTAATCTCTTTATTGGATAAGTCAATGCGAAACAATGGCGTATTGTTCGCCCAGTCATAGAATCCAAATGAACCACTATTAAAATATAATCCCTTATTAGTTCCCTCTAAGAATATACGGCGTTCACTTGAGCCTTGAAATACTAGATGATTAGGAAGCCCAAAATGACCATTATCTTTAAACTGCCAGTATGAATTTCCTTTTGTGTTGTGAAGATAAACATCCCCACCTCCTGTTCCTAGTTCTCCTGATTTACCGTTGCCAGTGGCTTTAATAATTGGTGCTTCGAGCGTCCCTGAACTTGTTAACATTGAACCATTTGTGGTTAATCGAACAGAAAAGTCTGCTGTTGTCGAATTAGAATCGTGGAAATCAATATATTTACCAATTTCCATAACACCATCACCAGAGACTGATGGCGTACCCCTGAACCAGTTCCCACTTACAGGACGTTCAAGACTTGTCATTACTGGTTGCCCATTCATATAGATAGCTCCAGCAACATCTAAAGCTCCATTTTCATGAATTTTTCCAACTCCAACACCATTTTTTTCAATGTTTAGTAATGCAGAAATAGTTGAAACGCTAAGCGTTGAAGTTGTTGTTCCAAAACTATCTTTAACTTTTAATTGAATATTATAAGATGAAGTTGTTGAAAATGTTTGACTCAATACTTTTGTCATCGAGCCACTATATGAACTTAAATTTGTCCAATCAACACTTGTAGTATAAGATGAAGCACTACTTGTTTTATATTGAATAAAATATTGTTTAGCATTACTATTATTATTTGCTAAATTGGTAATTTCCCACGAAAAATTTACAGCAATATAAACGCCACTACTAGATTCAGTACCATCCTTATTACATCTAAATGCTCTCGCACTAATAGTTGGAGAAGAATAAGCATGAACTGTTTCTACTTTACTTGCTTCTGCTGTACGTCCACGACTATCTGTCACTTTTACAACAAATGTATAATCTCCAGCGTTCAATGTGCCTGTTGTTGTACCATTAGGTGATACACTATTTAAATTTCCACCTGTAATACTATAAGATGTAATTGTAGAACCATAAGAACCATTAGCATTAACTGGTTTTACGGTAAATGTTGTCTTGTCGGCAACGCTTACACCATTTGTCTGATTGTTTGCCACAACCGAAATTCCTACCGATGGAACAACATTACTAGGAACATTTAATGTAAGCGTCTTAGTTGTTTCTGCTATCCACGAACCATTAGTGCCTGTTAATGTTTCAACTTTAACTGTCGCCGTACCACTTGTTGCTGTTGTAATCTTATTACAATAGCTCATACTAGGAGTAAAAGTATAAGAAGTGTCAACGTTTTCAGCTAATAAATATGTTGTATCACCTAAAATTAATTTAACTTTATGTTTATATGCACTACTATTTCTAGTAATATTAACAGTAATAGAGTCGCTACCAATAGTGGCAGAACTTCTGCTTAACGATATAGATGAACCGCGAGCAATAGTGTCTAATCTAACCGTTGCACTACCACTACCTGTTTTAGTGGTATAAGTACCGCTACTATTTAAACCATTCGAATAACTAAAGCTAATGCCGACACTTGCCGTACCATCATTATTATGATTTACTGTCCATGTACGAGTACCTAATAAAGTTTTTCCACCAATACTAGCATTCTTGTTTGATGTAACGGTTGTACCATTGATAACACAACTCCAATAAGAAGATGATGTTGTATAACCATTACCATTCAAATAAACTTTTGCCGTGATACTAGAAGTATTTGCACTTGTATTAGGTGTTGAAGTCCACTCACAAGTTAATATATATCTCCTATTATCACAAGAACCATTTATAGTTCCACTAGCCATATATACACTCCTTCCATCATATATTATATAAAAAAGTATTTGCTATACTCTATTTTCAAAGTAAAAAAGGAAATAAAATTCCCTTTTTATTGCCACTTAAAGACGATACCACCTTTATCAGATTTGGTTGCTACAATACTACCAATCTGCAAATCATTATTGATTTGAGCATAGTTGATATATAGCTTTTGATTTGACATATAAGCAACTTCTTGATTGTTGTCAGTAAACGATAGCTTACTGTCAGTAATTTTTGTTTTAAATCGACCTTCATTACCATTAGTTGTAGCAAATAATTCCAACCAACCTTCATCAGAGAACTTCATATGCTTACTAATGATGTTTAAGTTCTGCTCATTTGATGACGATTTTGAAATCGCTATATCAACACTATTTGATAATGATGTAATAGAAGATTTCGTTATATCAAAACTGTTTTTGATATACTCATCAATAGCACTTCGTAAATGACTATAATATATTCCATATTGTAAAAATGCGTCTTTTACTATTGAATTTGATAATTCAGTATCAGTATCCATGTTTTCTAAACAAGGGTCTAATGCGGTATGTAAATTATCATATGCTACTTTGTACTCATTATAAACACCTGTGATAGAACTATTATTGTACGATTTTACAGTTTTCGTTATATCATCATATTGTGCATCAATCTTTTTTAAATCTGCAGCAACTTGAACTTTTTCATATGCCGTTAGAACATCATCACTAAAGGCAGTATCAAGTCGTTTTGTTAGCTGCTCATCTGTTTTAATTAATGGATTGATGGCTGCGCTAATATCGTTTTCTTTAAGTACAGCTAAATTAATCTCTGCCGTTCCGAGAAGATTTGCCATTTTACACCTCTTTCTCTTCTCTTCCCCTTATAATTATAAGATATAAAATATTCAATAGTCAAGTTTAATATAAAAGACTAAGTATTCCTAGTCTTCTAAGGTTTGATAAATGCCATTTCTTTACTTTCTATCTAAATGAAAAAGCTAGGAATATAACCTAGCCATTAAAAAATAAATTCTATAGTTTTCACTTTGTGATTTCGAAGTGGAGATTCTTAATACGAATTGCGTTAGATATAGCGTTAGTCGCACAAAATCGTACTTTAATTGCGTTATATAAGCGACTTTATTTGCTTAATTTACTTTCCAGTTCAAGTACTCGATTGTTTAATGATTTAACCGTTTCAACTAAACCGGCAACAATCGATGCTATGTCAACATGCTGTTGATTGTCAATCATAGTCATCGCCAAATCGTCATCATTTGGTAAAATCATCATAGTTATATCATCATCGGTATCTACTTTAACCGTTGTCTCAAGATTTAAAATAGAATTAACCATCTGTTCGCTTGACACGCCTGAGTAAAATGGATTTTCCTCATCATTAGATAAAACATACGCAGCAGGTGGTGTTCCCGCATTTTGATATAAACCGCCCTTCATGATGATTCGACCTCGTCTGACGTCGAAAAACATATTTGTGTATCCGTAGTTATCCTGGAATCCTAGTGAATTCCAACATCTAATCGACATATTATGATAACCATAAGCATCACTTCTATCATCATTTCCTAATAGAATTTGATTTAGACCAACATCTTGTCCTGGTTTATGAACAAAGTTAATTCCACCACACATATCGAGGGTTGCATTTCCATAATTCGCATCTCGTGCGTATCTAGCTCTGAATAACAACGCGGAATCATTTGAATAAACTGAGAAAGTATTTGTATCATACAAACACGCTCTTAAGTCATCACCATTTGTTCCAAAATAACCCATGTGGCGTCCATTCCATGAATTGTAAGCGTGGAATTTTCCTTCAGTCAGCCTTGCTGTAACTAAATTATTATTAAATAAATATAATCCTGATGTATCAATTCCTACACCATTAACCCCTCTACCATTCGATATTGCGGTATAAACACTGTTTGCATTTTGTTGGATTAAAGATGAAAAATCACCAGTATTTACTTTAGAAGCAATTTGATGTGCTTGCTGGTCAATCTGTGATTGCGCTTTATTCACTTTGCCATCTACCGTTTCAATAGACGATACTGCCGATGTCATTCTATTTGCTAATATGTCAATCTGTGAATTTGCTTGATTTACTTTACCATTTACCATCTCAACAGATGATACTGTTGATGTAATTCTATTTGCTAATATGTCAATCTGTGAATTTGCTTGATTTACTTTACCATTTACCATCTCAACAGATGATACTGTTGATGTAATTCTATCTGATAACTGATTTATTTTAGTTCTTGTTTCACGCTCAGAAGGTTTCCAACAAAGGTCAGTTTCACCTTCTGTTACCATGAAATCATGAAACCAAACAAAACCGTTGTCACGACTTGTGCCCATCGCCAGATGGAACTGAAGCTGAGTTCGTTCTCCGCTAGTAATGACAAGTCTTATGCGTTTCCAGTTTGAAATATCATTTCCACCGGTATACGACCAGTCATCGGGATTGGTTTTATCGAAAAGCAACCAATTACCGTCTGCATCCTTAATTATTGCCATTCCCTCGGCTCTATGAGAAGCAATATAGCCTGTGAATGTGTAATTAGTATTTGGTTTGACATCTATGATTTGAGTAAAACCACTATCATAACCTTGTGGATGATTTGTTTGATTAAGCAATAGTGCAGTTTTTCCTACCATTGTCCAATCTGTATTTGCGGTTAAAGCGTATCCGACTGGACTTCCGTGGTCTCGGTATTCCCAATTGTTTAATCCATTTGTGAAGTTCCCATTCGCTAATAGATTATCAATTGCCATAGAGTTCTCAATTTTAACTACTTCAGATGTTATACTGTCTGCCTTTTGCTGAATTGCACTATTCATCTGTGAAGTAGTTGAATAGTTATCATTTAGATTCTGTTTAACTGTATTTACAGTTGAATTGATTTCATCTGTTTTAATATCAATTTTTGCTATGCTACTTTGGATATCTTGACTAGCAGGTTGCCAATCAAATGCTTTATCTCCTTCAACCAACATTGCGTTGTAGAATAATGCACCACCATATTCATGTTCTGCAATAATAGTTAGTTTATCTGCGATGAGAGTTCCTTTCGGTAATGTTTTAGGTTTCATTATGAATTTGAATGTTGAGTCTTTAAGATATGTGATTTTATCTATATCCTCTCTAGACCATCTTTGATACCAGCCATTATCAAACGCTATTGAGTCAAAACATTCTTTATCGAAATTACCATTTCTATCCGCCGTAAAAGATAACACAAAAGTTGTATCTTCACTTAAAGTTAAATTTTTATAATCGTCAACTAAATTATAACTAATGTGATTATATGTATTTGGTTCTGCTCTATTTAATTCTTTTTTCTCGTCTGAATTTAGTAATAAATTAGCTCCTCCAAGTTTCATATTTTTAATTTTAGTCTCACTCACACTTAGAGCTACATTTCCAGCAGTCATTTCAATAGCGCTATTCATTTCTGTTTTCGTAGGGTAGTCACCTAACGCTGAGCTTAAATTGTCATTTGTTATAACAGATGAGCTGTTAATACTTAAATTAACTACGTCTAAACTAACATTTCCCGCACTATCAATATCTAGCGTCTTTTTACCATTTCCATCTGTAACTGATAAATTTTTAGCATCTATATAATGACCCTTTAAAGTTCCTGCCCAAGCTCTATCGAAACTTAATTCTCCAATTAAAGCATTACCAATTGCTGCATCACTTACATAATTAGAAAGGTCATTAATTTTTATAGTTTTAACAGTAATTTGGTCGCTATATTCTGTTGCTCTACCATGAGTATTAACAGCTCTTGCCTTATAGTACCACGTTTGCTCTGGTGCTACATTGTGCAAGAATGCACTTCCTTGCCCCTTAAAAATAACATTGGATGAGTTAGGCGTGAATCCACTAGTCTGTGATGCATAAACTTCATAGGTATAGTAAATTTTGTTTTCATAAGTCCAAGATAAATCGACAGAATTAAACCCAATGCATTTTCCTGTTAAAACAGGTTTTGGTGGTAAAGTATCAGGAAAATCTTCCAAGTTTCCGTTTGCACCAGCAGGTCCTTGAGGCCCTTGAGGTCCTTGTGGACCAGTCTCTCCAACAATCTTAGTCCACTTATATCTTTTAACATCTGTGCTATCTTGTGCAATAAAATCTGTATATTGACCTAGGTAAGCTCCTACTTCTTCTCCATTATTTGGAGTGAATGTTTTTCCCCCATCATTAGAATATTTAATGTGTAGATAGGATGTTTTACCATCTTCCCCATTTATACCAGGGATTCCTTGCTCTCCTTGAGGACCTTGAATACCCTCAAAGCGCGACCATTTATATCTTCTAGGGTCATTGCTATCTTCTTCAATATTATCCACATAAGTTCCAATATATGTGTTAGGTTCTTCTGTCATATCAGATGAATTGGTTGGATTTTCAATAGGAGAGTATTTAATATGAAAATATGAGCTAGTTCCATCTGCCCCAGGTTCACCAGGAATACCTTGAATACCTTGAGGTCCTTGAATACCTTGAAGTCCAGGCAGACCTTGCTCTCCTTGTTCACCTTTAATTTTACTCCATTTGTATAGTTTTACATCTAATTTATCGTTTGGTTCGAAGTCTGTGTATTGCCCGATATAATCTCCTACATCTTCTCCATTGTTTGGAGTGAATGTTTTTCCTCCGTCATTCGAATATTTGATATGTAAATAAGAAGTTTGTCCATTTTCACCATTTAGACCTGGAAGTCCTTGCTCACCTTTCTCACCTTGAGCTCCTTCAAATCTTCTCCAAGTGTATCGTAATGGATTAGGGTCATCTATTTCATTAAAATCAACATATGTTCCAATGTATTTATTATGTGTATCAGAAATGTGTTCTGGTAATGTTGGATTTTCAAATTCTGAATACTTGATATGGAAGTAGCTAGTTCTACCATCGCTTCCGTTAGTTCCAGGAATTCCCTGGTCTCCTTTAGGACCTTGTAATCCCTGAAGACCTTGGTCTCCTTTATAGCCTTGTTTTGATTTTGCAACTGTAAATACTTTTGTAAAAGTTTGTTCATCAGCTAATTTGACCTGAATTTCAAAGTTTTTTGAATCACTTGATAAAGTATGTAGATATACCTTATTTGGTTGACTGCTGCTAACAAGAGCTATATTCTGAGGTGATTGATTATTAAGAATACTTAATTTAAATTCATTTTTCCCAATAGATGAAGATGCTGTTGGTGTTAATTGCGTAATTACATTACCTTCACTTCTATAAACCTCGACTTCAGTAAAGGTTTTTCCATTTTCACCTAAGTAGTCAGTTGAAATATTTCCTAGTGAATCTGTCGGAATATTCTCAGAATCATTTGATAAGAAAACTGAATATCCTACTCCATCTAGTCCATCACTAATTTTACCTACTGAAACTAAATCAAATAGACTTTCATTAATTTCATATTTATAGTAGATTAAATTATCTGTAAAACCTGGTGAATTAGGATAAATATTTATCATACTAAAAGAGTCTGATTCAGAAATCTCATAGTTATCACAGTTTTCCCAAGTTATTCTATCAGTAGAATAATACCATCTTCCACCCAAAGCCATTGGTTGCACATCTATATTTTGCAGCAAAGCTGTTAACATAATTTTATTTGGGGTAAAAATATTGTTTTCTTTTTTAAATAGATTATCTCCAATAATTTTAACCACTTGAGCAGACTCTCCATCTTTTCCAGCCTTACCTTTGGTAATATTCATGCTTTTAGTTAAACGGGTTTTAGTTGTTCCTGTGGAAGCACTTAATTTATCATCAATGGTAATAATTAATTGTGCCGAACATTTGTCCGCTCGCAATTCTTTTGGAATAATACGAACACTGCTACCATGATATTCTCCTTCAATATCTACTGCTAGTGTATCACTTAGCACAGATGTTTGTGATACTGTAAATTGTGTTTCATATTTTAAAGGCGTTATGCCTTTATATACATATAATTCAGTTGCACATAATCCCCTTAGTTCATTTACATCATAATTACCTTTGTCATCAGTTGGAAAAACTTGAGACTCGTCTTTTAACAATACAGTATAGGCATCTGAACCTTGAGCTAACTTAGCAAGAGTAAATTCATCATTATAGATTTTGCCCAGATATTCTACCTCTGCTTTAATTGTTAAAGTGGTTGCTTCTTTCCAACATAAGTGGTCATGTGGAATAGTAAATTCACTTATGTTCGTCGCTGCTCTTGAATTTATTTCAGGAAACTCAACCCACTTATCTTTACCTGCTGAATAATACCATTTAATTTTATTATTTCCTAATAAACTAATATTATATAAAGTTGCTTTTAGCGTAATTGTTTCTGGTTTTGGTGTTGTTTTATAAGAATTGTCGCTATAATGAAAAATTTGTTGTCCAGTAATTTTTAAATATTTGATACTTGTATTTCTTGTAAGGTCAATCCCTCCTTGACCTATTTTAACGCCTTTCGTCAATTTCAACCCCTCCTCTTAGTCATTATAGCCCAATTTCACTATTTTGTCAAGTTTTTGCCCTATAAATAAAATAAGACCTTGTTTTAGGTCTTATTTAGTATATACATCACACTCAAAGAATTCAATATCTTCAATAGAAGTTGTATTAATTCTAATTTTATTAGGTTCACCAGGGTTATATGAAACTTTCCCATTTGATTCGGATATAAGTGTTCGAATCTTTTTACCATCACTATAACTAATCTCATACCATTCATAAGTAAATAATTTCGCATACGGGTCAAGATTCATATTATTTCCTTTTACTTGACAAGTTAAAATAACATCTTCTACTTGGTCATCTTTAAAAATCGTACCTTTGTCTGAAACAATGTCAATAGAGTAATTGGTTGAATTGATTAAATCATTTAACATATCGTTAATAAACTCAATTGACACCTTTTTAAATACAATTTTTCCTCCAGCAGGAATATTATTTGTATATAGTTTTCCTTCAACAGAAGCGACTGTTTTTCCGATGCTAATGTCATAAATTTTTTGTTGTAAAGAATCTTCTAAGTTATAAACAAAGCCATACATTTGATTATAAGAGAATTTCATTTCTCTAATAGTATTATCAGTATAAATAATTTTGAAATAGATTCCGTAATCAAAATTTGATGGTAATGATAATGGGTCAAGAGCAGAAGAAACTAATGCCGAGATACGAACACCTGTCATTCCTGAATTATGATGCTTGGCAAACTTATCACTAATATTCAGTGTATAATTTTTTCGTGAACTATTCAGTTCGATTGGTCCAACTCCATTTGTGACATAGTTCTCTCCTAGAGTAACTATACTATCTCTAATCTCTTCAAACTCTTGGTCAATATTGCCCAGGTCTGTTTTATCTTCAGTATTTCTAGTAGATGAAAAAATAATTTTTTTATCTGAAATGTTGCCTGTTGGCAATAGAACATATACAAACTCACCTTGTGTATATTTAGATAATGCCGAGCTGGGATAGGCTTTCATTTGTAGACCTTGATATTCAATATAATAACTTCCATCTAATTGCTTACCGCTCACAATTTGACTTTTAATAAATTTTTGAGTTTCAGCCTTTTCTATTTCTGAATCTACAATATACTTTATTGCTTCAAATAATTGCTCTTCCATGTTAACCTCCTTATTTAATTAAAGGGAGCAAAGCTCCCTATTAATTCTTTCTTGTGTATTGGATAGCTTTATTAACTAGATTTTCAAAAGCAGTTTCAATTTCACTTGAATTACGCACTCCACTAAAATCAGCATTAATATTTACAGTCTGTTCAATAGTTTCATTTGTGTTTAAACTAGATGTCGGCAATGGTTTATTTAATAAATCAGTATAGTCGCGAACCATTTCAACGGCTTTTAACATATTCTCAGTATCCTTAGCATTTAAAACCATTTCTTTTTGGTGTAAAATTGCTGCTTTACCACCAATACCATCTAATCCACCAGTTTTAGACCAATCACCAGTATAACCTCCAGACTTAAATCCAACCCATTCAACCCATCCTGAACCAGTTCCACCATTTACTCCTTGAATGTGATATGGTCTTGGACGTCCTGACTTATGCTGTGTAACCTTAAATTCTTTCGCCCATTTACTTGGTGTTCCAATTGGAGCCCCAGAATAAGAGTCGCTATACCATGTACCAGGAACGCTTCGAACAATATCTCCAACTCCAGGATTTCTAGCAGGTTTGGATGAGGATGTAGATGTAGAAGGTTTTGATGCTGAAGTATTTGAGTTAGAAGGTTTTGTAGCTGGCGCACTTGGAGTAGGAGTGTTTGCTAAATCTTTATTTTTCTGAATTGCTTGATTAAGCTCATTAATATAATCTTTAATCTTTTGAATCATTGTGTCATATTTACTAATTAAACTATCGTAAGCTGGAAGAATATCATTTTTAATTTTTTTAAACTCATTATCCATAGCTTGAATAACTTTATTAGTTTCATCCTTAACAGCTTCAGTCTTGTTTTTCACTGAATCTAAGTTTTGATTGACATTCTTAGAAACTTCATTGACCTTACTTTCATAGTTTTTAGCAGCTTCACCAATTTTTCCGAACTCCGTAGTGATTACTGAAGTAACTCCACCTTCTCCTGAATATCCTTCAATCAATGCTTTCATATGGTCATTATTGCTTTGAGTCATATTAGCAATAGTCTCTTCCCAAGAATTTCCTAATTGTATTCCCGCATCTGTAAAAATTTGAGCTTGTTGCTCTGTTAAATTATTTAAATCTGCAAAAGTAATATCATAGGCATTCATAATACTTCCAAGAGTTGATTCTGCTAAGTGCTTCTCATTTTCAGCATACTCGGAATTTAATAATAACATGTCTTCATTAAATTCTAATTCTAATTGAGATAAAATAGCTTGTAATTCTTCTTTAGAAGCAATCTCTCCTGTCATATATCCTTTGAAAGCTTCTTCCATGTCTGATAAGAACTGCTTTCTTCTTTCTAAAATCTCATCTTGAGTATCTTGGAAAGCCTGTTTATCATGTGCTAAAAGTTCGTCCAGGCTAGAAGTTAAATCGTCTTGTGCTTGCTGAACTTTATTAATATCTGCCATATATTGATAAGACCAGTTCCCAGACGCATCTCTAACTAAACGCATTACTGACTTATTAGCTTTAGCCTCTTCTAGAGCCATTTGTTTTAGAGTAATGTCATATAGAATTTTAGCACGCTCTACTTCCGCCGCAGTTAGATTATCTTTTTCAAGCAAAGTCTTAATTTCTTCATCATAGAATTTTTGAAGAACTGCCTGTTTTTTAGGGTCAGAAGATTTAGCAATTTGAGCCTGAATATCTTTTTGCATTTCTGCCGCAAATAATGATTTTTCTACTGTATCGTAGTACTTTTCTTGTTCTTTTCTAGCTTTCTGAATTTCCTTTTCTAATTTATCAAATCCTAATCCATTAGTTAAAGATTTTTCAATCTCTTTTAAAGAACTGTTGAAAGAATTCTCCATTTGCTCTCTGTAGATTTTCATTGTATCTAAAGACAATTTGCGAATATCTTCATCCATTTGTTTAACGGCTTTATCTGCCTCACGCCATTCTTCAGTTCCTTCTTCCAAACTGTCTCGGAAGTCTTCCATTAGTTTCTTAGATTGCTGTAAAGCATCTATTTGGGCTTTATTCGAATCAGCTTGGGCTTGCAACATTTCATTTATATATCCTAAGTCTTGACCACCCAATAACTCATACATATCAATCATGTCTTTGACTTCATCATTGATAGCCTCAAAAGCATCGATTTGCTCATACACAGCATCTAAATTATTACTAATTGCATCCTGTATTAAATCACTAATAGCTTCTTTTAAATCTTTTAACTCTAGAGTAGCATCCATAATTTGCTTTTTCAGTTCTTCGATTGCTTCAGCCTTAGTAATTGCATCCAATTCAGTATTATTTAAAATTTCTTTATATTTTTCGTCTAGAGTTGATAGCACATTAAATTGCTCTTTAAAGTTTTCTAATGTTCTACCAATAGCTTTATCAATACCTTCATAGCCTTCTAATATTTCAGTAAAGAAGTCATTGTCCTCTTGGAAGTCTGCGATAACATCAATTTTAACTTCGTATTTATATTCAAGAGCCTCTAGAATCTTCTCTTGAACTGCTTCTCGTAATTCTTCTAACTCACTTTCATATTCAATAATAGTATTGAAATGCAAATCTTCATACTGTTCAATAGCTGATTGTAAAGATTTAACATATTCTTTAGCCTGCTCTTTTGCATCGCCAGTTAGACTATTTGCCCAGTCTGTTTTTTGTTTAATAATTTCATTATAGTTTGTAATAGTACCAGTTTCATCGAATTTAACACCCATGCCAGCTAATGATTTTCTAGCTTCGGCAGCTTCTTGCTTAGCAATTTCTAACTTTTGAGCAGTAAGTTCTTTTTGTTTTCTTAGCAACTCAGCCTGTTTTTCCATGTTGGCGATTTTAGCTTCACCATACAGGTCATCTTCTTGCTCTTGTAATTTAGTCATTGTATTTGCAATTTTTTGAAGTTCGATATCAATATCGTGATATAGGTCTTTTTTATATTCTAAATCTTCAACTTCTTTTTCAGCTTTATCCTTGCTTGAAGAACCACTACTACTACTACCTTTTGAAGGAGTGTATCCACCAGGTTTGGTTGTACTAGAGCCAGTAGGATTGTAAGTGGGTAATTCAAAAGTTAAATCTTCTGGATTAAAAGGTTCATATTCTTCAATATCTTTCTTATAGCCTTCAAGTTTTTCTATTGAAGCATTAATTTCATCTATCTTTGCTTTAACGTTATCAACAGTTGCTTTATATGTATTGCTTACTGTGAAACCATTAATAGCACTAACATTAATACCCAAACCTCTTAAACCTTCAGCAGATTTATGGAACATAGATGTCATCATGCCACCAATTGAGTCAGTATAGTTTTTTTGGTCTCTAGCTAGGATAGTATTACTATCTGTTGTCATGTCAATAACTTGGTTTAATTCTTCTTCTGTTAAGTTTACTTTGTCAAGAGCGGTTTGTTTATCTGCTTTTAATTCATCTATCTTCCCATCAATTATCTTAGTTAGGAAGTCTTTATTCATACTACCCATCAAGATAAACTTTTTATCTTCTATGTCTAGTTCTCCATTAGCTGTTTGTTCGTCAATTAGACCTTCTTGAATAGCCTGTTGCCAAAGAAATTCTAAATGCTTATTACTCATTTGAGACAATTGTTGATATTTCCAGAAATCAACAGCTACTTGATATTCAGCCATAGTTTGGAAGTTTTGCCCTGTTAGACCAAAAGCCTCATCCCACGCCGCAAATGTCTCAGCATTATTTTTACGAAGTTCATCATAAAACTCTTTATTATCTGCATTCATTCGAATATATAGAGATTTAGCATTATCTTCAAACTCCGCAAAAGTATCATAGACTTGACTGAATGCTTCTTTAGCTGAATCAGGCCAATCCTCAAAAGGAGCCTTTAAGTCTGTAATTTGTAATAACTCTTGAATATTGCTAGCTAAATCTTCTCCAAACATTGAAGCTAAATCAGCATCTGAAACATCTTCAAATAATTCATTAAAAGTTAGCAATAAATCATTAGCATTTTCAAGACCATCTGTGTTGCTATCAATCATGTCTGCAAAAGATGAAGTTAAGATGTGTCCATCTTCGAACTCAATTGCGTTAGCTTCATTAAATAATTCTACAAGTGTTTTATTCTCGTCAATTAGTTTTTGATAGCTATCAATTACTTGGTCTGCTTCATTAATATCTGCGAACTCCATTGGATTCACATAATTAGCTAAGAACATTTCTTTTGTTTGCAATAATTGTTCTTGAAGTTCTAAGTTTTTAGCTCTAAACGTTTCTGAATTTCCATAGATTAAATCTACTAAAGTTAATTGTTCTTCAGTTAATTGTATTCCTAAGTTATTTAGAACATTTTTTAGTTCAAAGCCATTTTCTTCTAGATTTTGAATAGCTTGAGAAAATCCCGCAGTTAACTCTGCTGGGTTTAACTCATATAAATTAGTAATACCCTCTGGCATTTCCCATTGACCTAAATTATTTAATTGATATAGAATAGTTTCAATATCAACTCTATTTAAACTATTAGCTAATTGCGACACTAATGAATCATAAGAGTATCTAAATTTATCAAAGGCTTCATACATCTTGCTAAGGTCGACTCTTCCATCTTCTCCAAATACAAGAGCATCAAAGAAGTTAATTCTATTTTCTTGCGACATCATACCAAGCATTGTATTAATAACTTGTTGATATTCAGTAGGTAATTGTTTAACTTTTTCTAAGTTATCAGCTACGCCAAGAGCTTCTGTTAGGAACGATTGAACTTGTGCCCCAATGTTTTCTAAATCAGTACCTTGGTCGATTTGTTTTGCGATTTTATCATACTCTACTAAAGATAGCACTAAGTTTTGGACACTTTTATCTACTCCCTCTAGCACCTCTTTGGCATAAGGGTTGATTACTTGTGAAACATCTGCCATTGCATCATAGTTTTCTTTACCATAGTTAGATTTGATACTATCTACAGCGACTTTTTGAGCCGCTTCTTCTCCACCAGCACCTTTACCAGTTTCATAAGCCTCTCTCTTAGCTTTAGCATATTCTTCGTAGTCTTTAGTTAAATCTATAATAGCATTGCCTTCTAAGTCGTAGCCTTTACGAAGTTCAGGGAATAATTCTGCAATCTTATTAGCCAATTCAATTTCAGCTTCACGCTTTTCAATCGATTCTGACATAGCTTCAATTCGTTGTCTTTCTGCTTCAATATCTTCAGATTGAGCAACAATCGAATTTAATTCTTCTATTGTTTGAGCATATTCTTTAGCCTTTTCATTAGCTTTTTCTAATGGAGTTTGAACTTCCCAGAATTTATCAATAACTGAACCTAAAGCCGATACCGCCATACTTGCAATAGGACCAAATCCAGGGATAAGCATTGCAACACCTGACAACATACTAACTACGCTATCATAAATTTTTTCTCCTCGACCTTCAATAGTGTCAAAGGCATTAATGAAAGTGGTGATACTTTGTGTAGCTTGTAAAGCGGTTCCTACATAACTAAAAGCCTTAGTTAGCTTATCTGTCATACTAATAGCTTTATTGCCCGATTCAACCATGTCGGTGATTTGACCGGCATAACTTTGAACACGATTTTGAGCTTGTTCTAACTGCTCTGTTAATTGTTTAACACTTTGGCTTTCAATTTCATATCGTTCTCTAGCCTCATCACTCTTTTTAAGTGCCTCATTTCGAGCTTGTTGAGCTTCTTTGAGAGCTTGAGTAATATTTTTTTCTCTTTCAATAAGTCTATCTGATTTAGACCCATCTTCGTTTCTGTCATATACTCTATTTAAAGATGCAATTTTGTTTGCTTTCGCAACCTCATCTTCCACCATTTCAGCTTTCGCTCTAGCTTCTGCATATAAGTCATCCATGTATTCTACATGTTGTTTTCTTCTTTGCATATGAGCAACTACTTCTTCTCTTGCTCTATTGAATTCAATAGACGCTAATTCTTGAGTAGCCTTAGCTTCTTCTTGACGACCTTTCACATTTTCTAACATTGACTTAATATGAGATTCATCTTGAACTGCTCGACTATATTCAGCTACTTGTTCTTGAAGTGCCTTAAAGCGCTCTTCTGGAAGCTTGGCTGCTTTAGCAAAATCTTCTAATGCAGTTGTATTTTTTACAATAGACTTGAACACGGTTTCTGTGTCATGAGCCATTTTTTCATTAGTTTTACCAAAGAGTGAGCCGCTTTCTTTGATTTCTTTAAATGTTCCTGAAATAGATTCTTTAAACATTGTCGTGATATCCATTAATTGATACATATATTTAGTTGAGAATGCAGACGACAATGCTACTCCAAGAGTTGTCAATAAAGGCGTCATATCTCCTAGAATATCAAATATTCCAGTAAGAGCTTTCATAAATACAGTAGCTCCATCAATTAAACCTTTAAATAAATCACTATTTATTACTGTTAAGAACAGTTCTTCAGTTGTTGCTTTTAATTGATTGGTTTTGTATTCAAGAGAATCCATGCGGATTTCATTCTGTTCCATAGCCGCACCAGTTGAGTTAATTGATGTTGCTAAGGCATCTTGATACATATCCCAGTTATTGAATAAAGCAATAAATTTATTTAACTGTTGTTTTCCAGCTAACGCTTCTGCAACAGCTACCTTTTGAATTTGAGTTAATCCATCCCATTTATTACCTACTTCAGTAACAACATCTTCCATCTCTCGCATTTCGCCATTTACTTCTAGAATAGAAATACCAACGGCCTCTAATGCTGCTGCTGCTTTACCTGTGGTATATGTAATTCCATCTTCGTCTGTAACAGACCCTTCAATTTTCATTTGAGACATACGTGCATAGATTGTTTTTAATGCCGTACCGATTGTTTCAGGTGCTTCACGAGTAACAGATGAAATTGTTGCGATTTGAGCATTTAATGAATCAAATCCTATACCAACAGTATTTGCCATAGACGCAACTCGCGACATACCTGTTGCTAATTCATAGAAATCTGCTCCAGTTGCTGCTCCTACTGCTGCGAACTTATCTGTAATATTCATAGCCTCTGTTGCTGCTAGATTATAACCATTCATAGCCGCAGTTAATAATTCTGCTGTTTGTGCTGTTGATTCTCCAGTAATATTTGATGCAATTAAAGTTGCTTCTGTTAAAGCCGCAGCTTCTTCCATTGACTTACCTTGTTGTAAGTATAATAAAGCACCTTCTGTATATGCAACAGTTGTTTGCCCTAATGCTTGTGCAACATCATTTGCTTTCTTTGCAAAATTGTCCATCTCACTAGCATTCATATTAGTTACAACTCGAATATTATTTAAAGACTCATCTAAGTCATATATGAATCGAATTGCACTAGATACAGAGTTTGTGAAGGTATCTACAGCTCGATTTGCCATACTCCATGCGAATGTTTTACCAAGAGTAGTTGCTGTTTTCTCTAATAGAGTATCAGTTTTCTGAATTTCTACCTGATTATTTTTCACCGCTTTGGTGAATTTCTCCATTGATAAATAGCCTTCATAACCTAATTCTTCTATATCATTCTGTAATTGGTCAAGATTTATATCCATCCTTTTAAGTTCTCGTAAGAACCCATCAACGTTAAATTTCTCTAGGGCATCAACATATGACTTACCTAAAGATTCATTTAACTTAATTAATTCTTGAATCGATTTTTGATACTTCTTCGTTTCAAGAGGACTAAAATCGCCTTGCTGTAGTTCATTCTGTAAGCTTTTAATTAACTTCTGAACGTCAGCCTGGGCTTTGGTTACGCTGGACTTATCCATTTCTATTCCAAACGTAAGATTTACGTTAGCCATTTAATTTCACCCCTTTTTAAATTAAAAAGCCTGCCGAGAAGGCAGGCATTATGTCTACTTAATACCGACTACTGCGGTTAATTCATTTAAGATTTTGAACTTTTCAGGGTCAAAAGTTTCAAGAGCAGAGTTGATAGCCTGTAAGTTTTGAGGTAGGCTTTCAAGTGCGCTATCTAGTGAACCTTTAATAGAAACCTTATAAGAATTGTAGTCTTCAATAGCGTCTTTGTATGATTCAACCAAACTATTAAGTTCTACTTCTGGAATAGCCGAGAATACAGCATCAATTAATCCTGAACTCTCCATAATATCATAGACTTTAATAGGGTCTTCTTTCTCTTTCTTTAGTGTTAATTCAAGATTAGTATAAGATAATACTGTTAAATAACTAAAAATAGCATCTGATAATAATCTATTAACATAAGGTAATAATTTACTTGGCTCAATAGCCATATCAATAATATTTTGTTTAGAGTTTAAATCTAAATACTGTTTAACTTCAATGTCAGTTCCATTAAAGTTAATTGTTTTAACTGGTAATTCTTTATTAATATTTAATTTATGAAACGCTAATTTACTCATATTAATACCTCCTTGCGATTTCTCCTAACTTAATTATAGGTTATAATTTTATGTTTGTCAAGTTTA
Source organism: Lachnospiraceae bacterium (assembly GCA_017625815.1). Classification (GTDB taxonomy): domain Bacteria; phylum Bacillota; class Clostridia; order Lachnospirales; family Lachnospiraceae; genus Coprococcus_C. The sequence continues at coordinate 7,902 of JAGAKD010000001.1, read as the reverse complement.
TAATTCCTTTAATTTTTAATATCAATTTTAGCACTAGCAATATCATCGAATAAATTATCAATTCCACGAGGAAATATTCTCAGATACTTACCATTACCAAGTTTTTGTAGCATCATATGTTTTGATATTGCTCCATCTGAATATACGATAAAGTCAATATCATCACCAATAATTTTTGACGCCATATGTGAAACTACATAAGCATTAACTAATTTCATAACATTCTCATCAGCAGCAGCACCTTCAGTATTATAGAGCTGAAAATAGTGAACTAATAGGTTTTGATATCGAACTCCTCCAACTGAACCCAATTCTTCTAGCATAGACTTGAAAGTAGAGTTTTGAAAGTTAGTTTGTTTTTTAATAGACCCTTGCTTTAAACTCAGGTTTGTTTGAACCATACCATTATCGAGAGTAGGGAATTCTAAATCAGTTGTTTTCAAACCTTCTCTAAGCTTAACACTGCTTGTATTAATCTTTACAACAACATCGGTTTTTTGTTGACGACCAGAGGAATCTGTTGTTGCTCCCTGCACCGATTTTGCTGCTTCTTCAACAGCAATTAATCCATCACTCATTGCTTGAGCAAGCATCTTGGGGAAAGTCCCTTCGAAAAAACTTCCTGATACTTTGGCGATTGTATTCGTTATTGTTTGTTGTGTCTTAATAACTTTCGCGGCATCTGTTTTACGATATATATTACTTAAATCCCCTAATGATTCATTGGTATCTAAAGTCTTTTTTATAATACCAGATGATTTCAGATTCATATATTTATAAAATATCAACCCTTCCTCTCCAACCTGCTTATCTTTTACAACCTGATTTAATGATTCTAATAATCTAGCAGAGTTTAAATAAGAGGTTAAGGCACTTGAATCCATTGTGCTACGATATAAAGCTTCAGCTATTTGCTGTTCATTTCCTTTAGCAGCAGTTAAATCCATTCCAAGCTCTGCAGGTATGGTAGTATATAATAAGTCATTTAAGATTTTTGCCGCACTTTCTAATTCTGAGATAGCATTATTATACTCTGCTGAAGTTGATGAAATATCGCCGTTTTGTAGCACTTTAATTGCACTAGAAACCAATTTCCCCATAGCACTTCTATCATCTTTGATTGATTTTAATGCTTTTGTCGCTGCTTTAGTAAAATAATTTTCCGTCACTAGAGTTTCAAGAGCATCTAGCTGAGCTATAACAGTAGCTGAGTCTTCTGGATTCTCCAAGCCTGAGAATTTTTTGTAATATTCAGTTTTAGCCTGTTGGGCTTGTTTATTATAAATAGTAGAAATCGCTGATTGCAATTTACTTGCATTTGGAGTGCTACCACCCTTAGCCCACTGAGAATACTGTATTTCATTTTGGTCATAATTTCGCTTATACTCATTCCAATCTGTTCTTTTCATTAATGGATGAATATGACCAAAAGACTTAGCATTTCCAGTAAATTGTTTTGCCATATTATCTCTCCTTTATATCTAAAAAAAAGAAGAGGATTTCTCCTCTTCTTACCAAATTATTCGATGATTTGTAATGCGAATAATACTTGTTTAGTTGGGTCGAATTTTGTATAATCAGGGAATGCATCCATTGTGAATGTGAATGTTGATGGGTCTCCTGAAGAAGCCATTGCGAATGTGAAGTTAGATTGGATTTTAACTTTCGGAATAACGAAAGCAGCAGCCATATCTTGTCCATTGTCTTGGCGACGGAATAGTGTAGAAGCTTCTAAGTAGTAGAATCCTCCGAATTTATCTGGTTCAATTGTCATTTCAACTGCTCCAGTTTCTACTGATACGTAGAAGTCAATCATAACAGTTTGTTCTCCAGTTAATTCACCAACAGCTTTTCCTTTGCGAGTGAATGTTACTGTACCATCAGATGGAACAGCTGCCTCTAAGCGTTCTGCGATTTGTCCATCTTTCATGATGAATGCATAAGCTTTTTCTTCAGCGATTTCTTTTCCTGTTAATTCAGCTAAGTTAACAGTAATTCCACTTGTTACATCAACAACAGTAGTTAAAGTAGTATGAACTTTCATTCCTCCTTTAACTTGAGATGCATCTACTAAACCTGCTCCTGATAAGATTGAGAATCCTAATGGAGATAATAAAGCATCTTCCATTGTGAAAGTAACTGACTTTTCACCTTCCCAAGCTAATAATTTATTGTTCCCGCGTCCTCCTGTAGCATATACAGTAGTAGCTGAACCTTCAACTGTTGAAGTTTTTGCTGAATCGAAGTAGATAACTGGTTCATCATGTGAGAAAGTAGTTTCTCCAACTTTAACAGTTCCTTTAGCACGTAATACTACGTCGCAAATTTCACGAACACCAAATTTCATGTTTGTTTCCTCCTATCGAGTTTTCAATATATATATATTTTATTTATCAGACTTTATAAAAGCCTGTTATTTCTCTAATGGGCCTAGCCAATCTTTCTGTTCTACATCTTTAGCTCCAGCCATGTGAGCTTGTAATCTTAATTCACTATCTTTATAAGCACCATATCGTTTTAATTGGTCGTACAGTTGGAATAAAGTTAATGAGCTTACATAGTTAATTGAACTATTTGGTAGAGCAATAGATAAAGAAGAAACATAGTTGGCTATCATATCTTTTTTCTTTCCCTTATCTTTTGCAAGCCTTTTCTTTCTAGCTTTTAACTTTTCGGCAATTTCTCGAGCTCTATCATCTGCAGGATTATAATCTTCTTCACCTCCGAGACCATCTAAACATAAAACTTCTTTAATTTGGTCTCTAAGTATACTATAATCATGCTTACTGATAATTCTATAATTATTATCCTTGTCCGAATAGAAGATTCCATTTTCCTCAAAAGATATGTGATAGTCCGGGAAGAGTAGCATAAAGATTTGAGTTGCCCCTTCTCTAATGCTAATTTCTCCCTCCTGCTGCTTATCACTCGCGGCAGTCGAATAAAAGATTTCATAATCTGTTAAATCTTTGTAAACTGCCTCCACCTCTGCTCGGTCTTTTTTTTCAGAAAGAACATTAATAATATTCTCTTTCTCTATGAATAGAAAACTAAGCATCTTAAAGAAATTTTCTTCTCCGATAATAGAGATATCTCTAATGCGAGGTTGGTGTAAAATAAGATTAAATTCTTTTAATAAAATATCTTCTCCTACCAACAAAGTTAAATAATCAAATTTAGACATCGTTAATAACTCGATATACAAGAGTAAAACCTGCTAATTCTTCGCTTAGAATTAGACTATTGGCAGATACAAAATCTACTTTTCCAATTCCATTTAATCTGCTGCGATTTAGCATCCCATCAATCTCATGCATAATTTTATATGGTCGCAACATATAATCTCCCATAATCCAAGAAGACACAGGACATAATACATCAATCATAATAATATTATCTCGAAATTCTGGGTTATTACCATTTTCCATAAATGAATCAAAAGTAATTATTACTATTGATTCTTGAAAGTCATTAAATGGTAATTTAGGCACTACTCTAATATTATTGTTTAACATTGCCGACTTTTCTTCGTTTGTTAAATCTGGCTTAGACAAAGCATCAAAAGTAGAATATTTTAATAATTTTAATAGCTTTTGATTATCCAAAAATTTACTTGTGATTTTCTGCAAATCTTTTGCCGAAGACTCGAAACTCGAGTTCCTAGGCGTTACTAAATCTATTTTCATAATAACTCTCCTTTTATCCAAATACCGAATAAACAGTAATCTCTTTTTCTGCTAATACCTTATTATCAACTACATATTGAAGAGTCATTGTTCCGATTTCTCCAGTAAAATCTAAATCAATATGATATGCACTTTGTGATTTTACGGTTGCAAAGTTTGTATCAAATACCCATTTACCAGGAGTAATAGGTGTTTGAACTCCATTTACAAAATAATCAATATCATAAGATTCTAAACTGTTTACTAGAGGTCGAATAATTGAATTTCCTTTAATTAAATAATAAGATTCTATTTCTGTTTCATACTGTTTAATTTCAATATCATACTCTTTTACCATCTTCATATTTGGATAACCAATAGTAATATGGTAATTACCTAGTTCAGAAAAACTTACTCCTTGATGAACTTCATCATAAGTATAAGTGTCTGGATAGCAAGTAAATACAAACTCAGATTCTTTCTCTTCAGTTATATCTACTCCATCTTTTGTTAAGTAAGGTTCTAAGCTGATATATGTATTTAATTGGAAGTCGAGGTCTTTATCAAATACATTAGTAAATGTAAATTTATTATCCCTAGCTATTCCAAGAGAAGTGTTATCCAGGTCTCTATTATCTTGAGCTTCAACTAAATTAAGTTCAAGAATACCCGGTGTTGTTAAATAATCGACTGACGCAATTTCCCATGTTTCGCCCTTCACCATAATATGTTTATATCTACGAAGGCTTTTTGTTTCTGGGGTATCAGGCAACCATAAAGCTACCTTTTCATTTCCTTGGTCGAATAATATGTGTTTACGTGCCTCTGTTTTTATCGAGGTTTCGGTCGGTCCTCGGAGGGCTGCCCAACTTGAGTGAACATTATCATCTTCATCTCTCCATGTGATTTCAGTAACACAACGTTTACCTACGCATCTGCAGAAAGAGCGTTCTGATAAGTCTGTTTGAACCATAATCCAACGAACATCATTTCTTTTGACATGAATTACATCACCTGGTTTTAAATTACTCTCAAGAGGCATTCCAATCCATTTCTGGTCAAGTTCTAACGTTAGTTTGTCTTCCAGAATTAAAGCTCGCCAGTCTTTATTATTTAAAACAACTTCCTCAGCATTAAAACTTTCTTGTAAAGCTCTATTAAATAATTGTTTATTTCTATAGTCTAGCTTATCTATGGAACTTGAACCTCCATAAGCTACCTGTCTTTTGCGGTATAAATCTAAATTCATAGCTTACCCCCTTTTTAAATCTTCTAAAGAGTTTAAGCATTCAAATATTGTTTTGCGATAAAGTTTAAAATCATCCATCTCTTTTAAGCTTTCTAACTTTGATAAAACTACAAGAATTTTAACTTCATTCAATGTAATCTTATTAAAACCACTAATTTCAATTAGAATAGTTTCTAAATGTTTTTCCCAAGGGAGATTTTCCTCTCTAAGTGGTAATAGCTTGTATGTTTTATTTTTCATTAAATCTAAATAGCCATTTAAATCAGTGTCTTGAATTTCTCTTCCATACTTTGTCATCATTTTGGCTCACCTGCCAATTTTGATAAAGTTGTCTTAACTCTTCCTTCTGCTGTTATTTCTCGTCGCCCATACATTTTTTGATTAGCTTTATTTTCAGCAACATAAGCATCTCGTAATTTTTTCAACTTATCAAGATGATTAGCTTGAGAACTCACTTTGAAGTCAGAAGAAGAATAGACTTTTTGACGAATATTCTCGGTAGTCATGATTTGTCTTGTTAGCCATTCAGTCATCATTAAATTAGATAGAATAACAATCTCATCAAGAGATAAAACACTATTGAAATATCCCTCTACCATATCTCCATTTTCATCTTCTGTTGAACGTTTAAAATCATAAAGCGGAAACTTGGGAAAGCTAAAGTTAGGAATAGCAGACATTAGAATAGATTCTAAGTCACGCTTTAAATCAGCCTCTGTCCAAGTTTCAGCATACATTTCATCGGTTACTTTAGATAAGAAATTAGAGTATATTGTTGAGAAATAAGTTTTGTTCTCATTCATAATATACCCTCCCTATTATTATTTCTTCACCGGAGTTGATTTGCGTTTTACAGGAGCTGCTTTACGACCAGTTGCCGCAGGAGCTTCTGTAGCAGTTGTTTGCTCAGATGATTTAATAATAATATCATTTTTAATCATTGCTTCTAAATTGATTCCTAATTTCTCAGAAATTAAATTACGTTTTTTATGGCTATCTAAGCGCATTGCAATAGCTTCACGTTTTAATAAATCTAAAACACCTGCTGGAGCGAAGTTTAAGCAATCTTCTAATTGAGCTTCAGTTCCAGTAGTTAATAATTCACGAATTTCTTCAAGAGTATAAGTATATTCAGGTTCCACTGTAATACCTAATTCCTCTTGTAAGTCAGCTTCTTCAATCATTAAATATTTATCTAATAAAATTTTACCACCATGTAAATAGCTTAAAGCTTTTAATTCTTCACGACTAATCATCATGCGGTCTCCTGTTTGTCCTAATGGACGGAATGAACGTTCTACGTGTAATTCTGGAATATTATAACTTACAGAACAAGCCGCACGATTTACTACTAATACCTTGTTATTCATTTTATGTTTTCCTCCTTTAATCTCATAAAGCGTGTCTATACGACCTCATATTCATTATAGCACATAGAATTAATATTGTCAAGTTTACCAATCTATTTTCTACTACATCATTTTTAATGTAAAAAAGATAGAAGTGTCTTTTGCAAATTATAAGACTCACAAGTTCTTTTTTATGAGTCCTAAATATACAAAAAAAGGAGATGACTAAAAAGTGTCTTCTCCTTCCCTTTATTCAATTAATTATATCCTAGTAGAATTAGTTGCTTATTTACCCATAACTGAAGAATGTTCAGGGAATGCTAAGTTTGTATCTTGGTATACACAGATATTGTTAGTCATTAATGCAGTAACACCGAATTTTTTGTAAACTTGGATTTCACGAGAACGGTCATAGTTAGTGTATTCATCAACGATTGTTTGACCTTCGAAAGCGATTTTGATAGGTTTTTCGTTTAATGAACCTGCTGGTAATAACCAAGCGAATGATGGGTCTACACCTAATTGAGTGTTAGCTAAGTCTAAGTAGTATTGAGGTAAGATAGCTACGCGAGCTCCTTTGTACATTCCTACATAACCTTGGTTGCGAACATCTGTTTTATCTTCAGAAGAAATCCATTGTTCTGGCATAACGATTTTTGAAGCTAATTCTAAAGATGTTAAGATTGTTACTTCTCCATCTAAACGAGCGATATTTAATAATTTATCGAATTCAGTTGCTGAGAATCCTGCTGCTGCATGACGGTTAGCTTCTGGTAATTGAGTTAAAGCTCCCATTAATGCTTTAGTTACTTCAGCATAAACTGCATCTTCTAAACCTTGCATAACAACTTCTGTTAATTCAGCGAAGTCAACACGTCCATCTAAGAATTCTTCGAATCCGATTTGAGCTGCTCCTCCGAATGCTGTTGTTTCAACAGTGAATGATTGTTTGTCTAATTTGAATACTTCATATAAACCTGCTAATCCAACGCGAGATACGAATTGGCGAGCACGAGCTTTACCCATTTTACGAGTGAATACTGGTTTGTCACCTTGAGCAAAAGTACGAGTTTCTGCGAACATTTCATATGTGTTGCGGATGCGGTTAGGTAATAATTCATCTACAGTTTCTTCGATTAATTCGAATACATCTAATTTATTACGGCGGTAAGCATTATGGTCACCTGCTAATTCATTTAATTCTGCACGTAATGTTTCATTTAAATCATAAGCTGATAATTCTTTTCCTGCGAATGAGAAGTTAGCTGCTGGTGCTTGAGAAGCTTTAGCTGTAGCTAACATTAATTGTTTTAATTCATTGATTGGTAATGCCATTATATATTTCCTCCTTAGTTTATATTCTTTCTAAAAATTAGCGAACGCGAATTACTTTAACTGCTGGTTGTCCATCAGCTAATGTAGTTTCCATTGCTACTTGCCAAACCATACCTTCTCCTGGGTCAGAACCTTGCTCAGTTAAAATTCCATCTTGAACTGTTAAGAATTTTCCTTTGCGAGAACCTTTTGGAGAAGTTAAGTCAACTAAGTTAGTTGTGAAATGGTCTCCGGGGAAAGTTAACATTAAACGTGGGTAAATTTTTCCATCAACGCTGTCTGCTTTTTTTAATGCGAAATCTTT
>JAGAKD010000095.1 GCA_017625815.1 Lachnospiraceae bacterium | reverse complement strand
TAGATTTCAATTATGAGGTGTCGCGTAGCCTTGCTGCCTGTGAAGGTGCCATACTTGTTGTAGATGCGGCTCAGGGTATAGAGGCTCAGACCTTGGCAAATGTATATTTAGCTGTGGATCATAACCTTGATGTTATGCCAGTAATCAATAAGATTGACCTTCCATCAGCGGACCCAGAGAGAGTTATTAACGAAATAGAAGATATTATTGGAATTGAAGCTGCTGACGCACCTCTTATATCAGCTAAGAATGGTATCAATATTGAAGAAGTGCTAGAGCAGATAGTGACTAAGATACCTGCCCCAACAGGTAATCCGGAAGCACCGCTTAAGGCGCTTATATTTGATAGTTTATATGATTCTTATAAGGGAGTTATTATATTCTGTAGATTGTTTGATGGTGTAGTAAAAAAGGGTACTAAGATTCGTATGATGGCAACAGGTGCAGAGGCAGAGGTTGTACAGGTAGGTATTTTTGGTGCAGGACAGTTCTTGCCTTGTGAAGAACTGTCAGCAGGTATGGTTGGATATATTACAGCCAGCCTTAAGAATGTAAAGGATACAACGGTAGGTGATACTGTTACAGATGCGGATAACCCTTGTGCAGAGGCACTTCCTGGATACAAGAAGGTTAACCCTATGGTTTACTGTGGTCTTTACCCAGCAGATGGTGCAAAATACCCAGACCTCAGAGATGCATTAGAGAAGCTTCAGCTCAATGATGCTTCCCTTAGCTTTGAGCCAGAGACATCTATTGCATTGGGATTTGGTTTTAGATGCGGTTTTCTTGGACTTTTACATTTAGAGATTATTCAGGAGCGTTTGGAAAGAGAGTACAATCTTGATCTTGTTACAACAGCACCGAGTGTTATATATAAGGTGCATAAGACTGATGGAGAGGTAATTGAACTTACCAACCCATCTAATTTGCCAGACCCATCTATGATTGACTATATGGAAGAACCTTTTGTTTCTGCAGAGATTATGGTTACAACTGAGTATGTTGGTGCTATTATGCAGCTATGTCAGGAAAGACGTGGTATATATAAGAGCATGGAGTATATGGAGACAACTAGAGCGGTTCTTAAGTATGATTTACCACTAAATGAGATTATTTATGATTTCTTTGATGCATTAAAGTCTCGTTCAAGAGGTTATGCTTCATTTGATTATGAGTTTATGGGATATGTTAAGTCTGACCTTGTTAAGCTTGATATCCTTATCAATAAAGAAGAGGTTGATGCCTTATCATTTATTCTTCACAAGGATACCTCATATGAGCGTGGAAGAAAAATGTGTGAGAAGCTTAAGGAAGAGATACCAAGACATTTGTTTGAGATACCTATTCAGGCTGCTATCGGAAGCAAGGTTATTGCCAGAGAGACTGTAAAGGCTATGCGTAAGGACGTGCTTGCTAAGTGTTACGGTGGTGATATCACTCGTAAGAGAAAGCTTCTTGAAAAGCAAAAGGAAGGAAAGAAGAGAATGCGTCAGGTTGGTAATGTAGAGATACCACAGAAGGCATTTATGAGCGTTTTGAAATTAGATGAGGAGTAAAGGTACCTATGAGTAAATATGTAAGCTTATATGTTCATATACCGTTTTGCGCAGTTAAGTGCAAATATTGTGATTTCTTGTCTTTTGATGGGGAAAGCTATGGCACTATGCTTCGATATGTGGATAGCTTATGCCAGGAGATAAAACTATATGCTCCAATTGCGGGAGATTATATTGTTAGAAGTATATTTATTGGTGGTGGAACACCTTCTTTGTTAGATGAGGGGCTTATTACCAATATAATGGCTTTCATTAGAAAAACATTTACCTTGGATAGTGATGTGGAGATATCTATAGAAGCAAATCCAGGTACGCTTAGACATCAGAAGCTTAATGGTTACAAAAGTGCTGGAATTAATCGTATAAGCATAGGTCTACAATCTGCAGACGATGAAATGCTAAAAAAGATGGGTAGACTGCACAATTATGACCAGTTTGTTGCCAGCTTCAAAGCTGCAAGAAGAGCAGGATTTAATAATATTAACGTGGATATAATGTCTGGACTTCCAGGACAAACCATTCATTCATATGTGGATACATTGTCAAGGGTGTTAGAATTTGGACCAGAACATATATCAGCATATTCTTTATCTATTGAGCCAGGGACACCTTTTGCAAATGACCCAGCTATTCTTGAAAGCTTGCCACCAGAGATGATAGATAGAAGAATGTACGAAATAACCAAGAAGCTTTTAGCTGCTCATGGATATGATAGATATGAGATTTCTAATTATGCTAGAGCAGGCTATGAATGCAAGCATAATATGGTGTATTGGACAGGTGGTGAATACATCGGATTTGGTATTGGTGCTGCATCATATTTTCAGGGTAAGAGATTTAGCAATAAGCGTGATATATTCCAGTATATTGAGCTTATGGAGGAAACTGGTGAAAAGTTTGTAGAGATGGACAACATGGAGATACTCTACAACGACACAGCTAGAAAGCTTCGTGAAAATGTTACACCAGTATATATCGATGCTCGTATGGAGGAGTTTATGTTCCTTGGTCTTCGGATGATGTGTGGTATTAGCAGGGAAGACTTTGAAGAGCGATTTAATAAGGATATATACGAGGTATATGGCCCTGTTCTTAATAAGTATATTGATATGGGTTATATGGCAGCTATTGATGATAGGATAATATTAACTGATATGGGTATTGATGTTAGCAATACCATTTTGTCAGAGTTTATTCTTGATAAGAATTAATCTAGTACTAAGGAGGCGTGGGATATGAAAGAATTTGTTGATAAGATAAGTCGTACCTTGCTATGGAAGGTTGTGTCTTCTAAGGTGGAAGAACTATCTGAACTGCCTAGAATAATTAATGCAGCAAATGACATAGAGGATGATTATAATATTGATAAGATTAACGCCTGTGAAATAATAGATTCAGAATCTTTTGATATCCTTGGGTTTAGTGTTGGTATTGAGGAGATAACAGTAAAGTTTGAGATGCCCTTTGTGCTGGTAGCAAAAAAAGGAAAAAAACCAGTAATTAAGCTTCAGGGTTATGCAAGTGGTGCTTGTATTATACCTGCTGAGGATAGTTTTGATTATTCAGCTGTGGATTTTAGTAAAATGAATAAGGAAGAATTATTGAAGAATAAGGACATTGTAAATATTACTTCCCTGGAGTATTTAAGTGTAGAATAATCCTTATTTTTCATACAACATTGGTATTAGTAAATTAGTTCATCTGTTTAATTATTTAAACAGATGAATTTTTTTTTTGAAAAAATTTAAAAGTATAGGATTTTTTTGTTTTTTAAATCGTGTAATAGATAAAGGAGGAAAAAATGTAATGAAAAAACATATAAAGAGAGCAATTGATATGTTTGTGCCCACAAAAGAACAATCAATAAAAATGTGGTTAAAAATAAAAACAATATTTAATAGAGAAGATAAGGAGAATTAGAAATGAGAAAAATTAAAGGATTGAAAAAAACAATTTATGTAGTAATGTGTGCAGTATTGCTTACAGGTTGTAGTAAAAAGGATGTTACTGTTGAGGAAAATAAAAATAGTTTAGTTTATGAAGCAGAAGTTTATACCACAGAGGAAAATAACGAAGAGTCAGTTGTTGAAGTGGAATCAGAAAGTACAGGGAGTCCAGAAGGAATAGTAATTAATGATGGCAGAGAAAGTTATGAGTATACTTTTAATCCTTATGCTATACCGGATATTTATAAAGAAACTTATGGTGAGGAGTTTGTAGAATATTATAAAGGGTTCTGTGATGCGGTATTAGCT
>JAGAKD010000094.1 GCA_017625815.1 Lachnospiraceae bacterium | reverse complement strand
TACCATAAAATATGAGGGGTACATTTATGAAGAGATTGATTATGAATCAGAGGATAATGGGGAGTGCTTTGAAGGTGAATTAGAATTTTAATATTTATTATTGGCGGTAGCTATGATAGAATGAGGTCTGATATTTATGGGATTACAAATGTTTAGGGAGAGGAAAAATGGAGCTAAAGGATATTTTTGAACGGCAGCATAAACGAGTGTACCGTATAGCTATGCTTATGCTAAATAACGTGTCAGATGCTGAAGATGCCGTACAAAATGTGTTTCTAAAATACATAGAAAAAGGTTCTTCTTTTGAAGATATAGAACATGAGAAGGCTTGGTTTATTACGGTTACTAGAAATTATTGTAAGGATCAGTTAAAGAATTTTTGGAAACGTAATGTGGATATGGGTGATATACCCGAGCAAATTCAAGAGGAAGAACAGGATAATGAATTGCTGGAACATATTATGAAATTACCAGATAAGTATAAGGAAGTAATATACCTATTTTATTACGAGGACTATTCAATAAAGGATATGTCAAAGATATTAGATAGAAAAGAAAGTACTATACAAACTCAGCTTAAAACTGCGAGAGATAAGCTGAAAAAAGTGATTCAGGAGGTAAGAAAATATGAGTGAAGATAATAAAAAAATAATAAAAGACTCTATTGATAGATTATCACCTACTGAGGAACAGTCAATGAAAATGTGGGAGCGTCTATCAGAGGCGGTGTCAGAAAAAAAATCTGGAAATGAGGTTACAAATGAAAAAGTTGTATCATTAGAAAATGTAAAAAAGCAAAAAGGTAAAGCTAGAAATAAGCTTGTCAAAACAATGATTGGTGTGGCTGCGTCAATTATGATTATAATCCTAGCAGGAATAGGAGCAAATAAAGCTACAGGTGGAAAGGTATATGCTGCAATTAAGGAGTGGGTATCTATATTTCAGGGCAAACAGGATGTTGCTGGTAATATAGAAGACTCTTACCATAAAAATAATACAGTATATGCACCTAAGATATATTACATAGACCATGAAATCTTAATATTTGCTGATTCAAGAGGGGCCATAGTATATGATTTAGCTCAGGAGGCAGTAAAGGCTACTATTGATACCCAAAAGATTGATTGTGTTTATTTTGAAGGTGATAAAAAGCAAAGTCATATTGTTAAGGAAGAAAACAGGGTAATAGTATTTAATTCGGTAGAAAATTCACCGGTAGGAAGTTATTATAGCTTTGAGTTGAGTGAGGCAGATGGTGGAGAGCTTACTTCATATGAGATAGGGGAAGATAAAGCAGAGTTAGATAGATATTATCAAATGTGGCAGTTAATTGAAAATAATTACGAATACACATACGAAAGATATATTGAAAATGAAGAAGTATCACAGATGTTTTCTATAGATTCTGAAAGTGTATACAGTGAACATTCTATTAACTGGACCGATGAAACAGGTAAAAACTGTAGTAGCTTTATACTTTATACAGAAGGTGTGACTTGCCTTTATACAGAGGTTGAGGGCTTAGATTCTTTTGTTGTAAATGAAATTGATTTAAGTATGGCAAGCTCTACTGAACAAGAAAATGTATATCTTACAGAGTATATTTATACAGGTGATAATGAAAAGATTGAGGCTATATATGAATATATGAGAGATGAATATAAAATGTTCCTTGATGATAATCAGGTGTGTATTCCGGGATATGTTATATACAAAGAAGTTGAAGAAGACGGAGAATATCTGGTCTTCGGTAACTTTTGGGCATATGGATATCAGTTAAGTGGTTCAATTATAGAAGCTCAATCAGGATATGAGATGCCAGCTTGTTTCCATCTTAAAAAGCAAGGAGATGATTATCAGGTTGTATCTGTGGACCGAGCGTTAGATGGAAGCTATTTAGAGGATATTCAGGAATTTACCAAGGACTATCCAGAATTGTATGACCAGTTTTTAACTTTGGATGATGCTAAAAGAGTTGAATCTATGAGAGTGTATTTGGAAATGTACGTAATAGATAATAACCTAAATATTGAGTATTTTAGCGAATATGGAGATGACCCAATTAAAATAATATCAGACTAATTTTTAAGTCAGACAGAATACAAGCTGTCTGACTTTTTTTATCGAAATAATTCACAAATATTTCTCAGATTTTATCTTAAATCACCTTGACAAATTATATAGCTAGTGGTAGATTATGTAATAGAGTTAGCACTCGAATTAAATGAGTGCTAATAAAACAAAATAACAGGTCATTTTTAAGAAGAAAGGATGATTGAATGGAGCTGGATGAGCGTAAGAAAAAAATCCTCAAATCCATTATCGCCAATTATTTAGAGACTGGAGAACCAGTTGGTTCACGAACTATTTCAAAGTATACAGATTTGAATCTTAGTTCTGCAACCATTAGAAATGAGATGGCGGATTTGGAGGAGCTTGGGTATATTGTTCAGCCACATACTTCAGCCGGTAGAATTCCAACAGATAAGGGCTACAGATTTTATGTAGATAATCTTATGGAGGAAAAGGAAGAGGTTGAAGAGGTGAAGAGTTCCCTACTTGAGAGAGTAGATAGAATGGAACTTTTGCTCAAGCAGGTTGCAAAGGTATTGGCATACAATACTAACTATGCCACTATGGTTACCGCACCAAAGTACAACAAAACAGTTAAGTTCATACAGTTATCTCAGGTAGATATAGATAATCTTTTGGCAGTTATAGTAGTTGAGGGCAACATAGTTAAGAATCAGCTTATACGAGTTAACGTAGAACTTGCCAATGAAGATATATTGAAGTTTAATATACTACTGAACACATTCCTGCAAGGAGCAAGTCTTGAGGACATCAACATAGAAATGATACAGACTATGAAGAATCAGGCAGGCGAATATGAGGGGATATTAGACCAGATATTTAAGGGTATTGTAGAAGCAATTCACGAGGCAAAGGAATTAGAGATATATACCAGTGGAGCTACTAACATACTTAAGTATCCAGAACTTGGTGATATAAGCAAAACCAGTGAGCTTCTTGAGAAGTTTGAAGATAAAACAGAACTCACACATCTTTTAGAGGAAACAGTAGGAAAAGATGAGAATGAAAATGGTATTCAGGTTTATATCGGAGATGAAACACCAGTACAGAATATGCAGGATTGTTCATTAGTTACAGCAACCTATAAGATGCCAGAGGGGGCTACAGGTACCATCGGTATCATTGGTCCAAAGAGAATGGATTATAAGAAGGTTGTTAGCACATTAAAGAATTTGACTGTAGAGTTGGATGATATATTTAAGAAAGGCAAAGAGGTGAATACGGATGGCTAGTAAAAAGGTAAAAGAAGTCAATGCTGAAGAAACGGTAGAAGAAGTTAAAGTAGAAGAAACTGCTGTTAACGAAGGCACAGAGGTTAAGATAGATGAGGTTGAAAATGTTGCTGAAGCAGATGCTGAGGAAGCTAGACCAAAGCCAGTGCCAAAGGGAAGCCGTAGAGGAAGCAAGGCTATTATGATGGAGCTTGAGCGAACTAAGGAGCTTGCCAAGGATAACGAGGAGAAGTATAAGAGACTTTTAGCAGAGTTTGAAAATGCAAGAGTTAGAAATGAAAAAGAATCAAAGAAATTATACGACTTTGGAGCAAAGGATGCTTTAGAAAAGCTTCTTCCAGTTGTTGATAATTTCGAGAGAGCTTTAGCAAGTATCCCAGAAGAGGATAGAGAAAGAAGCTTTGAGCAGGGCGTAGATATGATTTACAAACAGCTTATGTCTTCTTTAGAAGGAATAGGAGTAGTTCCTATGAATGCTGAAGGAAAGAACTTTGACCCAGAGCTTCACAATGCAGTTATTCACGTAGAAGACGAAAACTTCGGTGAGAATATTGTAGTTGAAGAAATGCAGAAGGGTTATATGTACAAAGACCAGGTGCTTAGACACAGTATGGTTAAGGTAGCTAACTAATAAATTATTTATATATTATATTTTATGGAGGAATAAAAAATGGGAAAGATTATTGGTATCGATTTAGGAACAACAAATTCATGTGTAGCTGTTATGGAAGGTGGTAAGCCAGTTGTTATCACTAACGCTGAGGGTGCTAGAACTACACCATCTGTAGTTGCATTCACAAAGTCAGGTGAGAGAGTAGTTGGTGATGCTGCTAAGCGTCAGGCTGTTACAAACGCTGACAAGACTATCGCTTCTATC
>JAGAKD010000093.1 GCA_017625815.1 Lachnospiraceae bacterium | reverse complement strand
GGTAAGGATGGATGGTTCTCCAATAAAGCCAAAAAGAAGACCAGATCTCTAAACAAACAGATAGATGAAGCCAATGCCAGAGCTTCAGCAGCTTTTGATAACAGAGTGAATGGGTTGGACACTCAGAATGACTTGGCAATAGCTGCTAACTTTGCCTCTCTGGGAGGTTCTCTATTTGGAAATGGAGGAGGCATACATATCAAGAAAGAGAATAGAGGAAAATTCACAGATTATTGTGGAGGTAAAGTAACTTCATCTTGTATTCAAAGAGGCCTTCACTCCTCCAATCCTACTACAAGGAAGAGAGCTAATTTTGCAAGAAATGCAAGGAGTTGGCAGCATGCCTTTGGAGGAGAACTCGGAACTAATGGCACAGATTGGACAAATGGGATCACCATCTTCGGAACAGGGGGTAGTCATGAAGAAAATCCCAATCAGGGTATTCCCCAAGGTGTAGATCCAAATGGGATACCTAATCTGGTAGAAGAAGGGGAGGTAAAATTCGATGATTACATTTTCAGCAATAGAATGAAAGCTGATGAAGATGTTCTGGAAATGGTAGGATTACCTAAAAGAGATAAAGGAAAGAAATATTCAAAACTTGCTGAGAAAGCTGCAAAGGAATCAGAGGAGAGACCCAATGATCCCATCAGCAAACTTGGCTTAGAAGACAGTATGTTGAGACTACAGATTGCACAAGAGGCACAAAGAGCTAAAAGACAGAATAATAAGTTTGCTAAGGGAGGAAAACTATTAGCAGGGGGAGGCTTCAGGTTCAGACAAGATGTACCTGGTTCAAACCAGTTTGTAACCAATAATAGAGATGGTAGTGTAGGTGTGACCATAGGCAGTTATCCTATTGGAGCTCCTTCCTTTGGAAATTACAGAGTTATTCCTGTAGAAGCTCCTGTCACAAGAAGAGCTGCAGAAGCTGGAATTGCTGAATCTATTCTTGGTAGTACTCCTTCAAACAGAGATATAGCCAACACTCTTATGGCTACCTATGGTGCAGAGGGTATTGGACAAGGAGGTCTTCCTATAGAAGATATTCCAGAGATAAGGTTAGAAGCTATCCAAAGTACTGCTTCTGATGAAGGAAGTGCCCTGCCTACTTATATGAGATATGCACCAGCTCTTGGTGGAGCTTTAGGCGCTTTGACAGCTACACTTACTCCAGTAGATGCTCCGGATTACAGAAATGCTGATTCAATTATAAGAAGCAGAAGGTCAGTAGGCTATACTCCATTGACTCAGAAGTTGACTTACAGACCTTTCGACAGAGAGTTCTATCAGAATAAACTCAATGCTCAAGCTGGAGCTACAAGAAGAGCTATTGCAAATGCTTCTAATGGTAACAGAGGTACTCAGATAGCTGGTCTTACAGCAGCTGACTATAATGCCCAGAATCAAATGGGTGATTTATTCAGACAGGCTGAAGAGTATAATCAAGCTCAAAGAGAAAGAGTTGCAGGCTTCAATAGACAGACAGATCAGGCCAATGCTCAAATGGGTATTCAGACTGGAATGTTCAATTCTCAGATGAGACAGCAAGCTGCTGCAGAAGCTGCAAGAATGAGAATGATTGAGAATCAAAGATATAGAGCTGATAGGGCTGCTAAGAGAGATGCTATTGCGGCCAACTTCACTAACTTCCTTGAATCACTCGGTGGTATTGGTGAAGAGAATTATTGGAGAAATGCAATAGATAGTCTGCGTAGAGCAGGTGTCTATCAAGCTGGTACAGACCTTCAAGGTAGAGTAAAGAGAAGTGGAGCTAAAGGTGGTAAACTAAAATTAAAACTATAGGATATGCCGAATGGATATATGGTAGTAAACAGCAGATTTAAGCCTTTCTCTTATGAGGAGATGCTTAGACCTATAGCTGCTTATACAGATGAATACAATGCCCAGGAAGCTGCCTATGGTGAATTAGCCAATCAAGCAGCTCAATGGGAAAGACTGAAGAATAGTCAGATTGACCAAGATACTTATCAGCAATACAGAAGCTATGCAGATGAACTGCAGAAAGCAGCTGATGCACTTGCTTCAGAGGGACTTAAGCCAGGAGGCAGAAAGGCTCTTCAAGAGGTGAGGAGAAGATACACTGAGAATATAGTTCCAATAG
>JAGAKD010000092.1 GCA_017625815.1 Lachnospiraceae bacterium | reverse complement strand
GGCTGCCTTAGGTGTGTGGATGTGTGTCCTGTAAATGCACTGGTTCGTGGAGTGGAGGCAGAACATCCTGTTAAGGAATTTTTCCTTCCGAATCAGGAACTTATTAGAACCCCAGATTATTATGAGGAGTCCGGGCCGGATGGTTACATCACATCAGAGTCCTATCTTACTGAGAAACGTATGGAAGGAGGAGAGGTATAATGAAAGAGCAAAACAATCAGATGTCAGAGTGTAGAAATTGCAACAGTCAGGTTATGGAATATGCATCAGGCAATGAAATGGCTGCCATAGCAATCAAGCAAATTGGATATGATTTGATGGGATATTACCCTATCACACCATCTACCCAGATTGCAGAAAATCTAGATATTATGAGAGCCAACGGAGAGACGGACATGGTTATGGTAGCTGCGGAGGGTGAGCATAGTGCAGCAGGTATATGCTATGGTGCTGCCGTTGCTGGGGGTAGAGTAGTAAATGCTACTAGTGCAAACGGACTTTTATATGCCATAGAGCAGCTTCCAGTTCAGTCGGGGACAAGATTTCCTATGGTGATGAATGTGGTTTGTAGAACTGTTTCTGGTCCACTTTCTATAAAGGGAGACCACAGCGATATTATGTATCTTCTCAATTCTGGTTGGCCTATACTTTTTGCTACTACAGTTCAGCAGGTGTATGATTTTAATATAATTGCCTTGAAGCTAGCGGAACAGGTTAGACTTCCAGTGGTGGTTGCCTATGATGGATTTTTCACTAGTCATCAGAAGGGACGTTGCTATAGATTTGAAAATGATGAGGATGTACGAGCTTATATCGGACCTAAGGTGGAGGAATATCCATTTCTTGATTTTGAACACCCTATAACAGTGGGGTCTTATATGAATGAGCCGGATCTTATAAATAATAGATACCAGCTTCATCTTGCCATGGAACAGGTGGATAAGGTGTTGCCAGAGATTTTTAAAGAATACGAAAAAATATCTGGAAGAAAATATAGCAAGGCGGAAGGCTATGGCTGCCAAGATGCAGAGGACTTGCTGGTTATTCTTGGCTCTTCCTACGACACTGCAACGGAAGCTATAGATGAGCTAAGGACCTCAGGTGAAAAAGTGGGGGTGGCAACTATAAATGTACTAAGACCATTTCCGCATAAAGAATTGATGGAGCTTATAGGTAATTCCACTAATATAGTTGTAGCTGACAGGCAGGACAGTTACGGTGCAGGAGGTGGAAATCTATCTCTAGAGGTTCGCGCCACATTACAAAGGTATGGAAAGAATGTAAATGTAAAATCATTGGTGTATGGTCTTGGAGGAAAAGACTTTTTTAAGGAAGATGTAAAAGAAATGCTAGAAATGGCAAAAGAAGATGGCTCATCTGATTTTGAATATTACGGTATAACAAAGGGTAGTGGTAAAGAGAAGGATTATGAACCATTGTTTGCCCCTCTGACTAGGGAAAAGACTAGGATTGGTGCAACAAAAATAGATGAAGAAGGTAAAGTTGTTGGCGGAAATCTTAATCAAGTCACAGCTATGCCGGGAAGAATTGCACCAGGACATGGCGCTTGTCCGGGCTGTGGAATACCAGTAAATTTAAATCTCCTTCTGAAGGGTATAGAAGACCCTGTGGTGTTTTTATTCCAGACAGGCTGTGCCATGATAGTGACTACTGCTTATCCAAAAACCAGCTTCAAGGTTCCTTATGTGCATAATCTTTTTCAAAATGGCGCAGCTACCTTAAGTGGTATTGCAGAAATATGTTATAGGAAACAACAAAAAGGCGAGATGCCGCCAGGGGACATAGTCTTTGTTATGGTTAGTGGTGACGGTGGTATGGATATAGGTATGGGCTCTGCTATAGGTACTGCCCTAAGGGGACACAGACTTTTGATATTCGAGTATGATAATGGTGGTTATATGAACACAGGATACCAGCTTTCTTATTCCACACCTTTAGGGGCAAGAAGTTCTACTTCCCATGTGGGAAAAGCTCAGTACGGAAAAACATTTTTCCACAAGGACATGCCTAAGCTTATGGCGGCTACAGGGATTCCTTATATTGCTACAGTAGCAGAATCTAATCCAGTAGATTTTATTAAGAAAGCAGCAAAGGCAGCTCATTATGCAAAGACTACAGGAACAGCTTATATAAAAGCTATATCTGCTTGTCCTCTCAATTGGAATGACAAGCCGGCAACAGAACGAAAGGTTATAGAGGCAGCAGTTAATTCTTGTTATTTCCCTCTTTATGAGATTGAACAAGGCGAGACGGTGCTATCCTATGACCCAGAGAAGGTGGGCAAGAAAATTCCAGTGATAGACTGGCTTTCTATGATGGGAAGAACCAAGCATCTAGCCAAAGAAGAATACAAGGATGTTGTTGAACGAATACAACAGGAAATAGATATAAGATTTTATGAGCTGAAACGCAGGTGGGAAAAAGGCGTATAAAATATTTTTATAAAACTTCTTTCAACATTTTGAAAGGAGTTTTATTTTTTTCTTGAAAAATAACGATTTGGTGGTATTATAGTGCGTAAAGATTTTAGTTTATTATTTTACGTTATATGCATAGAATGATTATGATGTCCTACGGGGAAAGGAGAATACATGGCATATGTTGATTTCGAAAAGGCACAAAAGGCAGGCTTAAAGGCATTTAAGACTGCAGTTGCAAAGGGCGAGAATGAATATCTACCAGTGCTGGATGAGATACTTGAGGGAGTTAGTATTCAGAGCGAGGTGAGTCTTGGTCTTGTGCAGATACCCCTTGATCAGGTGGTGGGAACAAGCAATGTGGGAAGAACCTATGCCTTTGCCAATAATTTTATGCCTATTCTTGATTATAAGACAGAGTTTGGTTCTAAGTGGTCTAGTCTCTGTGATAGTCATATTGAGGAGGGAATAAGAGACCCTATAAAGGTATATGAGTATTTGAATAAGTACTATGTAGTAGAGGGAAATAAGCGAGTATCAGTTCTCAAATATTTCGAGGCTGTTACAGTGCCTGCTTATGTTACTAGAAAAATTCCAAAGTACGATGAAAATGATACCCAAATAAAAATATATTACGAGTTTATGGATTTCTATAAGCTTACAGAAATAAACTATCTATGGTTCAGCCAGGAAGGTTGTTTTAAACGATTACTTGAACTGACATCAGAAAATCCAGAGGAAAAATGGACTGGAGATCAGATAAAGGATTTTGGTTCAGCTCACCATAATTTCCTTACAGCTATGAAGGCTAAGATTGGAAATAAATTACCACTCACCAGTGGGGATGCATTTTTGATATTCATAGACATATACGGATATGAGAAGATTAAAGACCTTACCGCAAATGAGATGAAGGATATGATTGAACCTTTGTGGGAAGAGTTCCTTATGGAGTCTAAGGGAAGAGAAATTAATCTTCGAATGGAGCCAAGTCATGTGGGTCGTAAAAAACTTATAGACTATTTTAAATTCTCAGGAAGTAATAAGAGAATTATGGTTGCCTTTGTTTTTGACAAGGACCCAGACGAGTCTGAATGGCTTTATGGCCACGAGCTTGGACGTTTGTATATAGATGAACATTATTCTGACAAGATAAAAACGTTAAAGGTACATAATCTTGAGACAGAGGAAGAGACTATTGAGGCCATGAACACACTTATTGAAATGGGTGTAAAGGTTATATTTACAACATCTTCAAGACAGGTTAATGCCAGCATGAAGGTGGCGGTGGCTCATTCTGATGTGATTATAATGAACTGTTCCCTCAATACATCTCATAAACTAATTAGAACATATTATGCTCGACTTTATGAGGTTAAATTCTTGGCGGGAATGATGGCAGGTGCTTTGGCTAGAAGTGGCAAGATTGGATATTTGGCAGATTATCCAATAGTAGGTACTTTGGCAAATATTAATGCTTTTGCTCTTGGTGCAAAGATGATTAATCCAAGCGCCAAGGTATATCTTGAGTGGACTACAGTAAAAGGTGTTTCCAGAGACGTGGCTATACAAAAGTTCAAGGAAATGGGCGTTGAATATGTTTCAGACCAGGTAATGATTGTACCTAATGCTGCCAGCAAGCAGTTTGGTTTGTATAGCATAGAAGAGGATGAACCTGTAAATATTGCCATGCCGGTATATAACTGGGGAGAATTCTACTACAAGCTAGTGGAGAGTGTTATGACAGGTGTATTTAAGCAAGAGGACGACAAGGAAGAGGAAAAGGCCATCAATTATTGGTGGGGGCTTTCTGCTGGGGTTGTTGATCTCATATATTCACGAAAGTTACCAGAAGGTACAAAGAGATTGGTTCATTTAATGAAGAAATTAATGATAGAAAATTCATTTACTCCATTTGAAGGAACTATAATATCCCAGGATGGAACTGTGAAAAATGAAGATGGTAACAGAATATCACCAGAAGAAATAATGAAAATGAATTGGCTGGTGGATTGTATTGAGGGTGACATACCTGAAAAAGAAGAACTGAAGGAAGAGGCTCAGTCTATTGTAGAATTAAAGGGTGTCACAGAGGAAGAAGGAACTAGAGGTTAGAAAGGATTTAGATATGAGAATTCTTTTACTTGCAGACGAAGAATCAAAATACTATTGGGATTTCTTTGAAAAAAGTAAGCTAGAGGGTATAGATTTAATAATATCCTGTGGCGATTTGGCGCCACAGTATCTATCCTTTCTTGCGACCTTTGCAAAAGTTCCGGTACTATATATTCATGGCAATCATGATTATTGTTATACGGATACGCCCCCAGATGGTTGTATCTGTATAGATGATGATGTGTTTGAGTATGAAGGCTATAGAATTATGGGTTTGGGCGGTTGTATGAGTTACAACTATGGACCTAATCAATATACTCAGGAAGAAATGAAAAAGAGGGCAAAAAAGCTTAGACGTAAGATTAAGAAGAAGGGTGGAATAGATATTCTTATAACCCATTCACCTGCCTATAAGCTACACGACAGCGAGGATTTGCCCCATACAGGCTTTGAGGCTTTTCTTGAGATTATGGATAAATATAAGCCAAAGCTTTTTGCTCATGGTCATGTGCATATTAACTATGGTCGTGACTTCAAAAGAGAATCCATGTATAAGGAGACCAAGGTTATTAATGCTTTCGAAAAGTTTATAGTAGATATATAGGTGTAGAACTATAATATTTTGTCATAAAAACAATATTGTAAAATCTATTGTGCAATTTCTATAATTTTGCTATAATAAATTGATTATGTGTTTTTATATAATTATGCTAGTTGACATAAAACTTACGATACACAAAAATAAGTCGGGAGGAGAACAATATGCAGAGAAGGTACGACAGATGTCCAAACTGTATGCAGGCATTGCAGAATGGCGAAGATGTATGTCCATTTTGTAATTTCGAAATTAGTCAGTATGAAGAGATGAGTAATTGTCTCAGACCTTTTACTATACTTCAGAATAAGTATATGATAGGTAGAGTTATAGGTGTGGGTGGTTTTGGTATCACTTATATCGGTTGGGACTTAAATCTTCAGACATACATAGCTATCAAGGAGTATTTTCCAGAGAGTATTGCTAGCCGTGATACTTCAGTTGCTTTAGAGTCTACACAGGTTCAGAGCAATGATAGCAAGAGAGAGGTGTATGACAAGGGATTAAAGAGATACGTTGAGGAGGCTCAGAACTTATCAAAGTTCTATCAGCTTCAGGGTATTGTTTCAGTTAAGGATTTCTTCTACGAGAACAGTACAGGATACATTGTTATGGAATATATCAATGGTATCAATCTTAAGGAATATTTGAAGAATTCAGGTGGCAAGCTTGATGAGGCAACCGTTCTTGCACTTATGAAACCAGTTCTTGAGTCACTTTACCAGATTCACAATGCTGGTATGGTACATAGAGATATTAGCCCTGATAACATCATGGTTGATAAGGACAATAAGATTAAGCTTATTGATTTCGGTTCAGCGAGAGGTCAGTCAGCTGAGTCCGAGAAGACATATACAGTTATTCTTAAGCACGGATATGCTCCACCAGAGCAGTATTATGCTAAGGGTAATCAGGGACCTTGGACAGATATTTATAGTCTTTGTGCGACTATGTATAGAATGCTTACAGGTCAGAATCCTCCAAATAGCGTTGAGCGTATGGAGACAGATGATTATGTGAATCCTTCTTCTTATGGTGTTCAGGTATCACCA
Source organism: Lachnospiraceae bacterium (assembly GCA_017625815.1). Lineage (GTDB taxonomy): Bacteria > Bacillota > Clostridia > Lachnospirales > Lachnospiraceae > Coprococcus_C. Next base: position 8,851 of record JAGAKD010000092.1, on the reverse strand, counting down.
AGAACAGAGGAAGTATTACGTAGAGGTTTAGCTGTTAAGGTTAATGACAGATATCAGAATATTGGACAGATGCTTGCTGATTTATATGGCAATCAGCCACTTACACCAATGCAACCAGCAACACCTAATGCAACTGTTGCTCCAGGAGGTGCATCAACTGCAGCACCAATGCAGCCAGTTTCACCAATGCAGCCAGTAACTCCTATGAATAATGCAACACCTATTATGGGAGCAGGAGCTATGACTCAGCAGTCAATGCATCTTAATATGCAACCAGCTGCTCCAGCTGCACCAGCAAGCAACAAAAAGAAGACAACAGGTATAATTGTTATTGCAGTTGTTGCGGTTTTACTTATCGTTGGTTTGGCATTCATTATATTTGGTGGCAAAGACGATGACAAAAAGGATAAGGATAACAAGAAAACTACTGAGCAGACAACAGAGGATGGCAAAACAACAGAGGACCCAGACGAGCCTGCTGATCCAGATGAACCAGCTGACCCAGACGAGCCAACTACAGAAGAGCCATCAGCTAATGCTTGGCAGTGGCCAACAGAGCTTTCTGATAACTGGAGAGATTATCAGCTTAGCATAGATGGAACAATTTATGCATTCCCAATGCCATACTCAGAGTTTGAGTCAATGGGATGGAAGTGTAGTTATCTTCCAACACATATTGATGGCGGCGGTTCAGATTATGCAACATTTGAGTTGGATGGTATTGAGGCATATGTGCTTATCAACAACTACGGCTTAAACGAGGCACCAATTGAAGATTGTCACGTTATTGGTATTAGTGTTGATTCTGATGATTTTGATGCAACTGCTCATGAGATTATTATGCCAGGCGGTTTCAAGATGCTTGAGGCTACTTTAGATGAGGTTAAATCTTCTTATGGTGCACCTGAGTATATATACGATGGTGAATACGATGGTGAAACCTATACATCTGTTGATTATGCAGGTGATGAGTGGGAAGATGGTATGGACTTAGAGTTCAATGCAGAGGGTAAGCTTTCTGTTATATCTATGGCTAATACTGCTGTTCCAGCAGATGTTACAACAAGCCCTAGTGACATTAGTACAGAGCCACCAGCTGTAAATGCACAGTACGTGGCACCTTCAGGACCAAGTACAGATAGATTTGATAATATTATTACTATAGATGGCGCGTACTATCAGATCCCAGTTCCTGTTTCAGAGTTTACTGCAAATGGGTGGATGCTTGATACAGCTACAGATGATTATATTTCTGGTAACTCAGTATGTTGGACTTACCTTGAAAAGGATGGTCACAGAATTAGTGTAACTATAGAGAACTGGACATCAGATGCAATCTTACCTATCAATGGTATGATTACAGAAATAACTGCTGAGGCGGATTATTGCGGATTAGAGGTTGTGTTCCCTGGTGGTTTATCACTGGGTGATCCGGGCTCTGCATTTACAGATGTATACGGTGATTTGGGTGAAGACTACAATAGGGATGATTCTTATAGTTCATTTATCTCATATACAGCGTGGTACTATGGTGAGAATTATGAAGGAAGCTGGTACATCCATATGTATACGGATCCTGAGACTGATATAATCGACGAGTATATGTATCAGTACACTTCTTATGAGTAAAAAATCTTTTGATATTTTGGAAAGGAATTCCCTGCGGGGAATTCTTTCCTTATGATTTAGGATAACGTATTCGAAAAGGAGATGAAAGAGTGGCAGAATTTAATTTGGACAAAATGTTAGATGAATACGTGGGTTTTTGTAATGAATCAGGCAAGATAGATCAGAATCTCTACGAAGAATATGATGTAAAAAGAGGACTTAGAGATTCTAATGGACGAGGCGTTTTGACTGGACTTACTGAGGTCTCAGATGTTATGGGATTTAAGGTTCAGGACGGTGATAGAATACCTATACCAGGAGAATTATATTTCCAGGGATATGAGGTACAGGATCTGGTAAATGGTTTCCGTAACAGTAAGTATGGATTTGAGGAGACAACATTCTTGCTTCTCTTTGGTAAATTACCTACAGAACAGCAGTTGGATGATTTTATTGAAATCTTAGAGGAATTAAGACAGCTTCCAGAGTCATTTAACAGAGACGTTATTATGAAAGCACCAAGTAAGGATATGATGAATGTTCTTCAAAAATGTGTTCTTACGTTGTACTCATATGATCCTGAAGCTAATGATACAAGCATCAAGAATGTACTGTTGCAGTGCTTGAAGCTTATTGCACAGTTTCCTGTTATGGCATCGTATGGTTATCAGGCATATAGACATTATTATATGGATAAGAGTTTGGTTATTCATAGGCCTAAAAAGGGCTTATCTACTGCAGAAAATATTTTAAGATTACTTAGAACAGATGGAAAGTATACAGATCTTGAGGCAAAGGTTCTTGATGTGTGTTTGGTTATCCACGCTGAGCATGGTGGTGGTAATAACTCAACATTTACAACACACGTTTTAACATCATCAGGAACAGATACATATTCAGCTGTGGCAGCATCACTGGGTTCTCTTAAGGGACCAAGACATGGTGGTGCAAATCTTAAGGTTCAGCAGATGTTCAACGATTTAAAAGAACACGTTAGAGATTGGGAGAATGAGGATGAGATAAGCGAGTATCTTCAGTCGTTGCTTGATAGAGAGGCTTTCGATAAATCAGGTCTTATATATGGTATGGGTCACGCAGTTTATAGTGAATCAGACCCTAGAGCGGTAATTCTCAAAAAGTATGCTAAGAAGCTTTCTGAGGAAAAAGGCTTAGAAGATGAATTTGCTCTATATGAAAGAGTTGAGAGAATAGCATCTGACCTTATTGGAAAACAGAGAAGAACATTTAAGGCTGTAAGCGCTAATGTAGATTTCTACAGTGGATTTGTTTACACTATGCTTAAGCTACCATTAGAGATATTTACACCGATATTCGCTATATCAAGAATTTCAGGCTGGTCAGCACATAGACTTGAAGAGCTAGTTAACAATGGAAAGATTATCCGTCCAGCATATAAATTTGTTGGTGAGCACAAGGAATATAAGCCAATAGAAAAGAGATAATTATTACATTAGTGATGTAGCTAGTGACGAAGGGGGAACTAAGAATTTTATATAATTCTTAAGTTTCCCTTTAGTTTTTACAAATGTAACATATACTACTTATGTTGTAAGGTTGACTTATATTTTTTTGAAAGCTATAATATTTTTATCATTAATAATAGAATGGAGATATTATGTGGATTGCAAGTGATTGGAAAGATTACGAAATAATAGATTGTGCTAATGGAGAAAAGCTGGAAAGATGGGGAGACTATATATTGCTCAGACCAGACCCACAGGTTTTATGGAGTACCCCTAAGACTAACCCGGCGTGGAAAAAGTTAAATGGTCACTATCATAGAAGTAAAAATGGTGGTGGAGAATGGGAATTTATGAAGCTTCCAGAGCAGTGGAGCATAGAATATAAAGAACTCACTTTTAATTTAAAGCCATTTGCATTTAAACATACTGGACTTTTTCCAGAGCAGGCTACTAACTGGGATTGGTTTGGAGAGAAGATTAGAAATGCTGGTAGAGAGATAAAGGTTTTGAATCTTTTTGCATATACTGGTGGAGCAACTCTTGCAGCAGCAAAAGCAGGGGCCAAGGTTACTCACGTTGATGCTTCTAAGGGTATGGTTACTTGGGCAAAGGAAAACGCAGCTTCGTCAGGTCTTGCGGATGCACCAATCAGATGGTTGGTAGACGACTGTGTTAAGTTTGTGGAGAGAGAGATTAGAAGAGGCAATAAATACGATGGTATCATAATGGATCCTCCTTCATATGGAAGAGGTCCAAAGGGAGAGATATGGAAGCTGGAGGAAAAAATACATCCATTTATTGAACTTACCTCACAGCTACTTAGTGATGATCCGTTGTTTTTCTTGGTGAATTCCTATACAACAGGACTTGCACCTGCAGTTCTTACATATATGATATCTACAGAGGTCAAGAGTAAATTTGGTGGTGAAGTGGAGTCTCAGGAGATAGGACTTCCTGTAACGGAAACGGGTTTGGTTCTTCCTTGTGGAGCCTCTGGTAGATGGAGTAAGTAGGTTATAAGCAGTGGTGGCTTGCTAAAGGTGGTGTTTAGTTATGTCAACTAAGGAGACGAAAAAGTCTAATATTGGTGGGGTGGACAAATTTAAGCAAGTATTTGTATCCAAGGTTCTTATACTTGTTTTGCTTCTTGCTGTCCAGATAGCATTTATTGCCTTTGTCTATATTAAGCTTAGAGAGTATGTTTTTTATTGGCGAGTTTTTGCCTTGTTGCTATCTGCCTTTGTGGTTTTATATATTGTAAATAAAAAAGATAACCCAGCCTATAAGCTGGCCTGGGCAGTTGTGGTTTGTTCTGCACCATTGGTTGGTGGAGCTTTATATGTAATGCTGGCGGGCAATAGAACCAGATTAAAATTTATAGAAGAAGCCCTGGAAAATCATCTGGATACATTTAGGTATATGCCGGATGACTCGGAAAACCAAAAGGAAATAAAAGAGCTTAGTAAAAGTGCCAGTGTTCAGTCAACCTATATTTCTAGAGTGGCTGGATACCCGGTTTATAAAAATACAAGTGTCAAGTATTTCCCTGTAGGTGAAGATAATTTCAATACATTGCTAGAAGAGCTTGGGAAAGCTAAGCATTTCATATTCATGGAATACTTTATAATTAAGCAAGGCCATATGTGGACTAGGGTTTTAGATATACTAAAAAAGAAGGCTAAAGAAGGAGTTGACGTCAGACTTATCTATGATGATTTAGGATGTGCTATGTGGCTCCCTTCTAGATTTATATCAGAGATGACAGGATATGGTATAAAGGTAGTGCCTTTTAATCCGGCTCATTTCTTTGTGAATCCACGACATAACAATCGTGACCACAGAAAGATAACTGTTATTGATGGCTATGTTGGCTTCACAGGTGGAATCAATATAGCTGATGAATATATCAATATTGGTAGCAAATATGGTCATTGGAAAGACACAGGTGTTATGCTTAAGGGAGAAGGTGTTTGGAACCTTACATTGATGTTCCTTCAGACTTGGAAAATGCTTACTAAACAAGAAGAGGACTATTCTATGTATAGCCCTATGCGATATAAGAAGACACCTATATATTCAGATGGATATGTTCTGCCGTATGGTGATACACCCGTTGATTCAGAGATTGTGGGAGAGAATATTTATCTCAATATTATTAATAAAGCTAAGCATTATGTGTATATTATGACCCCGTATCTTATCATAGATAATGAGATGATAACAGCATTAACCTTAGCGGCAAAAAGTGGTATAGACGTAAAGATAATTACACCGGGTATACCAGATAAGAAGACGGTATATATGGTTACGCAATCCTATTATCATGAATTGATAAATGCTGGTGTCAGGATATTCCAATATACACCGGGATTTATTCACGCAAAAACTGTTGTTGCTGATGATACTGTGGCCACAGTTGGAACTATTAATTTTGACTATAGAAGCTTATACCTGCATTTTGAGTGTGGTGTATGGATGTTCAATTCAGGAACTATATATGAGATAAAAGAGGATTACAAGAGAACCTTAGAGCTTTGTGATGAGGTTACCCTTGAAGAAATAAAAAAGACAAGTGGAATAAAGATGCTGGGTCAGAGCATATTAAGACTTTTCGCACCTTTACTCTAAAGAAGGAGAAAAAATGAAATTTGCAGACAGATTAGAATTATTCCAAACTGGAATATTTGCGGACTTGAAGGATAAGCAAAATGAAGTAATAAAAAAAGGGGGAAAGGTTATCAATGTATCTGTTGGTACACCAGATTTTGAACCTTTTCCGCATGTGAAGAAAGCCTTTTTAGAGGCGGCGGAAAAACCAGGAAATTTTGGTTATTCCCTTAGAGATTTACCAGAGCTTATTGATGCGGTGGTTGCATATTATAAGAGAAGATTTGATGTGACTATCACTCCGGATATGGTGACTTCCGTAAATGGTTCTCAGGAGGGAATTGGTCATATTGGTATGACTCTTTGTAATCCGGGAGATGTGGTTCTTTGCCCTAATCCAGGATATCCGATATTTGAGGCGGGCTCCCTTCTTGCTGGGGCCGATATATATTTTTATCCTCTTCTCGAGGAAAATGGATTTTTACCAGATTTTAATTCTATACCAGAGGATATAGCGAAAAAGGCTAAATATATAATAATGTCATATCCTATGAATCCGGTATGTGTTACAGCTCCACCTAAAGTGTATGATGAGCTTATAGCCTTTGCTAAAAAGTATGATATTATAGTTATCCATGACAATGCGTACTCAGATATTATATATGATGGAGAGTACGGTGGTTCTTTCCTTGAACACGAAGGAGCTGCTGAGGTGGGTGTTGAGTTCTTTTCACTTTCAAAGACTTTCAATCTCACTGGAGCAAGAATATCCTTTTGCGTTGGTAACAAAGAAATTGTTGATGCATTTAAAATGCTACGTTCACAGCTGGATTTCGGAATATTTATACCAACACAGATGGCTGGTATAGCTGCATTAACTGGTCCACTTGAGCCAGTTAAGGAACAGTGCTTAAAATATCAGGAGAGAAGAGATACACTTTGCCAGGGACTTCGTGATATTGGTTGGGATGTGCCGGATTGTAAGGGAACAATGTTTATGTGGGCGCCTATTCCACCGAAGTTTAAGACAAGTATGGAGTTTTGTTCTGAACTAATCGAGAAGACAGGTATATTTGTGACTCCGGGAACTGCCTTTGGTAGTTTAGGAGAAGGTTATGTGAGATTTGCCCTTACTAAGACCTGTGAAGAGTTTAGAGATATAATTAAGATAATTGATGAGAGTGGAGTTCTCAGATAAAGACAGCGCATTGTATAACAGTTGAAATCATATGTTTAGGTGAATAAATGGAAAATATGCTAGAAATCACACAAGAATTAAATAATATTTTTACGGAAGAGCCTAACAGAATTATTATAAGTAATAAATCTATCAAGGATTTTCTGTATAATAAGGTTGAGGCAAGAAAAATCATTTTAAAAGGCAAATTGATGTATCAGTTTTCTACATACACAGATAAACAAGTTTTTCAGAGCAATGTATCAGGTGATGAACTTGTGGACAAGGTGGTAAAGTATTTCCCAGACAACCTAAAGCAGATTAATATCTTCTTTGAGGAACAAGAGGTTAGCCTTAAGTTGTCAAAGAGTGGAAAGCTACTAAAGCACGTCAGCAAGAAGAATATTAAAAATACCAAGCTTATATCGGTTGGTGAGACTGGTGGTAGCAAAGAACATAATCGAAAAAAGAATTACATTTTGCAGGAAGGAATGACAATTCCTCCACTTGTTGATATGGGAGTTTTCACCCAAGAAGGCAAGGTTGTGAAATCTATGTACGATAAGTTCAAACAGATTAATCGCTTTGTTGAGATGGTAGACGATATTCTGAAGGATTATAAGGGTGAAGAGATTAATATTATAGATTTTGGCTGTGGCAAATCCTACCTTACATTTATAATATATTATTACTTAGTTGAGCTAAAGGGCAAGAGGGCGAACATCCTTGGACTTGACCTAAAAAAAGACGTTATAGAAAAATGTAACAAGACAGCAAAAAAATATGGCTATGATAATCTAAGGTTTGAGTTAGGAGATATAAATGGTTACAAAACAGATATGAGAGTGGATATGGTTGTTACTCTTCATGCTTGCGATGCGGCTACAGACTATGCTTTGTATAATGCAGTGAATTGGGGAGCTACCTATATACTATCAGTACCTTGCTGTCAGCATGAGCTTAATAAGGATATTGCTAGTGATACCTTATCGGCTATGATGAAATATGGCATTATAAAAGAACGAACCGCAGCCCTTGCCACAGATGCTTTGAGAGGAACTATGTTAGAATATAGAGGCTACAAGACTCAGCTTTTAGAGTTTGTGGATTTGGCTCACTCACCTAAGAATATACTGATTAGAGCGGTTAAAAGTAATGTATCAAAAGAAAAGAAAAACCGTTCCTTGAAGGAAGCTACAGATATGTGTCAGTTTTTTGGGGCGGAACCTACTATATTTAAATTGCTACAATAATAAAAATGGGATTTTCGGTCATACTAACAAAAAGTATGAAAGGAAGTCCTATTTTTATGGAGAAGGAAACTAATATAGATTTAGGCTTGGATATGGATACGGGAATATCTAAAAAAGTTAAAGCTGATATAACAGAAGAAGAAAGAAGTATCGCTATGGAGAAGGGAAGAAATATTGATGCAAAGGATAGAAGCGATGAAGCTGTATCTGCTATAGCGAACTTTAGAGTATTGTCTAATAATAGATAGTATATATATAGAAGAAACTAGTGGGGGTATTTTGATATCATTATTGGGAAAATACCCGTATTATCAAGTTTCTTCTATTTTTTTGTTGATAAAATTGGATAAAACGTTTATAATACCAGCTATACGTTTAGTATGATGAGAAAGAGGAGGATACATATTTATGGCACAGGCTAAAAACGAGAAGAAGTCTTTGGTTGGAAACATTATTTGGGTGATTATTACAGGTATTGTATTAGCAATATATGTAGTAACAAGTGTTCCAGCATTACTTGCAAAACCAAAGGACATTAATGATGTAATTGCAGAAGAGGGTACACCAGAAAAAGGACAGTACGTTACAATTGGCGTAGATGCAGTAGTTGACTGGTACGCTGAAACAGAGTACAAGATTAATGGTGTTATTCCAGCAGGAACTAAGAGACATTGTATCGTATGGGTTAATGATACAACATTTATCTCTATGACTGTTAAGGG
>JAGAKD010000091.1 GCA_017625815.1 Lachnospiraceae bacterium | reverse complement strand
CATCCTATAGCTATAAGTATATTAGGTGTTTTTTCACCTTTTATCTCCTTATCCAAGTCATATGACCAAACGTAATATCTCTCTGCAAAATAATTATTATCCATTGTTTATCTCCTATTTTACTTAGCTTTATGTAAATAAAGACAAATAGAATTCATTGTTAAATTCTATTTGTCTTTGTATGTTCTACTTAAAAAATACATGATTACCTATGGTTGTGTATGCAGAATAGGAACTATAATCTGCCGCATACGTAGGTCTAAACGACATATATGAACCAATGTTGTTAGTTCCTGCAAGGGCTTCATTTACAGCCTGAACACAGCTTTCCTTTGCACCATTTTCAAGATAATAGCTTAAATTAGATGCACTTGCTGTACTAAACTGATATGGTGCATATATAACCTCACTTACAGTACTGCCCCATATACCAGACTCTAATCTATTGAGGATAACATTTGCCACAGCAAGCTGTCCCTCGTATGGCTCATAGCCACATTCTAAAGTCACTATACTTGCAATCAAGTTAATCTCCTCTGGAGTCAAAGTAATAGGAGTTCTATATGTTGTCTCAACCGAAACCTGATTGTCTGTAGGAACAGTCTCAACTGGTTCCTCCACAACAGGTGCCTCTGTAGTATCTTCTACCGGATCCTCCACAACAGGTGCTTCTGTAGTCTCCTCTGCCGGAGCCTCGGTTGTCTCTTCTGGCTTGTCATTAGTATCTTCTTCCTCAGTTGTAAATGGAATAGCTGTGGTATATTCTGAACCCGGTGTTACATACTGTTCTGCTTCTTTGCCTGTTACAACAAACTCTGCTTTAACGTAACCAGTCACCTCACCTGAGGTAAAATATATCCACTCGCCATCAGAAGAAATAATCTCTCCTACATTGCCGTATGTGAGAGAACCTATAATAGCAGAATCTGTTGATGCCTCTGCTCTTACATTAACACCCTCTGCAATAACTACAAACTTGCCATCAAATTCACTTGGGGCATTAGACACCATCTCTGAATCATTTGGCTGAACCTGAGCCACATCACTAGTTTGGTCCATACTTAGAGTTAATGTAGAAAACGAGCTTGTGTTAAGATTAGTTGTATTGTTCATATAAATGACAAGCTGCTTGTCATTAGTCTGAACATTTTTTGTATCATCAGTATCAAATACTATAGCAATACCCATAACAACAACTACAAGTGCCATAAACACTGTAGCGACTATAAGATTACGAACGATATATTTGCTATTAAGTATATACTTAATGATATATAGTCTAAAATTCTTAAGTTTTAACTTAGTTCTTTTACTCATCTTGTACCATCCTAAAAAAGGTCGCAACAAAAAACTGTTACATAATTGTTACAAAAGTATTGTAACATTCTTAGGAATGTGTGTCAAGTCGTCTATTCTTTTGTGTAATATTTTCCATATACCTATGGCATTATAAAGGCAATAGCTGTCATTCCAGCACCAACGTGAGCTCCTATAATAGGTCCAATAGGAGCTATCATTATGTTCTCTTCCTTCATACCAGCTTCAACAACCATAGATTTCAATTTTTCTGCGTTTTCCATAGCATCCGCATTACCAATCACTGCAACAAGAGAAGACAAATCTCCACCTTCTTCAACAGTTTTTTGTAAGAGATAATCGAGAGCTTTTCCAAGACCTCTAGTCTTAGCTTTTACGACCAGCTTGCCCTCCTCATCAACACTAAGAATCGGTTTAATTTTAAGTGCACTACCTACTATAGCACCAACTGCAGAAAGTCTTCCACCTCTTTGTAAATGGAACAAATCCTCCACTAAAAACCAATGTCTTACTTTTAATCTATTTTCATTTACCCAAGCTAACAAATCATCGAAGGATTTGCCAGTTTCTTTCATTTTTGCTGCGAGATATAAGAATACACCCTCACCAACACTTGCAGACAAAGTGTCTACTACTTCAATTCTAGCATCTGGATATTTTTCCAAAGCCATATCCGCACCTAACATAGCCGACTGATATGAACCGCTAAGTCCTGACGTAAAGCACATATAAAGTATGTCTTTATCTTGCGCCAAAACCTCTCGGAAATATTCCTTATAAAGATTAGGATTAACCTGAGATGTAACCAGCATAGCTCCATCTCTAAGCTTATCATAGAAATTCTTTATATCTCCATCTCTCTCATCTAGATAATAATTAAATGGTTCATCTGCTATGGAGTAGGAAAAAGGTATAATCTTAACTCCCAATTCCTTTACAACGTCTATAGGTAAATCCGCTGTTGAATCACAAACCAATAAATAATCTCTCATATACAGTCCTCCTCATTATTGTTCAAAATAGTAATCTATACCATTGGCAATACCCTGCACCAGTTTATTTTTGTACTCATCAGACACTAGGTTAGCTTCCTCTCCCGCATTGCTTAAAAAACCTAGCTTAATAACTGCTACAGGAATTTCACTCCAATTGATACAAGTCATTTCATTGGTTTCATATATACCATGGTTAATAGCATTCGTGGATTCTGTTATACCCTGTAATAATCTTGTTGATAACGCATAGCTTTCAGTGTATAACTCAGCATTATACTGACTTGCCTCAGACATACATAATGCCATAACACCAGTGAGGTCATCATTTGAACTATAATTCATCTGTATTCTAATAAACACTGTAGCTCCCGACTGATTAGCAAACTCTGCTCTTTGTTTATTGGTTAAATCAACATTATTGCTATCTCTAGTCAATATAACTTCATAGCCACGTTTTTCTAGTTCAGCCTTTAAAAGATTGGCATATACCAAATTAAGCTCATATTCCTTTGTTCCATAGGCAACACCTACTTTACCACTAGATATTCCTTGCTTAGTCTCTTCGCTACCTGGTCCAATCTGCTCCTGGGCAGCATTTGGATTAGCCTGATTGCCAGGGTCAATAACAACCCTCTTAACCTTTTCTGAAGCTGCATCAGACGGTGAAGCAATATCTATTTTCTCATCCACTATAGGCTCTTCTGGGGGTTCAGTCTCCACAACATAATCAGAATGTATATAGAAATCTGTTCCATCAATTTTAACCCTGGTCCACTGGTCATTATATCCTGTTCTTTTTAAAACTACTCCATCTTCAAGCATCTGATATATAGTAGCATCTGTACTTGGTGAAACTCTAACATTCACTGTCATACCAGAGGTCTTGACATAATCATCTGTCACAGTAAAACCTGCTTCATCAACAGTAATATCAGGCGACTCATTAGTCTCCGAATCCACCTGCATATTATCTATATGAACGTCCTGCCTTACGCTTTCAGATGTTTCATCAGTGACTGCCGTTTTATTATCCTTTTTTCCACATCCAACGCAGAAGAGTAATAGTATCACAAATAATGCATATATTAATATTCTCTTAATCTTCATTATTCTTCTCCTATGTTATAACAAATCAAACTGTCACATCATTATAACAAAAAAAAATAACATAGACAAGCATTGCCATATACATACTTAAGGAAGTATATAGTAATTTGATTGATTTTATAAAATTCAAGATGTATAATGTATCTCGTACGCTAATTAAACATATATTTTAAAAAAGGATGGTTCTAAAAAAATATGAAGCTCTTAATAGATATTATAAAAGGTATTTTTGTTGGAATTGCTAATGTTATCCCAGGAGTAAGTGGTGGTACAATGGCTGTATCATTTGGAATATATGACAAAATCTTATCTTCCATATCAAATCTATTTAAAGATTTCAAAAAAAGTATAATAACATTACTACCTATCGCAATTGGAATGGTGGTAGGTATTGTAGGATTTACCTTCATAATTGGATGGTTACTTGAAAATCAGCCCTTAGGAACATCTCTTGCATTTACAGGCCTTATCCTTGGTGGTTTGCCAATGATTATAAAATCATTAAAAGAAGGATGGGCTAAAGACACAAAAAAATCAATGATAATAAATGTTCTTCTTTTTATCATACTTGCTGCAATTGCAATTGCTATGGCAATGATGAACGGCGACGAAAACAGTGGCGTTTTACTTAATGCTGATATTAAAACTATGGTTATAGTTTTCTTCATAGGAATAATTACAGCAGCTACTATGGTTATTCCTGGAGTAAGTGGT
>JAGAKD010000007.1 GCA_017625815.1 Lachnospiraceae bacterium | reverse complement strand
TTGTTGAATGTTAGTGATGAGATGAAATTAGATGATGACAGACAGAATTTTTGTGAGGAATTGGGTGCCGAAGAATTGTGTTCTTCTTCATTAGACACTTTTGAAGAATTGTATTCTTCTTCGGCAACCGATGCATTGTGAGATGGTGGTGGTTATGAGAAGGCAGGATTGATAGAAAAATGGTTATGAAATATATGGGGGATTACTATGGGTTGGGATATAGCAGGCTGTAATGATACAGAACTAATTACAATTGCAGATAGATTGAACAAATGCAAGGAAAGCAAGGTTATGCTTGACCTTGAACTATCTAATGAAGAGTTCAAGTTAAGGTATATTCACAAGAGAAAGGAAATGACGGCGGCTAAGGCGAAAACTCGCATGAATTATATTATTCCTTTTACTGCTGTGGCTGTTTTATGTGTTGTGCTTATTATTTCTTCCTATTGTGAGATAAGAGAAGCTGTTGACTCTGGTTTAGGCACTGATATTAAATCAGCATCTATATTAATGCTTATAGCTATACTAGGCCTTGCAATTTGTGCTTTTGTGTGCGTGAAGCTTTGGTTACCTGAATTTAAGATGTTGGGTAAACTCAATCCTCTGGGCAAAAACAGGGATACAGACAAGGGGCTTGTTACCTTTGAGGTAGAAAGACAGATGTCGGAAGAAAGAATTGCCATGCTAAAGGCACAAATAAAGGATGTACATAAGGAGATTACCCGACTTTCTGAGCAAAAACGAGACCGAGAGATGATGCTTTTTGTTCAGATGAAGGCAAAGGAAGAAAAAGCATACGGAGATAACTCAGGTGTGAATACATTAGAGAAAAACGAAGCTGATTCTGCCACTAATGCATTTGCTCTAAAGAGAGATGTTTTAAGCAATGTGCAGAGTGAGGAATTGCTAGAACATTACACTAAGGAGTTAAAAGCTCTTGAGAGAGAAAAAGCAAGCCTAGAGATAAAGGATAAGACCTTGCAGGATAAAATAATTGATATAGATGTTCAAATGTCTGTAGTTAAAAGACAAATTATTACATTTGTCTTGGTGGCAGTTGGTCTGGCTGTTATAGCGGGACTCTTTCCAGGAAATGCCGAGAAGGTACTTGGACTTATGTGGCTCATTATAGTAATGCCTTACTTTTTGACTTTATTTAATAAGTGTAAAGACCCAGTAATATTGTATTTAGTAGAACATGAACATAAAATAATACAGGATTACGCATTTACTCAGAGCTTAACTCCTCTGTATAAAAAGAGAAATGACCTGGTGCAGGATATAGCGGATTGTGCCAGACGAATAAATTATTATCAAGAGAAAAAGGAGGAGTTATTGTGACAGCCTTATTTATTGGTGGAACGGGAATAATTAGCACAGCTATAGTAAAACGTTTGGTTGAGGAACTTAATTGGGAGGTGTGGTTGCTCAATCGTGGTAACAGGTCTGAGGTTATGCCGGATGGAGCACATCAGATAATAGCTGATATTAAGGATGAAGCAGATGTTGAGGCGAAGATTAAAGATATGAGCTTTGATGTGGTATGTGAGTTTATAGGCTTCCATGTTGAAGATGTTGAGAGAGATTATCGACTTTTCAAGGGAAAGACTAAACAGTACATTTATATAAGCTCTGCTTCCGCATATCATAAGCCAGCAGCTTCATATGTGATTACAGAAGGGACGACTCTTGCAAATCCATATTGGCAGTATTCAAGGGACAAGATTGCCTGCGAAGAATTTTTAATGAAAATGTATCGTGAAGAAGGATTTCCTATAACTATTGTTCGCCCTAGTCACACCTATGATGAGCGTAATATACCACTTGGAGTTCACGGTAAAAATGGGTTCTGGCAGGTTATTAAGCGAATGCAGGAAGGAAAGCCAGTTATTATACAGGGAGATGGAACATCTCTTTGGCATCTTACCTTTAACAGAGATTTTGCTGTTGGATTTACGGGACTTATGGGTAACCGCCATGCGATAGGTGAGGCATTTCATATAACTGGAGACGAGGTTCTCACCTGGAATCAGATATATGCTACCATAGCAGATGCTCTTGGAGTCACCCTAAAGCCTTATCATGTGTCAGCGGAATTTTTGGCAGCTACAGGTGATGTATATGGCTATGATTTTACAGGTAGCTTAATAGGGGATAAGTCAACATCTGTTGTGTTTGACAATAGCAAGCTAAAGAAGATAGTACCTGAGATGACAACTAGAATACCTTTTAATCAAGGTGTTAGAATAGCACTTGATTATATAGCAAAGCATTCTGAGCTTCAGGTGGAGGACTTAGAATTTGATGCATGGTGCGATAGAGTAATTGATGCATTGGAAAATGCAAAAGCATGTATATTAAAATAAATTTCTAGATAAATGCTTATTGATTATAAAAGAGCAGAAGGAACAAGAGGTTTCTTCTGCTTTTTTCTTGTTGTTTATATGATATTGTGGTAAATTATAATTATATTTTTAGTTTGTTTTTTATAAATGGGAGAGACTAAAAAGGAGGTTTTGATATGAAGAGAAAAATTAATAGAATTTCATTATCCATAATAACCCTCGCGTTGTTGTTTGGTTTAGCTGGATGTAACGACAAGAAGGATACCACAGAAGTTGCTTCGGATTCTGATGCAGTGGCAACACAAGAAGACGCAGAAGCGACTACAGAGGCAACTACTGCTACAACAACAGAAGCAGAGGAGATAGAGGTTACTATTGAAGTTGACAAGGACAAACTTGAGATGGAGATAGGCGATAAGGAAGCGGTTGTTGCCACAGTTACACCGGATGATTTAGAAGATTACAAACTCCTTTGGTCAAGTAGCAACACAGGAGTTGCAACTGTAGTTGATGGCGAGATAGAGGCTGTTGCGGCAGGTAGCTGTGTAATTACAGTTAAGGTTAGTGGAGAGTCAGATAAGGCTCAGATAAATGTAACTGTATTACCTAATGAAACAGAATCTGGTGATATGGGAAATACTAATGACACTACAGATTCAGGTTCAGGAAATAATTCCGGTTCGGGAAATAATTCTGGTTCAGGAAGTGACTCAGGCACAGGAAACAGTGGTTCAGATGCAGGTAATGGTTCAGGAAGTGGTTCTGACTCAGGAAATGGAAGTGGTTCAAATTCAGGTGGAAGCGCAACCACAGAAGCAACCACAGAAGCTCAGCAGGAGGCATATTATTTAGAGTATGCTAATGCAGTACTTACTCTAGTTAATGAGGAAAGAGCTAAAGTTGGAGCACCAGCACTCACCTTGGATGGCACAATCACTGCGGCAGCAAAGATTAGAGCTAAGGAGTGTGCAACATCATTTTCACATACTAGACCAGATGGTTCATCTTGCTTTACAGCATTAGATGAAGCGGGAGCATCATATGGTGCCTGTGGTGAAAATATAGCAGCAGGCTATTGGTCACCAGAGTCTGTAGTACAGGGTTGGGTTAATTCACCAGGTCACTATGCGAATATGATTGATTCTAGCTATACACGCATGGGCTTAGGTTGTTGGTATGATTCAGAGTCAGATTATGGTATGTATTGGGCACAAATGTTTGCAAATTAGAGAGGCATAATTATGAAAAATCCATTTTCAAAAAGTAAGCAGGGACTAAATATAATTATAGTAGGCTGTGGTAAGGTGGGTACTACCTTGGTAGAGCGTCTTAGCGGAGAAAATCACGATATTTCGGTTATTGATTTAAAATCAGAGGTAGTGCAAAGAGTAGTTGGTGATTACGATGTTATGGGAATCACTGGCAATGGTGGAAGCTACAGCGTTCAGATAGAGGCGGGAATAGAGACCGCAGATGTATTTATAGCCGTTACGGATTCAGATGAGCTAAATCTACTATGTTGTACCGTAGCTAGAAAGGTAGGAGAATGTGCTGCTATCGCTAGAGTCAGAAATCCGGACTACTTGGGTGAGCTAAGTTATCTGAGAGAGCAGCTTGGGATATCACTTATTATCAACCCAGAGTGGGAAACCGCTACAGAGATGGCGAGACTGCTTCGTATGCCCACAGCTCTTGGAATTAATTCTTTTGCAAAGGGACATGCGGAGTTAATTAAATTCAAGATTCCGAAGGGCAATATACTAAACGAAAAGCATATATATGAGCTTCGAGATTTAAAATGTGATTTGCTTGTTTGTGGCGTGGAAAGAGATGGAGAGCTGGTAATACCGGATG
Organism: Lachnospiraceae bacterium; assembly: GCA_017625815.1. Taxonomy (GTDB): domain Bacteria; phylum Bacillota; class Clostridia; order Lachnospirales; family Lachnospiraceae; genus Coprococcus_C. The sequence continues at coordinate 22,254 of JAGAKD010000007.1, read as the reverse complement.
GTTCTACTACTCTTTTAGAAGGTGATGTGGTTTCCTTTTTAGCTACGCCGGTTAATTCACACAGATTTTTCAAGCAGATAGGTGTAGATACTCATCAGGTCAAGAACTGTATGATTATCGGAGGTGGTAAAACATCATATTATCTGGCAAAACAGCTTACAGATATGAACATAGATGTAAAGATAATTGAAAGAGACAACAAAAGATGTGAGGAACTTAGTCTTTTGTTACCGGACACCCTTATTATTCATGGCGATGGTGGAGATGAAGGCTTACTTCGAGAAGAGGGAATTGAGAGCATAGAGTCCTTTGTTCCTCTTACAGGATTGGATGAAGAAAATATTCTTCTTACATTATTTGCTAAGTCTTGCTCTGATACAAAGGTTATAACTAAGATAAATAGAAGTACATTTACAAATGTAATCGACAGTATGGATTTGGGAAGCGTAATGTATCCAAGATACATGACTTCTGAGTCCATTATAAGATATGTACGTGCTATGCAGAACTCCATAGGAAGCAATATTGAAACGCTGTATCATATATTTGACAATAGGGCAGAAGCTTTGGAGTTTAAGGTTGAAAAGGATTCGCCGGTAATAGGAATACCACTTATGGAGCTTAAGCTAAAGGATAAATTGCTTTTAGCTTGTATCGTACATAAGGGGAAAATAGTAATTCCTCGTGGTAATCATACAATAAGTGCCGGAGATAAGGTTATTGTGGTAACCACACATACTGGATTTACAGATATTAAGGATATACTAAAGTAGGGACAAGGTTATGAACTATTCGGTTGTAAGATATATATTAGGATGGATAATGGTTATCGAGGCAGTATTTATGTTACTGCCTTGTATAGTGGCCATTATATATGGGGAACAACAGGGTTTTGCCTTTTTGTGGGTGCTTTTGGGAAGCGCATTGATTGGCTGTATAAATGTTATACAAAAACCTAAAAATATGAATTTTTATTTAAAAGAGGGTTTTGTAACGGTTGCCCTTAGCTGGATTTTGCTTTCTATTATCGGTTGTTTGCCATTTGTTATAAATAATGATATTCCTAAATTTACAGATGCACTGTTTGAGACTATTTCAGGTTTTACAACTACTGGTGCAACAATACTTTCTGATGTAGAGGCTCTTGCAAAATGTAGCCTGTTTTGGAGAAGCTTTACTCACTGGATTGGTGGAATGGGTGTATTGGTATTCTTGCTTGCCATATTGCCTATGGCAGGTGGAAGTCATATGAACCTTATGAGGGCGGAATCGCCTGGCCCATCTGTTGGAAAGTTAGTTCCCAAGGTTAGGCATACCGCTATATATCTGTATGGTATATATATTGTGCTTACTATCATCGAGATAATATTTTTACTGGCAGGGAAAATGGGATTTTTTGAAGCTGTCACAACTGCCTTTGGTACAGCAGGAACAGGTGGCTTTGGTATTAGAAATGACAGCCTCATTAGTGCGAGTCCATACATTCAATGGGTTGTTACCGTGTTTATGATACTTTTCGGTGTGAATTTTAGTGTGTACTTCATGTTGCTTATGGGTAAGTTTAAACAGGCATTTTTGTTTGAAGAGTTAAGGGTATACTTAGGAATTATTTTTGCATCTGCGGTTATTATGTTTATTGATATGAAAGATATAATAACAGAGGTAGGAGATTGTATAAGACATATTTTCTTCCAAATTGGTTCCATTATGACTACCACAGGTTTTTCAAGTATGGACTTTAACCAGTGGCCTGATACCTCTAAGACAATACTGGTAATGCTCATGTTTATCGGTGCATGTGCTGGTAGTACAGGCGGTGGAATTAAAGTATCTAGATTTATTATATTAGTGAAAACTATGTTAAAGGAGTTGAACTCCTATCTTCACCCAAGAAGTGTGAAGAAAATTAAGATGGAGGGTAAACCCTTAGAACATGAAACCCTTAGAGCTACAAATGTGTACTTTATAACATTTTTCTTGATATTTGCAACCTCTGTGTTGCTGATTTCTCTAGAAGGAAAGGGAATGGTAACTAACTTTACAGCGGTGTCGGCAACTATTAATAACATTGGACCAGGACTGGAATTAGTGGGTCCTATGGAGAATTTTGGTCATTTTACAGATTTTTCAAAATACGTTTTGATGTTTGATATGTTGGCAGGAAGATTGGAATTATTCCCACTTCTTCTTCTGTTTTGTCCATCGGTATGGACACCAAAAAAGAAACTTAAGGTTGAAGCATAAAATATTTGACTATTTAGATTTGACAGAATTTCATTTGCGTTTATTTCGGGGGGAATACGAATGAAGTTTGATTTGAAGGAAATCAAAAAAGGCATAAATTATATAAAACATCAGGGAGCAAGTGGAATATGGTCCAACATTAAATATAAGGTTAGTGGACCTGGCCTTGCTTACAATGGCTGGTATAAGGAACATCATGAAGCTGATGAAGAAGAGCTGGCTTTGCAACGAGAGACTCATTTTGACTATGAACCACTTATTTCTATTATTGTGCCAGTTTATATGACCCCAGAATTTTTCCTACGTTCCATGATAGAATCCGTTATTAATCAGACATATGCTAATTGGCAGCTGGTTTTGGTGGACGGAAGTCGTGCTGTGGATGAAGGTGATGAAGATAAAGTATCTGCATACGAAAGATTACACAGTATAGAGACGGAAAAGGTTATACAGCAGTACATGGAAGAAGATGATAGGATAGAATATCGTCTCATGGAGGAAAATTTAGGTATTGCTGAGAATAGTAATGTAGCTATCGCCATGGCACGAGGTGAATATATTGCTATGTTGAGTCATGACGATATGATTACAGAAGATGCCCTCTTTACCATAGTTAAGGAATTACAGGAACAACAATATGAGTTTTTGTATGCAGACGTGGACAAGATGTCTGAGGATGGAACCAAGTATACTGCTCCAGCTTTTAAACCGGATTTCAGTCCGGATTTGCTACGCTCATATAACTACATAAAGCATTTCCCTATTGTTAAGGCCAGCTTAGCTAGAGCGGTTGGGGGATATCATAGAGAATTTGAAGGTGGTCAGGATTATGACTTTATACTAAGGTGTTGTGAGAATGTGGAAACACCAGCCAACATAAAGCATATCCCTAGAGTTCTTTATCATTGGAGAAAAAATAATCGTTCGGCAGGTATAACACCTAAAAAAGAAAACATAAATGCTATGAGCAAAAAAGCTCTGTCGGCGCATTTAGAGCGAATGAAGGTTTATGCAACAGCCAGCCATACAGATACATTGGGATTATACAAGGTGGTTTACGAGACACCAGGTAATCCATTGCTTTCAATAATTATATCAGCAGTTGGCTCTATAGAGCATATGGATAAACTGTTAAAGTCTCTTTTTGAGAGAACAAGATACAGTAATTTTGAAGTGCTTATTATAGATGATCAGACAGATGATACAGAAAAATTATCCTTTTACAGACATATGGAGGCACAAAGGAGAAATATTCATGTGGTTACTAACGGTTCTTTGGATAGTATTTCTGCTAAAAGGAATTACGGCGCATCTATTGCAAAGGGAGAGTATTTGTTGTTCTTAGATAGCAATCTGGAGATGATGACTCCTACCACCTTAGGAGATATGTTAGGAGTGTGTATTCAAGAGAGAACTGGCGCTGTGTCTGGAACTATGTATAACGACAACAATACGGTTCATCATAAGGGAATTGTAATAGGAGTTAATGGGGTGGCTACGTATCTTCACCAAGGTGTTAGAAAGGGTGACACCAGCTACCTAATGCTTAATCGTGCCAATACAAATCACAGTGCAGTTAGTGGTTGTTGTATGATGGTAAAGAAGGAATTATACGACAAGGTTGGTGGATTTTCGGATAAGTTTAGAACTAACCTAACAGATATAGATTTTTGTCTGAAGCTTCGAGAGTTGAATTACTATGTGACAGCTGTGGCTGATGCAAATTGGTATTATCATAGTGTGAAAAATACACCTGCGGAGACTGCTATTCGAATTGATACCAATTTATTCGAAATTCTCTGGAGCAATATACTCACCAGCGGAGACCCATTCTACAACCCAAACTTCACTAAGGAAGGAAATATATTTGCGTTGTAGTAGCACCCTGGCCTCCCTCTACTAATAGGGCATAGGGGTAGTTGAATTTCTTCGCAACTTTACGGGTTTAAGTATTCCTACGGTTCGAGCTTTCGATTTTTGATTACGTGTCGCTTCCGCAAACTCACGTGTCTAATGCCGGTGGGGAAATATTTTTTAGACAACTAGCTTGTACCAAATATCATGATTTTATAATTTGCGATGAAGGCACTGCCGAGGGATGTCTGAGGAGCAGATTTCAATTAGAAATAAAAAGAAAGTTGTAACTATTTCATTTTTGAAAAGTAGTTACAACTTTCTTTTTATTTCTAATTGAAAATGCGACGAGTTTCGCGAGGCAGTGCCTAATCAAACATCGCAAATTTAAAAACATAGATATTTGCACAAGCGTGAAGTTGATAAAAAATATTTCCCCACCGGCATAGACACGCTCAGACATACGTCCGCGACACGATTTATCGAAAGCTCTTGCACCTAGGAATTCTAAAAACCCTAATTGTCTTCAGAAATTCAACTACCCCTATGCCCTATTAGTAGAGGGAGGCCAGAGTGCTACTACAGCAAAACTATATTTCCTCTTCTAAGTCGGATTTGGTTAAGGTTTTGAGTTGCTTGTCTGTTGGGTTGTCGATTTCAACTATACGGCTTGCCTGACGTGAAATAGTACGCTCCATATAGTTTCTAACTTCACGAGCATTTGCAAAGTTCTCTAAATGCTTGTCTACAAGAGTGTTGAAGTACTCTTTGATATATTTCTTGCCTGGTTCATTAGGTATATAATCCTGCTTTTTGCACATAGACATAAAGATGTCGTAAAGCTGATCCCCAGTATAGTCCTTAAATAAAATGTATTTGTTGAATCTAGACTTAAGACCTGGGTTGGAGTTGACGAATTCCTCCATAAGGTCAGTGTAACCAGCTACAATAACAACCAGATTATCGCGGTTATCCTCCATGAGTTTAAGGAGAGTGTCAACAGCCTCTTGTCCAAAATCTTTGCCGTCCTTGCCAGCAGTTAAAGTGTATGCTTCATCGATGAAAAGAACACCACCTAATGCACTTTCTACAACCTCTTTTGTCTTAGTTGCAGTCTGTCCAACATAACCTTCTACTAAATTAGAACGGTCAACCTCCACAAGATGTCCTTCTGGCAAAACAGTGAGACACTTGTATATCTTGGAAAGGAGTCTTGCTACAGTAGTCTTACCAGTACCTGGATTACCTGAGAAAACCATATGAAGAGTCATTTTAGGCTGCTTCATGCCTCTTTCCTCGCGGAGCTTCTTAACCTTAAGAAGATTGATTAAGCTCTTGATGTCTTTTTTTACTTCCTCAAGGCCTACTAACTCGTTGAGTTCCCCCATAACCTCTTCTAAGGTGAGATCCTCTTCCTTAATCTCGTCCTTGTTAAGCTTACCCTTCATACCTTCTAAAGTAGACTTGGTATCCTTTTTAGTAGACTTAGAGCTAGTCTTAATTGCTCCAGGAGTGGCCTTGATAGGACCTTGGCCTGCTTCGTAGAGATTATATTTGCGAAGGTATTCTTCAATCATAAATGTATAGTCAGTCAAACGTTTTAGCTCTTCTTCAGTTACATTACTGTTGATTGCGATAAATTCTTGTCCTAACTGCTCGTATAGGTTGAGTAGATTTCTTGATTTAGAAAAGCCCTTAGTGGTATAAGCAGACTTTCCTGATAAATCAGCCTCTGCAAAATAAGTAAATGAACGAGGAACTTCTGAACCAAATTTTTCTCCTGTTACTCTGTCAGCTCTAAATCTAAGTAGTTTTTCAGCAGTAAAATACTCCCCTAAATACTGATGAAAGAAGCCTATCTCTGGATAAAGATTAGTGTTAGATGAATCGAGAAGATAAGCTAAAAACTGTATTAAATCAAAACGAATCATCTCACGCATAGTGATTCCAGTCTTAGGACCAAAACCCTGATGCGTAATAATGTCTCCGTACATATAGCAATCATTTAAATCCTGCTTAAGATTGTTAATCATAATAACCTCCCGATTGGTAATATTATATATTTTGTTTATTGTAAATTAAACAATATAGTAATTTAGTAAAAATTATATTTCCGTAAATTATACCACCATATAAGCTGTAACGTAAAGTGGGAATTCTGTTGAATAAAATAGTGTATTATGATACAATCAAATGGTCTGTATAGTCTTATAAAGTGAAATATATATTTCAACTTAAAAGGGCGGCAGATTGGAGGATTTTTATGAAGTTTCGACCATGTATAGATATTCATAATGGTTCTGTAAAACAGATAGTTGGTGGCAGTCTTAAGGACGAGGCGGATAGTGCTAGAGAGAACTTTGTGTCAGACTTAAACGCGGATTTTTACGCCGATATGTATAAGAGAAGTGGCATAAAGGGAGGACACATTATTCTTCTTAATCCAGTAGGAAGTCAGTACTATGATGCAGATGTTGCTCAAGCGAGGCTTGCACTTAGTGTATATCCAGGTGGATTGCAGATAGGTGGGGGGATTAACCCTGACAATGGGAAAAGCTTTCTTGATATGGGAGCATCTCATGTTATTGTCACATCATATGTATTTAAGGACGGAGAGATTAACTTCTCCAATCTTCAAGCTATGGTGGATGCGGTTGGCAAGGATAGACTAGTCCTTGACCTTAGCTGTAGACGACGAGATGGCAAGTACTACATAGTTACTGATAGATGGCAGAAGTTCACCAACGTAGTTGTTAATGAAGAAACATTAGATATGCTAGCTTCATATTGCGACGAATACTTGATTCATGCAGTAGATGTGGAAGGTAAAGCGTCGGGTATTGAGGAGGACTTAGCCAAGCTCTTAGGTTCCTGGGGAAAATTGTCTATGACTTATGCAGGTGGTGTAGGTTCCTTTGAAGATTTAGAAAAGCTAAAAAAACTTGGACGAGACAGATTAGATGTTACCATAGGAAGCGCCCTAGATATATTCGGCGGTGATATGATATACGATCAGGTTATATCATTTTGTAATAAATAAAAAGGAGGATAATGATGAGACGTTTTAAGAAATTAACTGCATTTGCACTTGTTGCTACTATGGCACTTTCCATGGCTGCATGTGGCAAGAAGGACGAAAAAGACACAACTGAGACAGCTTCATCAACAGATGCTGTAGAGACTGAGTCTACAGAGGCAACAACAGAGTTTGTAGATGATGGAGTGTGGGATACAACGGCAGTTCCTGTAGTAGAGGACGATAGATTTACTACAGTAGAGGGTGCAGATGTATTAGGTCTTAACTTTGATGATGGAGAGTTAGGCGGCTTCACTACATATGTGAACGGAGGTAAATTTGACCTTTACGTTGAGAATGGTGAGATGGTAGCCGACATAGCAGGCACAGGAAATGTTGAGCACGGAATTCAGATTTATTTTGATGGATTTACTATGGCGAAGGGCTGTGTATATACAGTGTCATTTGATGTGTACTCAACTATCGATAGAGTTGCTGAGTGGAGAGTTCAGGTTAATGGCGGTGACTATCACGCATATGCAAGTGATTTAACTAATATTACAACAGAGAAGCAGACTGTAACTATGGAGTTCACTATGGAAGAGAACTCAGACCCAGCACCTAGATTTGTTGTTAATATGGGTCACTATGAGGGACAGCCAGAGCTTCCTGCTCACAAGGTTTACTTCGATAATATTTCACTTTTTGTAACAGATAGTTCAAATGCAGAGAAGATTGTTGGAGCACCAACTCCAATTCAGGTAAAGGTTAACCAGATTGGTTACGAGCCAGATGATGTTAAGACAGTTATTGTTACATCAGGTGATGACACTAAGTTTAAGATTATTAATGTTGATACTAACGAAGAGGTATTTGTAGGACCATATACATCAGACCTTATCTTCGATCCAAATGCTGGTTCAACATTATACCAGGGTGATTTTACAGCACTCAACACTCCTGGTAGATACAAGGTTATCTCTTGTCCATCAGGTGCTTCATATGAGTTTAGTATAGGCGAAGGCTTGTATGATGATGTGTATAAGGATGTTGTTCTAATGCTTTACAACCAGAGATGTGGTTGTGCATTAGATGAGAATATTTCAGGTGTATTTGCTCATGAAGCATGTCATACTGCTGAGGCAACTGTTTACGGTGATACTTCAGGAACAACAGTTGATGTTTCAGGTGGTTGGCATGATGCAGGTGACTATGGACGTTACGTAGTACCTGGTGCAAAGACAGTGCAGGATTTATTCCTCGCATATGAAGATTTCGGACAGACTTCAGATGACATGGGAATTCCAGAAAGTGGAAATGGAACACCGGACCTTTTAGATGAGGCTAGATATGAGCTTGATTGGATGTTTAAGATGCAGGATGCAGCGTCAGGTGGTGTATATCACAAGGTAACAGCTCTTGTATTCCCAGAGACTGTACTTGCAGTAGATGAGATTGATCCTCTTGTATTAGCTCCTATATCATATGCTGCAACAGCTGATTTCGCAGCAGTTATGGCTAAGGCTTCAGTAGTATATAAGGACATTGATTCGGCATACGCTGATAAGTGTCTTGAGGCAGCTAAGAAGGCATATGCATTCTTAGAGGCAAATCCAGATATGGAAGGTTACAAGAATCCAGAGGAAATAGTTACTGGTGAATATCCAGATGCATTCCTTGAGGACGAGTTACTTTGGGCTTCAACTGAGATGTATATCGCAACTGGTGACGATTCATACTTAGAGACTATCAATGCTTGCTTAGCAGAAAAGTACAACACAGGTTTTGGTTGGGCAAGTATCGGAACTTATGCTCTTTACGACCTTGCTAAGGCAGAGGGTATAGATGCAGATGTTCAGGCTCAGGCAAAGGAAAAGATAATTAGCATGGCTGATACACTTTTAGAGTCATGTAAGAAGGACGGCTTCTTCATGGGACTTAAGACATATGCTTGGGGAAGTAACAAGGACGTTGCTGACAATGGTATGTTACTCCTTGTAGCAAACAACCTTCAGCCAAATGACGAATATGTAGAATATGCTAAGAAGCATAGAGATTATATCTTTGGTGTAAATGCTACAGGTTATTGTTATGTAACTGGTTATGGTACACTTTCACCAATAGCAACACACCACAGACCATCACAGGTTCTTGATACTACAATGCCAGGTATGCTTGTTGGTGGACCTGATGGAAACCTTGAGGATCCATATGCAAAGGCAGTATTATATGGATATCCAAAGGCACTTTGTTATGTTGATAATGAGCAGAGTTTCTCATGTAATGAGATTACAATTTACTGGAACTCACCACTTATTTACCTTATGACAGGATTACTTTACTAGGAGTTCTATGAATAGATGTTAGCTTTAATAAAAAAGCTTCTTGATAATGATAAGATACGTTATATCGTTGCGGGAGGCTGTACAACACTTGTCAATTTAATAACATTTTTTGTTCTGAGAAGTTTTACATCTATAGACAGAAACGTATGCAATGTTATAGCCATTTCGGTGGCTATAACATTTGCCTATTTTGCGGCAAAGTTTTTTGTTTTTAGAAGTAAAACAAAAGGATTTTACAAGACTATTAGTGAGGCTGCAACCTTTGTAGGTGCAAGACTTATCTCTATGGTTATAGAGGTTTTAGGCTTTGCCATATTATGCGACAGTTTCCGTGTGGGAGAGGTTTTGTCAAAAATATGTGTGCAGTTTGTAGTTCTAGTGCTGAATTACATATTTAGCTATGTCTTTGTATTTAATAAGGAGAGAAAAAGCTTTACGCAAAATCTTAAGGATAACTATTGCTACTACATATCCTTTTTCATAGTGGCAGTTCTTATGCTGGCTGTATGCATTGCCATGAGAATTGTTCCATTTGGTGATAATGGTTTAACTCTTATAGATAGTAACCATCAATATGTTCCTTTCTTTTCAGAATATAGACACAAGCTTCTTAATGAAGGCAGTTTGTTTTATACATGGAATATAGCAATGGGCTCAAACTTTATGTCTCTTGCAGCCTACTATCTTAACAGTCCTATGAACTATATTATTTTGTTCTTTAGCAAAGAAAATATTGTTCTAGGTATGTGCTTTCTTACTGTGCTTAAGATATGTCTTAGTTCAACAACTATGGCATATTACCTTGCTCATAAGGAAGGTGGCAAGCCAAGAAAGGATTTTTATATAATAGCAATTGCTGTAGCATATGCCTTGAGCAATTATGTTATATCCTTTAACTGGTGCCTTATGTGGATGGACTGTATACTGATGTTCCCATTGGTTATTCTCGGTTTTGAGCGACTGATGAAGGAAAAGGATCCAAAGCTTTATGTTATATCGCTATTCTACTGCTTGTATTGTAATTACTATATAGGCTTTATGATATGTGTTTTTATGGTGCTTTGGTTCTTTGTCTACAGTCACAAAAAGATTAAGGATTTCTTCTTCAACGGTATTAGATTTGCACTGTATTCCTTGGTGTCAGGCGGGCTTGCAATGTTTTCGCTTATACCAGCATACCTCGGCATTATGTCAACTTCTTCGGGGGAAATGAAGCTTCCAAAGTCAGAGTGGTATGGTGATATATTTGTATTGCTTAAACAGCAATTATTTTTCACTCAGCCTATAACAAATCAGACCTTTGATGGTGGAGTAAATCTATATTGTGGAATGTTTGCAGTGTTTGTGATGTTCCTATATATATTTACTATCAATAAAAAACCTTTTGAACACATTAAAAAAATATTACTACTAGTTTTACTTGTAGTAAGCTTTAATAATGCTTTGCCGAATTATATTTGGCATGGTTTCCACAACCAATATGGAATACCAAATAGATTTTCATTTTTGTTTATTTTTGTCCTGCTAAGCATGGCATATGATGAATTAAGAGACCTTAAGAACACGAAGCCATGGAAGCTTATTGTGGCAGGGGATTTGGCTATATTATATGTTGTCTATATATCTAATCATATGACTGGATATGTTACTACATTTATGGCGGTATCATCAGTTGCCTTATTGGCGTTTTATATGTTATGGTGCCTTGCTTTCCGTATAGGAAAGGTGGCAAATAAGCAGATATTTGCCATGGTTCTTACCATAGTTTGTTGTATTGAAGCAGTGGCAAATGGTGCATATGGTTTTCAGGACAATGGTTACACTACACCGGTAGAAAAATTTTCCACAACCCCTCAGGTAACAGCTGCATATGATGTGGTAAAGGATATGGCAGTGGAAGATGAAGCAGGATTTTATAGAGCTGAGCTGGTGGATTCCACCGTATTAGATGAGGCTACTTGGCATAATATGCCTAGTGTGGGAACATTTTGTTCAACGGTGCTTGGAGAGATGGTAACTACTATGGGAAGACTTGGATTCTATACAGGGGCAAATGAGTTCTTGTATATGGGTTCAACTCCATTTACCAATTCTATATTTAATGTGAGATATCTCTTAGGAAGAGATGGAGATTACAATAATTTTGATTTTGCCTATGTTGATACGGTAGATGGTGTGGGTATATATGAAAATCCATATCCATTATCTATAGGTTTTGCTGTCAATGACGAGACTCTAAACTGGGATAGAAACGCATGGAGAGCCATGGTGGGCCAGGAAAATCTTGCCTTATGTATGGTGGGCCAGGGGGATTTCTTTGAGAGTCAGGTTGTTGATATGATTGCGGATACTGACAATGGTTATGTATCAGCTAGTGCAAATGGATATATAAGCTTTACTCCGGAAAAGAGCGGAGAGACTAGCTTTATAGTTTCCTTCTATGTAGAAAATGCAGGAGATTACTATCTAAATTGTAGAGGAAATTACCTTACAGAGATAACATTTTTTGTAAATGGTGAGAAGCTCACTAGAGATAGATACCAGTCTCAGATATTCCACCTAGGGGAGCTTGAAGAAGGAGATTATGTCAGTGTTGAGTACTATTATAGAAGTGTTACAGCAGGAGAAAATTATGTGCCTTCTCTAACAGCAGGTATATTTAAGAAGGATGTATATGAGCAGGTATATTCTAGACTTGCATTAAACCAGCTTCAGGTACTTGAATATGATGATGGTTATATTCGTGGCGAGATAAATCTGCCACCTAATCAGATAATGTTTACTTCAATTCCTTACGATGAGGGATGGAAGGTTTATGTAGATGGCGAAGAGGTAGAATATACAGTTGCCTGTGGTTCGTTTATAGCGGTGCCTATGGTACCTGGAAGTCATACTGTAGAAATGATATACACACCTAGAGGCTTATATCTTGGTATGGGAATTACCTTTGTTTCCTTGATTGTTTTTATGCTTGGTATACTTCATTACAACAAGGAGAAATCCAAGAAAAATCTAGAAGAAAATGATAACAAGAACATTGACCAAGAAGTGAATATATAGTACAATATTATATTATGACGATATTTTCGTTTCAAGAAAATAAACTATAGAATAGAGGGGTGTATCAATGGACAAATTAAAAGAACTTGGCTGGCAAAAACTGATAATTGTAGCAGCGGTAGCAGAGGTTGTCTTAGGTATTATAGCGGGTGCCATATTCGGCTCTGTAGGAGCTGGTATTGTGGCAGGTATTTTATCTGCGGCAGTTACAGGATTTATTATTTTTGTATTATGTGGCAACGAGATAGGTGGTCGTTCTAAGAGCGACAAGTACAAGAAGCTTTTTATGAACCTCCCTATTGGATTTGCTCAGGCAAAGATTATTACAGATTCTATGGGTAACGGAACAGGTTACTGCATAGAAGAGGCTAACGAGAAGTTTGGTAGCTATTTCAATCTTGATACTTCAGATTACGAGGGCAAGATTTTAGGTGAAAGCAAGATTGATGTTCTTCAGGATATTAACGCTTGGTTTACAGCATACAACACTTCTGGAACTAAGGAAGGCGACTTCATGGATGTTGAGATTACTATGGAGAAGCTTGGCAAGGTATTTAACACAGTTATGTACAAGTCAGAGGCTGACTACATCAACATGGTTGTTATTGATATCACTGACCAGAAGGAAACAGAGAACAAGCTTTCAAAAGCAATTGAAGATGCCAATGCAGCATATAAGACTCAGGCAGAATTCCTTGCAAATATGAGTCACGAGATTAGAACACCTATCAATGGTATATTAGGAATGCTTCAGCTTACACTTATGGCTGATGATTTACAGGCAGATTATAGAGATAATCTTCTCACTGCTAAGAATTGTGCAGATAACCTCTTAAGACTTATCAACGATATTCTTGATATCAGTAAGCTTGAGGCAGGTAAGTATAACCTTAAGGAAGAGATATTTGATGTTAAGAGTGCTATCGAAGAAACAGTTGCAGCTCAGGTTCCTACAGCTACTAACAAGGGACTTCAGCTTGATTGTACATTCGGTAATAACATTCCTAAGTTGGTTAAGGGTGATGGACAGAGAATTCAGCAGATATTAAATTGTCTCCTCTCTAATGCCCTTAAGTTTACAGCTGAAGGTAATGTAAGAGTTAAGGTAGCAGCTATTGATGGCGAGAAAGAATCAATTACACTTAGAATTGCAGTAGCAGATTCAGGTATAGGTATTTCTGAGAAGGATATGGGCAAGCTTTTTGTTAGATTCTCTCAGGTAGATGCATCAGATACTAGAAAGTATGGTGGAACAGGACTTGGTCTTGTTATCTCTAAGCAGATTGCAGAGCTTATGGGCGGTACAATCAGTGTTCAGAGTAAAGAAGGTATCGGTTCAACATTTATTGCAGAGGTTCCACTTAAGATAGTTAAGGCAGCAGAGGTTGAGGCTCAGAAGGAAGCTGAGGAGAAGAAGGATGATGCAGCACTCTTCTCAATCAACGCACACAGCAAAGCAAGAATTCTTGTTGCTGAGGATGAACCAGTTAACCAGCAGGTTATAGGTAAGCTTCTTGGTATGGCAGGCTTCTCATATGATATCGCTGAGAATGGTGAGAAGGCTGTAGAACTCTTCAAGCAGAAGGAATATGACGCAGCACTCTTTGATGTACAGATGCCAGTTATGGATGGTATCGCAGCTACTCAGGAGATTAGAGATATTGAGAACAAGGAGCACAAGAAGAGACTTCCTATCATCGCAGTAACAGCAAGAGCTATGTTTGGTGATAAGGAGCGTATCCTTGAGAACAAGCTTGATGATTATATTGCTAAGCCATACAACTTAAATACAGTTGTAGAGACACTTAACAAATACATAGATAAGAAGGAAGACTAAGTTTTTCCCCAATGTTAAAAGAGTTACCTTATAGTAGGTAGCTCTTTTTTTGTGCAAAGGAAATGGTTTTTGTTTTGCTAAATTATATTAATATGTTGACAACATAAAAATAGTGTGTTATAACTGTATCAATACAAGTGGTACAGTTGCGAAAAGTATAGAGGAGGTGAAAGTGTGATTAATTTAGATTTTAAAAGTGATACACCTATATACGAGCAGATAATAGAACAGATAAAATATCATGTAATGAAAGGTAACTTGGAAGCAGGAACTATTATTCCTTCTGTAAGAAAAATGGCTCTTGAACTTAGTATTACACCTGGTACTGTTGCCAAAGCATATCAGGAATTAGAGCGACAGGGGATTATAGAAACCATAAGGGGTAAAGGCACATTTATAGCTCTGAAAATTGAAAAGAAGCCAGATGAAGAAAAGGTGGAGCAGATAAGCAAGGAGTTTCAATCAAAGATTATAGAGCTTAAGATGATGGGCTATGATGAGGAGCATATAGTTGAGTTGATTAGAAATTTGTATAGGGAGATGAGCTAATGATTAAGGTAGAAAATGTTTCAAAAAGATATAGCAAAATACCTGTTATAGAGCATATATATTTGACTGTATCTCGTGGTGAGATACGAGGCTTAATTGGCAATAATGGAGCTGGAAAAACCACGTTGATTAAGTGTATTACAGGAATATATAAGCCGGATGATGGAAGTGTATTGTATGACGATGAAAAAATATATGATAATCCGGATGTAAAACATAAAGTGGGTTATGTTTCAGATAACTGTGGTTATTTGGGAAGATATAGTGTTTCTGGGATGGTTAGACTTTATGAGAATTATTATCCAAATTTTAATAAAGAAAAGTTTAATACATTAAATGAAGAGTTTGGGTTGTCTCTGAAAAGTAAGGTGAAAAATTTATCCAAGGGCCAGAAAATGAGACTTGGATTTATGCTAGAGCTTTCAAAACAACCAGAGTACTTAATTCTTGACGAGCCTACATCTGGATTAGATCCGGTTGCTAAGAGTAAGTTCATGGAAATTTTAGTTCAGGAGGTAGAAAAAGGGAATATAGGAGTTTTAATTAGCTCTCATAACCTGGGAGATTTGGAAAAGCTCTGTGATACTATAACCTTAATTGAAGATGGTAAGGTTACAAATAATACAAACGTGGATGACTTAAAGGAACAATTTGTTAAGCTGCAGGTTGTAATACCAGGAGGGATAGATAGTAGTAAATTAAATCTTCCTAACATTGTAAATGTATCAAATGTAGGTAGCGTTTACACAATCATAATTGATAATTACGATAAGATGACAGAAGAATGGTTGAAGAGTAAGGGTGCAGAGCTTATAGAAGTAATAGATATGGGCTTAGAAGAATTGTATGTATCATCTCAAAGCAGAAAGGGGGCTGAGCAAAATGAAAAAATGGCTTAAACAATACGGTATAAGATACTTACTATTTTTTGTGACATTTTTGTTGGTTATAGTTAGAAAAACTATAGTTGAGCTATCTTCTCTACGGCCTCATATGCAAGTGAACAACAATGCATTAGAATGGCAGGTATATTATAATATTGCAGGATTGGAAAGGATAAGAGAGCTATTTATAGATGACTATATCAAAATATTTATTCTTGGCTTCCTGGCCTTACATTTTCTTATATTTATGGATGAAAGAAATCAAACTGAGAGAGAATTTTTAGCAACCCTCCCTATAAAAAAGAAGAATGTAGTGTGGTACAAAATATTAATTGAAGTGATGATAACTTTTTTAACCGTGTCTGTATGTGCTCTAATTATCTACATAAAAGCAGATAGCTTTCTCGATTCTGTGAGTATGCAAGCAGAATGGTTGGGACAAAGTATATTAGGAATGATGATTACAACAATCAGTTATCTTATTATGATACTAGGAGCAATACATTTGCTTGAAGCCTTAGTTATAAAATGGGAATACAAATTAATTGTGGTCGGTCTATGTGCAGGAACTGTTGCTATGTTTATGCATACCTTCAACAGTGTATTAGAAACAAAAGCTAATAGCATTTATCACAAATTATATGGTTTTTTCAATCTGCTTAGTCCTAGTGGTTGTGAATATAATGTAGTTAGATATGGAGTTCATAAGTATGGGTGTTGGGAGTATACTATGACACCTGTCAAGGTAATATTTGAAGGTGAAGAGTGTTGGATAAATAAGTATTTTTCTGCCACAACTCTAAATAACTATGAAGCGATATCAAATTACATATGGTATGCGGTGGCGTATGTGGCTATTGCAGTGGTGTTGTTTGGAGTAGTTTTAGCCATGACAAAACATCAAGAATTATCAAGGAGAGACTTCTACTTTGACAGTGGTTCCATAATAGTAGGTTTTATGATAGGAACCATGATACTAAGTTTTTTAACAGCAGCAAATCCAGAAGCTTGGACAATAAACATAATAGCTACAGTGATAATTATAGTAGCGTTTGTGTATATTTTTCATAGGAAAAGGATTATACCAAATAAGTAAATACTAATTTTAAAACATATATTTTAATTTGATGTATTGCTAGCATAAAATAAACACATATATCTCAAATCCTATGCAGATATATGTGTTTATTTTTGTTTGTATATTAATGAAATTATTATTGTGAAATTATCTTACCATACCCAGATATATACATCTACTTCACCATCACTATACATGCTGATGTCGATTTCGATATATCCAGACTCCATTAAGAACTTAAGGTTTGCATCGTTCTCGTAATCTAACTCTGCTGCTAAATCCTCAGTGAAATCATCATATGGATCTGCTAAATCATCATTGTCAAGGTAGTAATAATTGTAACCTTCATCAAAGTCATATACGGCTTCTGTAGCATCCTCTACCTTGCTTTCTAACTCATCGATGTAGTCCTCAGTGAAATCACATGATAAAGTCTCATCTTCGTTAGTTGACTTGTACTTGCTACCGTAGAGTTTTACTTCATTATCATCACGGTTGAATTTAGCTTCATTAGTATAGCCTTCAAGTGAAGTCATCTCAATTTCTCCGTCTTCTTCATCCCAAGTGTAGCAACCAACTTCTTCAACATCGCCGTCTTCGTCGTAGACAACATATGTACCCTCGTCGAATACTATAGTGTTGTAGTAAGAATCACCCTTGCATACATACTCACCCTTAAGGTCTGAGCGAGTAAGTATAGGCCAGATAACTGTAAAGAATACAACTGCTAAAACCGCTACAACTAAACCAACAATGATACCAATCTTAGCACCCTTTGAAAGTGGCTTACGTGGAGCCTTAGGAGTAGCTGGTCTTTGGTTGTACATCATATTAGGCTGCTGACCGTACATAGTCTGTCCGTAACCCTGCTGTTGCTGTCCCATCATAGGCTGTCCAAAGCCCTGTGGAGCCTGAGTGAATCCTTGAGCTGGCTGACCAGTGAACTGTCCTGGGTTAGGAGCAAACTGGTTAGGCTGTGGAGCCTGAGTAAAGTTCTGAGCTGGCTGACCAGTGAACTGTCCTGGATTAGGAGTAAACTGGTTAGGCTGTGGAGTTGCAGGAGCCTGAGGCTGTGCAAAGCCCTGAGGTGCTGCTGGAGCAGCAGGTGTTGGTGCGCCTGACTGTCCGAGTGGATTGTTCATATCCTGATTAATTAAGACTGTTCTGTCTGAATCTGCTGGAGCACTTGGTGCAGGTACTGGAGTACCACAAGATGTGCAGAATGCAAATCCATCAGCAATGTCATTTCCGCAATTAGTACATTTCATTGCATAATCCTCCCTTTATTATAATGCTAAAGAACAAAATTCTCATATGTAAATTATAATATAAAATTTGTATTTAATCAATGTTATATTTGTGTATAAGATGTTTCACAATAAAAAAGGGACTTTGCAATTTGCAAAATCCCTTCTGGTTATATTAAGCTTCTAATTAAAGTGCATTAACAAGCTTCTTAAGTGCCTCAAGAGCCTCATCTGGGAGCTTATCGTATCCACCCTTGTTGTTAGCAAAGCCTTCAACAGCGTTTACACGAGTTGCCATTGAGCTCTTAAGCTCAGCCTTGTAAGCATCATCGTTAAGATCAGGAGTGAAGCCTTCCCAATCCATAATCTCGATATCCTCGAAAGGTCCCCACTGAGTGAATGAAGCCTTACCTTCAACAATTGCCTCAAGGATTCCAAGAGTATCCTTTGGCTGAACCTTCTTGCCCATGAAATCACCAGTGTTGATGATGTAGCAATCTACGTCCTTCTCCTCAACAAGCTTCTTAAACTTCTCGTAATCGTTAACGAGTGGGTAAGTTCTGAATGGGTTAGCGTAAGGTACGATACGAATAGCATTCATATCAGTTCCAGCAGCAACACGCTCAGCTGAAGAAGTCTTAGTTGCAAGAGTTGCACCCATAACTGATGCAAGAGCAGCACCCTTAAGCTTAACTACTGGTGGGATTGTAGGATCCTTCATAATCCAGAAGATAGCATTAACAGGAGCATCAATCTTATCTACACGGTTTGGTGACCAAAGCTTTGACTTGATAGCACGACCGTTACCATTTCTAATATCCTCAGTTACTAACTGAATCTTTCCATCCTCATCAAGAGTAGCTGAACAGTTCTGAGCTGAAAGAAGATATGCATTATCCTCACAACCTGTTGGGTAATCAGCTGTCTTGTCGAAGTAAGTTGGCTCAAGTGCGATAGAAGCACAAGTGTCAGTGTTAATGATGAATGCATCATCATGAAGAACCTTAATCTCGTACTTACCGTTATGCTTAGCATGAGTAAGAGTTGACTTACCTGATCCTGATAATCCGTAAACTGAAGCAACGAACTTAGAACCATCAGCAAGAGTGTACTCCTTCTGTCCACCGTGGCATGATGCGTAACCATTTCTGTTAGCAAGAGCCCAAGCCATAGTAAGTGTACCCTTCTTGTGCTCACCGAAGTACTTCATACCAAGGATAGCAGCACAGTTCTCGTTAGTGTCGAAGTAGCAAAGTGTAAGTGGATCGCTTAAGCAGCTGTAATCAACGTCTGGACGGTTGCCTGGTACCCACTGTGGATCTGAGAAGATGTAGATATCTGGCTCGTTACCACCGCCGATTGGCTGTGACTTCTTGTACATCTTTACGTACTCATCTGACATATACTGGAAGTTAAGCATCCAGTTGTAAAGAAGGTTCTCTTCTCCTTCTGGAATTAAGAGATGTGCCTTAGCCATGAACTCTGGATCAAGACCTACATATACCTCAGCGTGGTACATAGTCTTCCAACGAGTCTCGTAGATAGCATCCATAATTACCTTATCGAGCTTAGCGTCATCTACGCCTGGCTCACCTTTGATTCTACGAGCAGTTGCGTAACGACCTGTTACAGCACCATCGTTGAATAATAAAACCTTAGCATCAGCCTCAAGACCGAACTCCTCACCTCTTAAGATAGGCATATCAGTTACGATAGTTCCTGGTGAGTTCTTTGCTAACTCGTAAGCTTCCTTGAGTGTGTTAACCTTAACTACGTTGTTGCCGTAGAAAGCTGCCTCAATAATTGAACGAGTCTTAGAGAAACCTGGCTTGCCAGCACCGATTTCGCTAATTGGATAATAAGCTTTTGTTGACATGTAAAATTCCTCCTAAATTTATTTTAATAATTAATTTTACTTGATTTGTAAAGTTACAAGATAAAATGTAAACTGTGAAAATAAAGTAAAAACTTAACCTAATTAAGTATATAAGCAAGTGCTCCATAAGTCAACTTAATTTTGATGAAAAAAATGTCAAATCTTATAATAGAATTTATGAAAAATGCTTACTTGTTTTCTTTAATATAAGCATCTACCTTTTCCTCTAAAAGATAGAACTGACAAGGACCTGCATCAAGGAGAACTCTATGGAATTCAACCTCGTCGAACTTGTCGCCAAGCTCATCTTCAGCTTTTGCTCTAAGTTCCTCAAACTCAAGCCATCCAGTACAGTACATCTGATAATTTGCTGGTTCTGCAATAACGTAGTCCATAATCTCAGCAGCAACCTCAGCATTGAAACCATTCTCTGTCAAATAATCCTCAGTGTCTTCTAATGTCCATCCCTCATAGTTAACGCCGATTTCGATACGTGCACTTACAAGGAGATTGAGCTTGCCATTAATCTCTTCAAAGGTAGCGTAGATAGGATCTGAGTAGCCATCATAGTATTCAAATGCCATATTTTCTACATAGGTTGCCCAACCTTCAGCATAACCGTTAAAGTTAAGCACTGTACGAATTGGTTCTGGGTCATTTGCAAGGAAGTATACAAACTGATACATATGTCCAGGAACACCTTCGTGAGCATAAGTTGACCAAAGGGCATTTGAAGCATCAGAACCTTCATTTATATAGATAGAGTTGTTCTCATAGTCATCCATAGGTGGTGTCATATAAAATGCAGGGCTCACGCTATTTTCGAGTGACTCGTGAACTGGTGTAACTGTAAAATCAATATCAGGTATCTCAGGGAATTTCTCGTCGAAGCATTCCTCGAAATACTCAATAGTTTCCTTAGGGTCGGTATCCTGATAGAATGAAGTGTAGTCCTCATAATACATCAAATAAGCATCCATATTACCCATAGCTGCAGATGTGTACTCGTTCATAATTATTGAGATTTGCTCATCTAAGAGAGCGATAATCTCTTCTGGTGTCCTATCAGTTCCAACTTTATCCTTAATAAGGTAGGCATAGTATTCCTTGCCGTTTTCAAGGTGGCAAAGGCCTAAGTCATTTTCTCCAGTACCCTTTAAGCCCTCGAATACTTCAATTACATTCTCGTAGGTTGGGATAATGTAATCCATAACTGCATTGTAATTGGCTTCCTTGAAATCTTCAATCTCCTGCTCAGAGAGACCTTCTACTTCACCTATATGGTCATTAAATGTCTCAATAAGAAGATTCTTCTCTGGGTCTGCGATAAATTCCTCACACTGTCTAATTACTTCGTCAGCACAGTTATCATTCATGAAAAGTCCTTTTTCGGATTTTACTTCTTCAAAATCTAAGTAAACCTGGAAGTAATCAGGAGCAAGCTCTAAAAGCTTTAAATAGTCTTCAACATCTTCCTTATCATAGAAAGTGTACTCTGATAATGTAATAGGAAGATTAGCGTGTAAACCACTTGTATATGCAAATGGCTCGTAGAGATATACATAATCGTAGAACTCCAAACTAGTTTCAACATAATCGTAAAGGATATCGTAAGTGAACTGTTGGTCCTCAGTGAGAAGGTCATAATCAAATGCATCCATCTCCTTTAAAGTGTCCTCAGTTTCAGTTTTATCCTCCGCCAAAGCTTCTTCGCTAAGGTCTGCATCGCCATAGGTTACCTCAGGTGCATTTACACCAAAATCCTCTGGGTGTGCAAGAGTATAATGCAATGTGATAGTGTCGCTGGTTACACTCTCCTCAAAGGAGTCCCAAAGCCACTGATCAAATTCCTGCTGTTCTGCTACAGCCGCGTCAGATGATTTTTCTTCTTTTTCATCTTTCTTTTTGTCACAACCACATAATGAAAACATCATAATGGCTGATATGGCTAATGCCAAAAATCTTTTCATTTTAAATTTAGTCATGTTTTCCTCCAACAAAATAACAAAATATCTCTACTATAAATGCTTAATTAAACATTTATAGTGAGTTACATTATAAACAGTATATGCAAAAAAATCAAATCAAGGAGTGTTGATTTTTGCAAAATAGGAAATATTTTAGTTACCTAAATGAACGATAGGCCAGTATCCTTGTAATTAAGCTCGAAATCTGTAGAAGTAGGAGAGAAAATGTAGGACGAATTATGAATAAATTAAGGGAAATTTATGCTAGAGTAATTTTATCTAAATACATTTATAGGG